>CAADGT010000100.1 GCA_900696595.1 uncultured Chloroflexota bacterium
CTAAAACTTCATCATATCCAAATCGTTCGCGATCACCGTGTTGCGGCGGCGGTAGGCGGAGATGACCAGCGCCAGCCCGACCGAAACTTCGGCGGCAGTCACGGCAAAGACGATCACGGAAAACACCTGCCCCGACATGTTCATCACATCGCCGTAGCGCCAGAACGAAACCAGGTTGACGTTCACGGCGTTGAGCATTAATTCGATGCCAAGCAAAATGGCGACGCTGTTACGCCGCGAGAGCGCGGTAAATAATCCAATGCCAAACAATACCGCGGCAAAAATCAAATACCAGGATAAAGGAATCATTTCCCGCCTCCCAATTTTTTATTGAACGCCACAAAAACCGCGCCGACCAAAGCCGCCAGCAAAAGCACGGATGCGACCTCGAACGGCAGGACGTACGCCTCCGGCGAGACCAGCGCCTCGCCAAGCAGGTTGACGCTTGTCGCGCCAAAATCCGCCGGAAGATCGGCGGCGCTCCGCGTAAAACCGTCCCAGCCGCGAAGCAGGGCAATCAGCCCGGCGGCGGTCAAAGCCGCCACAATCGCGCCCAGCGGCCAGTTGCGATTCAACTGCGGACTGGCGTCGCGCATATCCCTGCGGGTGAGCATGACCGCGAAGATGAAGAGAATGGCGATCGCGCCGATATACACGACCACCTGAACGACGGCGATGAAGTTCGCGTTCAGCAGGGCGTAGACGGCCGCCACGCCGAACAGGGCGGCGACCAGCCAAAACGCGGCGTGGACAATGTTGCGGGCTGTGGCCACCCTCAACGCCGAAACGAGGGTGAACGCGGCAACTACAATGAAGATGATTTGTTGTGCTGTCATAAGTTTCAATTACCAATCTCCAATTGCCAATCTCGAAATGTCGGAGATTGGCAATCGGTAATTAGTGACGCGCCTCCGCTGTTTTTTGCGGTCCCTCCGCCCTTTCGCGTTCCTGCTTCGTCGCGGAACGGGCGATCTCCAGCGCGACCCAGGCGGTGACGATATTCGCGAGGAACATGCCGAGGGCGTAGAGCCAGACCGGGGCGGAGGAAAGAAGCGCGTTCATCAGAGCCGTGACCAGAAGAAGGGCAAAAGCCAAAGGCGTGAGAAATTTCCAGTTAAAGGAGAGCATCTGATCAATGCGAATGCGCATCATGGTGTATTTAACCCACATGATGACCCAGTAGCCGACCAGGGCTTTGACCAGCAAAATCAACACGGCGAAGATCGGGCTGACCTGCTCCAGCCCAAAGAAGCGATAACCGCCGAAGAAAAGAATCGCCCAAAAGCCGCCGAAGGTGAAGGCGTGGAGCAGTTCGCCCGCGTAAAACATGCCGAACTTCATGCCGGAATATTCAATGTTGTAGCCGGAGACCAGTTCCGATTCGCCTTCCGCGAGGTCGAAGGGCGCGCGCCCCAGCTCGGCGATGGCGGCGGTCAGGAAGATCAACGCGCCCAGCGGAGAGAGGACAACGTACCACACGGACTGCCCCTGAATGATGGCGTTCATATTCATGGACTGCGCGAAGACGACGGGGATCATCAACATGGTCAGCATCGGGATTTCGAATGAAATCATCACCGCCACCTGGCGAAAGCCGCCGATCAGCGCGAATTTATTATTCGAACCCCAACCCGCCATGATGATCGAAAGCGCGCCGATGGCTCCCGCCGCAATGATGAACAGCACGCCGACGTTTAAATCCGTGCCAAGCATGACCGGCGCAAGAGGAACCACCGCCCATAAAATCAAGACCGACATCATCGAAAGGATCGGCGCAATGTTGTAGACCGGCTTGTCTGCGTCGCCGGGGGTTGTGTCTTCCTTGATGATCAGTTTGACAATGTCCGCGAACGGGTGAAACAAACCGAAGGGGCCCACGCGGTTGGGACCAAGCCGGTCCTGAAAACGCGCCACCACTTTGCGCTCGATCCAGACGAGGAAAACGTCCACGACCATCAGGATGACGATCATCAGAAACACGCCGAGGAAAACGGTCAGCACATGCGCGGCGACGGCGTCCATGCCCCAGCCGGTAAAGATTCCCTCCAGCCAGTCCGCGGCGACTTTCAAAGGGTCATTCCAAAAATTCATACATCGCTCCTGTCCCTCACCCTAGCCCTCTCCCAAAGGGAGAGGGAACTCCCTTCCCCCTTCGGGGGAAGAGCTGGGGGATGAGGGAGAATTTCCTTGTTTACGCAAAGAAAAGGCTGAAAGGATTTCTCCCGTCAGCCTTCTCTCAATTCATTGCGACTACGCCCATTCCAGCATCCCCTTGCGCCAGGTATAAACCAAACCCACAACAAGGATCGCCACAAAAATAATTCCTTCGATCACGGCGTACAGACCGAGATGCCCAAGTTTAACCGCCCAGGGAAACAGAAAAACCGCCTCCACATCGAAGACGAGGAAGACCAGCACAAAGATGTAATACTGCGCCTTGAACTGCATCCACGCCTCGCCGACCGGCTCGATGCCGCATTCGTAGGTGGATTGTTTTACAGGGTTGGGTTTCTTGGGACCGAAAATAAAACCAGCCAAAATTGCGCCGATGGGAATGATCAACCCCACAATGATAAAAAGGGCGACATATATCCACTCATTCATCAATTAATCTCTCCGAGGGAAATTTCCTGCAACTTTTGCATTGTACCATAAAGGACAAACCGCTCCGCCCCGCGCCCGTCAATTTTCCGGGTGATGTTTGTCACATTTTACGCGGCGGCCTGCCGGTCTTGCGCTTTCGCCTTGCGAGCCTGCCCCACAAATATTTCACGCCATCGTCGAAGAACGGAAAGCCCACAATGAGTCCCAGGACCGAGCCCACCACGCCGGAAGTCCGTACAAAGTTGGTCGAAAAGCCGAAGAAGTCCACCGCCTCGATCTCGACAATTTGAGCGGATACGGCAACCCGGCTTTTTTCTCCGCTGGAGCGGTCCTCGAAGTTCAGGTACAGCCAGATCGTTCCGCGATATGTGCCAATTTCCTGCGCGCGCAGGCTCCAATAAAAAGTGATGGCTTCGCCCTGCCTCAATGGCTGGAATGTGACCCCGCCCGGTTTGACCTCCAGCCCGGCGATGTCAAACTGCGCCTCGGCGGTAACGTTGTGCGTTTCGTACAGGTTGGGAATCTCAATCACGCCTCCTTCCGTGATGTTTCCCGGAAAGTGCGCGGTTGGCGTGATCTTTCCAAGATTATCCACATCGAGGGTCAGAGATATCAGGTTGCTTTCGTTGCCCGCCCGCACCCTGGGCGGGTATTCCAAAATCAGGCGGCGTGTCTCCGGGATGGCGGGACGCAGGGCTTCTTCAGGGCCCGGGGTCTGGCTGATGGGCGGTTCTGTCGCAACGGGAGCCGATGTGGGGGCAGGAGATTCTGAAGAGCCGATTGTGCAGGCAAACAGAAAGAGTCCGCATAGGGCAATAAAAGCGGAAAGAAGGGCAGAGCGTCGGTTCACAAGAGCCGCCCGGGGTCGGAGTGAAGCGAAGAAGGAGTCGGGATCTGCATCTCCTTCGGGGAAATATTCTGAATGCGAGTCTCGCGCGGGTTGGGGAAAAATCCCCAAACCAGAAGGGCAATGGAGGCGGACAGAATAATCACAGCAATCACAAGCCGGATTTTTCTCATCGTTGGACCTCCTCCACTTCGAGATACCATTTGACTCGCGCGCCGACTTTATCGCGCATTTTCCAGGCAATGGATTTGGGCATGTCGGCAAAGGTTTTGCGGATGTCGTGGATGCGCCCGGCGACGAGGGTCTGCTCTTCGTCGTTCAGGAGAATTTCGCCCTTTTTCAACATCTCTTCGATCTTGTCGAGATTCATGGAGGTGGTTTTGTACAACCCCCAATCCGCGCCGCCCAGTTGGGCAATGACGGACAGGTTGATGGTTTCATGATCGCCGTCGCCGGTTTTGTTGTTCAGCAAAATCGAAGTCAGGTCGAGGGCGTCCTTGCGGTTAAGTTCGACGATCTGCGCCTTGGAGAAAAACAACTCCGCCAGCGGGATCGTGAGCGGGTCCGCGCCGAGGCGTTCTTCGAGCGGAATCTTGTGGCACATCTCGAAGCGGCCGACGAAAATATCCACTTTCATCTCGGTTGGGTTGTGGTAATAGATCTGGCGCTGGTCGCCGTTGAGGACGTTGAACTGTTTATGCGGGGAATAGCCCATCTCCGGCATGAAGGCTTCAAACTGCCGCCGCTGTTTAAGCGGGACGCAAAAATCCAGGTCGGCATACTCGCGCTTGAAGAGCGGATGTCGGCTTCTGTTATGCGTTTCGACCGCCAGCCCGCCGATGGCGCGCAGTTGAATATTCTTCGCGTTCGCGGCGTCCACAAGGCGGTGGAGTTCTTGTTGAAGGTCCAAGCGGGAGTCCTTTGGGGGGTATCAGGTTGGATGTTGAAGGTTGAAGGTTGAGGGTTGAAGGTTGAAGGTTACAGGTTGAAGGTTGAAGGTGCGGGTGAACGAAGTATACAAGCGAGTTGCCTGCCTGTCTACTTTGTATTCCTACTCGCGCCGCTTCCTATCTTCCCCATTCCCCATTC
>CAADGT010000101.1 GCA_900696595.1 uncultured Chloroflexota bacterium
CCCCTCCCCGGAGCCTTGCTCGGCATCCGCCGCCATCCCGATCTGGGCGCGGTCGAATTCATCGCCTCGGACGCAAAAAAAATTTTGCTGATCGCCACCGCCAAACGGGTCTTCGCCATCTCGCCGGATGACCCTGCCGCGCTGGCACAAACCTTTGCCCGCGCCACCGAACTGGGGAGCCTGGCCCCGACCGAGGCGAAATCGGTTTACCCGTCCTTCATCGTCTCGCAAGCCTGGGAGAGCGGAGTCGCCCGTTACCTTTGGCTTTCGGCGCTCTTTCTCAACATCGGCCTGTTCATCTGGGCAAGCCTGATCATCCCCTCCACGCCGCAAGTGGCGCTGGGGTCGCAAACCCTGGGCGGCGAACTGCAAACCGTGCCGTCCGCGCAGTTGATCATATTCCCCGTCGCCAGTCTGTTATTGGCGGTGACGGGCTGGATCGCCGGTCTATATTTCTACCGCTGGGAACGCGAACGCGCGCTGGCTTTCATCGTCTGGGGATCGAGCGCCTTGAGCAGTCTGCTGTTTTTGCTGGCGGTGCTATTTGTTGTGACAACGCCGGTGTAGGGGGGGGTGAGTTGCAGGTTATAAGTTACAGGTTGCAGGTTGCAGGTTGCAGGTTGCAGGTTACAGGTTGCAGGTTGCAGGTTGCAGGTTGCAGGTTACAGGTTACAGGTTGCAGGTTGCAGGTTGCAGGTTACAGGTTGCAGGTTACAGGTTGCAGGTTACAGGTTACAGGTTACAGGTTGCAGGTTGCAGGTTACAGGTTGCAGGTTGCAGGTTGCAGGTTGCAGGTTATAAGTTACAAGGTTGTTTGTTCGTACAACTCTTCATCATTCATCATTCATCATTCATCCTTCTTCATTCTCCATTCATCATTCATCCTTCTCCATTCTCCATTCTTCATTCTCCATTCTTCATTCCCCCTTCCCCATGCAACTCCTCCTCGGTTTTCTCCTCGCCCTTATTATCGCTTTTCTGGCGTACAAAGCCCGCAGTCTGAGCAAAAGCGGAGCCGCGGCCGCAACGCTGACCGGCGCAGTCATTTTCGGAGTCGGCGGATGGCAGTGGGCGGTTCTTCTTCTGACATTTTTCATCACCTCATCCGGTCTGAGCCGCGCCTTCAAAAAACGCAAACAAGGACTGGACGAGAAATTTTCCAAAGGTCACGAAC
The DNA here is from genome assembly GCA_900696595.1 of uncultured Chloroflexota bacterium. GTDB lineage: Bacteria > Chloroflexota > Anaerolineae > Anaerolineales > Villigracilaceae > Villigracilis. The sequence goes on from CAADGT010000101.1 coordinate 1,175, forward strand.
GAGACGCGGGACAGGTCTTCGGCAACGGGGGAGTCGCGACACTCTTCGCCGCCCTGCATTTTTTCCTGCCCGCCTCTCCCCTGCCCTGGCTGGGATTCGCCGCCGCCCTGGCCGCCGTCAACGCCGACACCTGGGCGACCGAACTCGGCGTGCTGAATCCACATCCGCCGCGCATGATTACGAACTTAACCAAACCCGTGGAAAAGGGAACCTCTGGCGGAATCTCACTGGTCGGCACGCTCGCCGCGCTGGCGGGCGCCGGGGTGATTGGGATTCTTGCGGCTCTGCTCGACCCACAGGTTGCAAGTTACGGGTTACAGGTTACAAGTTACGGGTTACAGGTTACAAGTTACTCCTTGATAGCGAACCCTGAGCAATCAATTACCAATTACCAATTACTAATTACCACCGCCCTCGCCGGTCTTTCCGGCTCCCTGTTCGACTCTCTGCTCGGCGGAACCGTGCAAGCCATGTACTTCTGCCCGAAGGATCACAAAGAAACCGAGAAACATCCGCTCCACACCTGCGGCGCGGAGACTGTCCACATCCGCGGCTGGAAGTGGCTGGATAACGATTGGGTCAATTTTGCGTGCGGCGCATGCGGGGCGCTCATCGCGTTCGTCATGCTATACTTGATATTATAAAGAGGCATCAGCCATGGTTGCTCCAACCGTCAGGGAAATTGTTCCCATAAAAATGAACAAGGACGGCGCCATCCTCGTCAGTAAAACGCGGGTGACGCTCGATACCATCGTAGGCGCATTCAATGACGGCGCGACCGCAGAGGAAATTGCGCATCAATATCCGTCCGTGCCGCTGGCGGATATATATTCCGTCATCGGCTATTATCTGCGCCAGAAAAAACAGGTGGACGCCTACTTGAAGCGCCGCGCAAAACAAGCCAAAGAGATCAGGAAATTCAACGAAGAAAGATTGAATACATCAGGGATTCGGGAAAGATTACTGGCGCGTTCCAAAACCGGCAGAAAATAACATGCTCTTCCTCGTCGCAGACGAAAATTTCAACAACACAATTGTTCGCGGGTTGCTTCGCGTCAAGCCCAATCTCGACATCGTCCGCGTTCAGGATGTGGGCTTATTCTCTGCCAGCGACCCAACTGTCCTGGAATGGGCGGCAAAGGAAGATCGCATCCTGCTAACCCATGACGTGGCGACAATCACAAAGTACGCGTATGAGCGTATACGCGCCGGGAAATACATGCCGGGCGTTATCGAAGTCAATCGTAAAGTATCCATTGGGCTTGCCGTAGAGGAAATCTTGTTCGTCGCCGAAACTTGCAATCACGGCGAACTTGAAGGGCAAATTATTTACCTCCCTCTTACAAAATAACCCTCATCCACGCCAGCCTGCGGGGCGTTTGCGCAGCGACAGCGCTGGTCATGCTATACTTTGTATAAGAAGCGCAAAGGATTCGCGGCTCTATCGAAAGGCTAAACAAAATGACCGTTCACGTTTCAACCCATACAAAACAAGTGAGTAAACTGGCGAAGCTTTACGAAGACGGGCAGGTCAGCGACGCCACGGCACGGACATTGAACAAAGTCGTGGACTTTGAAGTCCATCAACTCCAGACCGACCTGGCAGCCACGGAAAAAGACATGGGCGAATTCGAACGGCAGTACGGCATGTCCACGGAGGATTTTTTTCGTCAATGGCAGGCAGGCGTGACCGACGACCGTATGGATTACGTTGAATGGGCGTCGCTGGCGCAAATGGCGGAAAATTTGCGTAAACGGCTGGAATTTCTTACAGACGAGACGCGGTAATGGACATTGCCGGGTATTTCGAATCGGTCAAGGATCGTATCCTGACCGATTCTTCAGTTTTGGACCTGAAAGTCTTGAAAGAGGTGGACAGGTCGAATAACGGACACTTGCGCGCCCGTGTCCTGTTTACAGACAAAAGCGTTTTGAAATTTTCCGAATTCATCGAACAAAACGCGAACGATGAAATCCGGCTTGTGACGTATCTGGTTCGACGAAAACGGCAACCTGATCCGCCGCTGGGACAACGCGCCGCATTTTCCAAAACTCCAAAACGCGCCCTACCATGTTCACATCCAGTCCGGCGAGACAGAGGAAGTCGCGCCAGGCAAACCGATTGATATTTTTCGAGTGATGGATGAAATCGCATCCATCATTAACGAGTAAAATGAATTTTGTATAAAGGAAGACTTTGGAAGTAAGAGAAGGGGCGTGTCAGTTATATCTGATTTCTTCCGCATCACGCATTACGTTTCACATCACCCCCGCCAGATCTTAAAATCCTTCAAACTCGAACCGCCGTAGAATTCGCGCACGATGGAGTTCGACGGGATCAGGCTTGCGTCCAGCGGCAGGAACCAGTCCAGGAAGGCCAGCAGGCGGCGGGCTTCGATGTATTCCGGCGCGTTGTGAGAAACCTGACGCAGCAAAGGTTCGACGAGCGGCTTCAACGCCGGAAGTTCATACACCAGCGCCGAATTGAACATCACATCCGCATTTTCCTGATACGGAAAAATATGGCGCTTCTCGCCGCGCCGGACAGACTCCCAGCGCGAGAGCGTCGCCTGCGCCGGGTAGCCGCGTTCGCGCGCGTCGCGCACCATGCGGCGGATGAGTCGCGTGTCGGTCGTCGAAACGCGATTGTGCCGATCGAGGTTGAGCTGAGTCAGGGCGGAGACATAAAGCCGAAACGCTGAATCCGCCCAATGGTCGGGGATGAGGCGCGGGTTCATCCCGTGGATTCCTTCAAGGATGATCGGCTGCCCGTCCCGCAGTTGAATCGCGTCCCCCTCCTCGCTTCTTCCGGTCTTGAAATTGTATCTTGGGAGTTGGACTTCCGCCCCGCCGATAAGTTGTTCGATGTCGCCCGCCAGCCGCTTCAAGTCCAGCGCTTCGAGCGCTTCAAAGTCGTGTTCGCCGTTTTCGTCGAGCGGAGTCGCGTCGCGGTCAACGAAATAATTATCGAGTTCGAGCGGGTAGGGCGAGATGCCGCGCGCCAGCAGTTGAACGGCGAGCCGCCGCGAGGTGGTGGTCTTGCCGGAGGATGACGGTCCCGCGATCAGGATGATGCGCGATTTTTTCTCCGCGATCTGTTGGGCAATTTCGGAAAGATGTTGTTCGTGCAAGGCCTCGGAGACAAGCACGATCTCGTCGGCGCGGCCCGATTGGATGGCGTCGTTCAGCGCCCCGGCGTTGTCAATGCGCAGGGTTTCGAGCCAGTCGCCGTATTGCCGGAAGGCGCGGATGAGTTTGGGGTAGTCGCCCAGCGGGCCGAGGGTGGTCGGCGCGTGGCGGCGCGGATATTGCATGATGAATCCGCCGTCCACTTTTTTGAAGGCGAACCATTGCAGGCAGCCGGTGGAGGGAACCATGTAGCCGTGCATGTAATCCATGTGTCCGTCCAGGGTATAGAGCGTGAGATATTCCTTGCGGCGATGTTTGAGCAGGCGCAATTTGTCTTCATGGCCGTGCGTCGCAAAATATTCGATCGCTTCCTGAATGGGGGCTTCGCGACGCTCGAAGGCGCGGTCTTCCTTGACCAGTGCGCGCATGTAGGCTTCGAGCGCGGAGATTTCGTCTTGCGAGAGCGGTTCGCGCTCCTTGACCTCGCAATAGAATCCGCCAGAGGAGACCGAATAGTCCACGATCAGGTAGCCTTCCTGAAAACAGCGGGAGAAGGCGGCTTCGAGCAGAAAAACAAGCGAGCGGCGATAGATGCGCGCGCCGTCGGCGGTATCCATGGTGACGGGAGCGCAATTCGATTCGACCTTGATCGGGTAGGTCAGTTCGTGAATCTCGTTGTTGATGATCGCCGCTACGATGGGCGCAGGGAAATCATCCCGGACAAGGGAGAGGAAATCTCCAACCTTCGTGCCGCGCGGGGCGGTGAGGGTCTTGCCGTTGGGCAGGTGAAGTTGGACGTTGGGATTGGGGGGGGTGAGTTGGATCATGGGGTTATGGGTGGCAGGGTGCAGGTTACAGGTTACAGGTTACAGGGTGCAGGTTGCAGGTGGCAGGTTACAGGTTACAGGTTACAGGTTACAGGTTACAGGTTGCAGGGTACAGGGTACAGGGTGCAGGGTGCAGGGTACAGGGTGCGGAGCGTTGGCTACAAGCAACACCTTCAACCTTCAACCTTCAACTTTCAACTTTCAACCTCCAACTTTCAACCTCCAACTTTCAACCTTCAACCTTTCAACTTTCAACTCTCTATTCTCTACTCCCTACTCTCTACTCTCTATTCTCTATTCTCTACTCTCTACTCTCTATTCTCTACTCTCTATTCTCTACTCTCTACTCTCCAATTTCTACTCCCCCATCTCCTCCAGCAACCTCTCCGGCTTGCCCACAAATTCTTCGAGCGGAATTTCCTTCTTCGTCAGCGCCATTAGCGTTTCGGTAAAGACTTGATTGACGGGCGTCGGGATTCCGCGCGTTTTTCCTTCGCGGACGACCGCCCCGTGCAGGTATTCCACTTCGCTGTGCGGGCGTCCCGAATATAAATCTATGTGAAAGGAGGGCATTTTGCCGCCGCGCCCGCCTCCTGCGGCTTTGGAGAGAAAGGGTTTCGAGAGCCAGAGCGGAAGTTTCGTCGCAAACGCCAGCGCTTTGACCGGCGTGCCGGGCAGGTCGGTCGTTTCGATGTTCATGGCTTGCATCACAGCCAGACATTCCTTCAGCATGTCAATTTCAAGTTTGTAGAGGCGTTTATCCGCGAAGACTTCAGCCGCCGTCATGTTCAAAATCGCCGAGGCGGGGTTGGCGATCAGGTTGGTGAGCATCTTCGACCATTTCATGCCCGGCGCGTCGGGGTATAACCTGCATTTGAGACAGGCTTTATCCAGCGCGGCGGCCAGTTTCTCCGAAAGCGGATGCCCCGCCGCCACGCCCACGCCGCGCAGTTTTTCGAGGACGATGTCGCCGGGTCCGCGCCGGCCGATGGCGGTGGTAACCGTGCCGTAGACGACCTTATCCGCGCCGAGAGCGTCTGCGATCATGGGTTCATTGTCCACGCCGTTGGAAAGGCAGAGAAACGGCGGGAGTTTTTCGGCAAAAGGTTTCAGCGTTTCGAGAGCCGAAGCGGTATCGAAGGATTTGAGGGCGAAGATGCCCGCGTCGAAGGGACCGAAGTTCAGCGCCTCCTCCAGCGATGGGACGATCACAAAAGAGCGCGGTTCGACGATATCCGCTTCTTTCCTCCCTCTTCTTTCATCCGCCGTCAAATCGAGCCGCAGACCTTTCGTCCGCAGCATCTCCACCATCTTCGGTTGCTCGACGAAGACGACCGGATACCCCGCCAGCACAAGCGAGCCGCCAATGTATGTGCCGATCGCGCCCACGCCGAGGACGAGAAATTTCATTTCCGAAGATAGTGAGGGAGGAAGGGTCATGGGGGATTTTCGATTTCCAATTGTTGATTTACGAGATGTGGGTAACAAGATACGAGTTACAAGATACGAGTTACAAGATACGAGTTGCAAGTTGCGAATTACCAATTACGATTTGCCAATTACCAATTACGCATTACGAATGTCTCTCCGACTCCGCATCCCCCCAATGCGCGTGGTCGTTGAGTTTATCCACAACCCAGCGGTGCTGGCGCGGATGATACGTCAATTCCGCAAAGGCGGTGTTGTTGAAGCGGAAACTCGCGCCGGAGTTGTGCGCCTGCGGGATGATGCCCATGACGGCGTGCATCAACTGATTCAACAAGCCGCCGTGAGAAACAATGAGGTAACGCGCCGGTTCGCGTTTGAGCAGGTCATGCAACGCCTTGCCCGCGCGCAGGAACAACTCCCAATCCCCTTCGCCGTCCATGCCGACCGGGTCGTAGGGCGTGGTGAATTCAGGGTGCGTAAAATTATTGCGCACTTCCTGCGGGGTCAGCCCGGCAAATTCGCCGTTATCGCGCTCCAGCCAGAGCGGGTCGTACTCGACCATCAAGCCGAGTTGTGAGGCAACGATCTCCGCCGTCTCACTCGCGCGCGAAAGCGGGCTGGAAATGACGAAATCGAACTTCGCCCTCTCGCGCGTCCAACGCTGCGCCAACGCCCGCGCCTGTTCCCGCCCGCGATCCGTCAGCGGAAAATCGGTCTGCCCCTGCCAGCGCGACTCGGCGTTGCCGACCGACTCTCCATGCCGAAGAAGGGTGATATGAAAATATTTCGGTCTACTCTCCATCATGTTGAGGCTTCCCCTTTATAAGATAGATCGGGCGGCGTTTGACTTCCTGAAAGATATAACCGACATACACGCCGATAAAGCCAAGCAGGATCATGATGATTCCGCTGGCAATGAGCAGGACGCCCATCAACGAACTCCAGCCGGGTTCCAACTGCGCGGTATTTTTCGTCGCCCAAAGGGACAAGACCCACGCCAACTGCCCGCAGGCGAGGATGAAAAAAAGAAAACCCGCGCTCAAGCCGATATAAAGCGGCGCAAGCGAAAACGAAAAGACCGCGTCCGACGCAAGGCGGGTCATTTTGCCGAGCGAATATTTCGATCTGCCCGCAACCCGCTCCGGCTCGTGATAGGGCAGGATGACGCTGTCGTAGCCCATCCATGCCACCATGCCGCGCAGAAAGCGATGATACTCCCTCATCGAACGGACTCCGTCCAATGCGGTTCGTGAAAGCGCGCGAAAGTCGGCCGCGCCCGCCATGACCTGCGTGCCGCTGATGCGGTTGATCAACCAGTAAAAAAAGTTCGAGGTGAGTTTTTTGAACGACGCGCCGCGCCCGTCTTCGATGCGCTGTCCCTGCACAATGTCATATCCGCTTTGAATCAATTCGATCATTTTCGGAATCAGCGCCGGGGGGTGTTGCCCGTCCGCGTCGAGCGAGATCATGATGTCGCCCCGCGAAGCGTCCATCCCGGCGGTCAGCGCGGACTGGTGACCAAAGTTTCGGCTGAGGGTGAGGGCGGTCACCCTCCGGTCGTCGTCCGAAATTCCTCGAAGCGTATCCGCCGTCCCGTCGGTCGAGCCGTCGTCCACATAGATGAATCGAAAATCGTGCGGAAGCGCATCCACAACGAGGCGCAGATCCGCATGAGTCCTCAAAATCGCTTCCACTTCGTTATAAACGGGGATGACGAGGTCTATTTGAAGTTTGGATTTTTTTCGGGGAGACATTAACGGGATTCTACCACGCGCCTCCCGCCCCTTCGGCGCGGCTCACAACCGGACCCGATGCCTGCTCTCCAAAATCCGGAGCGTTCTCTCCGCCTCGGCGTTTTTCCGCTCCGCGTTCCAGCCGCGCGCATCCCCCAATAATTCGTTGATCTCGATCACGGATTTGCGCGTGAGCCTGCCCAGCATGGCGAGCATGGCGCGGCGCAGGAGCAGGTCGTCGAGATGTTCCGCCTTCTCATATTGAATGAGAAAAAGGATTTCGCGCCTTGTGAAATCGGGCAGGCTTTTCAACGGAGAGTCTTCGGCAAGTTTCATAAATTCGGCGACGGACTCGGCGCGCGCACCGTAGCGTTGAAATAGAATCTCAAGGCGTTCGCGCGGAAGCCCCGTCCACGCGGCCAGACCGTTGATGTATTTATTGCGTTCCTCCGCGTTGCGCGGGTAATTTCTGCCGCCGCCGATGGGGAGTTCGCGCGTGTCTTTATTGCGTTTTATTCCAAGATGTTGCAGCGCCTTATCCGTCACTTCTTCGGAGAACGCGCGGAAGGACGTCCACTTGCCGCCCACCAGCGAATAGACCGGGAAGTTCAAATTCGTCCAGTCGCCGCTCAACACTTCGATGTGATGGTCGCGGCTGTATTGACCGGTGGTCCTGGCGGCGCTGCCCGCCAGCGGCCGCACGCCGGAAAACGCGAAGACGATATGCTCGCGCCCGATTTTTATATCCGGGAAAACGCGCGCGGTCATTTCGAGGAAGTAATTCACTTCTTCGTCTGTGCATTGCGCTTCGTCGGGATGTTCGATCTTGATGTCCGACGTGCCGATCAACACGCGGTCTTGAAGCGGGAAGATCAACACAATGCGCCCGTCTTTGTTCTCGAAGAAAAATTCGTTCTCGCCGATGGCGGCCCGCAGTTCGGGGTGATCCAGAACGAGATGCGAGCCTTTCGTCCCGCCGATGTAACGGGTGGTCACGCCCAGGCTGTGATTGGCGAAGTCAATCCACGGACCGGCGGCGTTGACGACCAGCCTCGGTTCGATCTCGAAGGTTTCGTCGGTCAACTCGTCGCGCAGGACGACGGATTTGCCCGACCCGCCCACCAGGCTGACGTAATTCATCGCGCG
>CAADGT010000102.1 GCA_900696595.1 uncultured Chloroflexota bacterium
TCATCGCCACCTGCCTGGTGGACACCGGCTCCCGCCTCGACGACGTGGTCTACGAAGAATTCAAAGGCACCGGCAACATGGAACTGCACCTCTCGCGCAAATTGCAGGAACGCCGCACCTTCCCGGCGGTGGACATCGAACGCTCATCCACCCGCCGCGAAGACTTACTCCTCGGTCCCGACCTGCTCCAGCGCGTCTGGTTATTGCGCCGCATGTTCGTGCAAATGACCTCGCCGCAGCCCTCCGGCGCGGGCATGGACCCGTCCGTCGCCACCGAAGCCATTTTGACGCGCCTCGAAAGATCGAAGAACAATATCGAATTTCTGGAAAATCTGACCAAGGATGCGTGACTGTCACGCTGAAAGCGTGACCTGCGTTTTAATGTCAATAATGAACCTCCTCGAAAGAATTAAATCGCTCCTCCCCGCGAAGAAGAAACAGGCAGAGGCACAGGAAGAACAGCCCCAGCCCGTTTCCGCAATAAACGAACCGGCCACGACTCCGCGCAAGGAAAAGAAATCGCCGGATCGATTCACCGTCGTGAGTTGGTCGGCGACGGCCGCGCTGGTGGTCGCATTGCTTGGGGGAACGTTGTACTATAAGAGTACGCTTCCGCCCGTCATTGTCAACGTCCCGGCGGCGACAGAAGAAGCGTCAGCGGGGGGAACGCCCCAAGTCCCGCAACCCGGCGCGGGCGCGGAGGGAGGCGGAGTCCTTCCTTCCATCTTCCGCAAATTGCAGGTCAAGACCAACATCCCCCAACGTCCGCGTTACAAACCGGAACTTTATCGCGTGGCGCGCGGCGACTCGATGTATCGCATCGCGGAACTGTACAAGATAAAATCCGAGACCATCCTGTACGTCAACGAACAACTGGACGACAACCCGCACAGCCTGCGCCCCGGCATGGAATTACAGATCCCGCCCGAAGACGGTTTGTACTATCAATGGAAGGACGGCGACACGTTCGAGGCGATTGCGAAGAAATATTTTGCCGAGCCGGATGACATCGTCAACTTCCCCGGCAATGAAATTGATTTGACCGACCCGAAGATCGAACCCGGCGCGACTGTATTCATCCCCGGCGGTTCGCGCGAACTGCGCAACTGGGCGGCGGACCTGGCGACTGCGGCGCGCGGCGCAAACACCGGCACAGGCGGCGCCAACGCGGCGAACGTCTGCGGCGGCGGACCGGTCGGCGCCGGCTTCGGCTGGCCCGCGGACAGTCACACGCTTTCGGGCAACGCCTATGGTCCCGGTCATCTCGGCATTGATATAGACGCGCCCGAAGGTTCGAACGTTTACGCGGCTGGCACGGGCGTCGTCACCATGGCGGCGGGCGGCTGGAATTACGGCTACGGCAACGTGGTGCAGATTGACCACGGCAATAATTATGTGACCGTCTACGCCCACTTAAGCGCGATACTCGTTTCGCAATGTCAGACTGTCGGTCAGGGCGCGGTCATCGGTCTTTCGGGCAATACGGGGAATTCCTTCGGCGCGCATTTGCATTTCGAGATCCGCGTCGGCGGTTCGAACATCAATCCGTACGATATTGTTCAGTAACAACGAAGACCTGACAGGTTTTAAAAATCTATCAGGTCTCTTGCTTCATGAACCAATCCACCCTCAAAAAACAACTTGCAAAACTAAACCCCGGCGGCTTGCGCTGGTTCGACTCTGTCGGCTCGACCAACGACGAAGCGCTGGCGTGGGCGACCGAAGGCGCGAAGGATTTCTCGCTCGTCGTGGCGGATGAACAAACGCATGGGCGCGGGCGATTGGATAGAAAATGGTTCACCCCAAAAGGAAGCGCCATTGCGATGAGTTTGATCCTGCGCCCCTCCGCGCCCATGCGCCCGCATCTCTCGCGGACTGTGGGCCTGGCGGCCCTCTCAATCTCTGACGCCTGTCTGACGCTTGGTCTGTCTCCCAAAATCAAGTGGCCCAACGATATTCTTTTGGGCGGGAAAAAAGTCGCGGGGATTCTCGTGGAAACCGTCTGGTCCGGCGGCGAGGCGGATTCTCTCATCATCGGCATGGGCATCAACACGAGCAGGGAATCCTTGCCGCCCGTTGAATCGCTTCGCTTTCCAGCGACAAGTTTGGAGGATGAACTCGGCCATGCGCCAAAGCGGGAGGAGTTCATTTTTTTGACGCTGGAGGCGCTGGCGAAATGGCGCAACCAAATGGACGGCGACGGTTTTATCGAGGCGTGGCAGGAAAGGCTGGCGTTTCGCGGCGAGGTTGTTCAAATCCGCGCGGGGGACGACGAGCGCATATCCGGGATTTTGGATGGATTGGATTCGGACGGAAGCCTGCGCGTGCGCGACGAGCATGACAAAATCGTAAGCGTCCGCTTCGGGGACGTGAGTTTGCGCCCGTCCGCGTGATATACTTCGCAAAAACCGAGGTTTCCATGTTTGACGATCTCCGAAATGACGCCGCAAAACAATACGAAGAAGAATCGCAGGCGATCTACCAGCCCGCGGCGAATACCGCCGCGTCGCGCCCGCGTTCGAAAAGATTTCTGGGCATGACATCCATCCAGCGTTTCGTGATCGTATTTCTGTTGATGCTTGCCACCTGCGTGATCGGGTTTCTTTGCCTGTTCGCGACGGGGAGGATAGGTTTCTAGATTCCCAGCGGACGTTCTCCAACATCCGCTACGCGAGGGAAATAAAAACGGGCAAAGGAGAAACTCCTTCGCCCGTTTTTGATTACACCAGTTTCGGCTGGGCTTCCGCTTCCTGAACTTCCATTTGCGCCCCGGCCTTCTTCAAATCCTCGGCGGTGATGCGCGCAATGGACGCCACGCTGTCGCCCTCCTGCGGCTTGATCAGGTGGACTCCCCTCGTCGCCCGTCCCGATTGCTTGACATCCTTCACCTTAAGGCGGATCGCCACCCCGTTGGCGGTCATGATCGTCAGGTCGTCGTCTTTTTGAATCACTCTCGCGGCGGCGATCCTGCCGATCTCCTTCAGCGCCTTCTGGTCAATGGTGGCAATGCCGTTCGTGGCGCGTCCCTTCGGGGAATATTCCTTCAAGGGAGTTTGCTTGCCGAAACCGCCGGACGTCACGACCAGAAGCGCGGCGTCCTTTTCGACCACGTCCATGCTGGTGACGACATCATCCTTCTTCAGTTTGATTCCCTGCACGCCCGCCGCCGCCCGCCCCATCGCGCGGACTTTATCTTCGCCGAAGCGTAATGCCTGCCCGTTCTCGGTGACAATGATGATCTCATCCCTGCCGGAGGTCAGCCGCGCCCAGCCCAAGGTATCGCCTTCATCGAGGTTGACGGCAATCAAACCGGAGGGGCGCACCGATTCAAATTCCTCCATCGAAACGCGCTTGATGCGACCCCTCGCCGTCATCATCATGCAGAACTGCGTCGGCGAAAACTCGCGGATGGACATGGCGGCTGTGACCTTTTCGTTCGGTCCCAGCGCGAGGATGTTCACCAGCGGGATTCCCTTCGTGGCGCGGTCCAGGTCGGGGATTTGATACACCTTCTCGGAATATACCTTGCCTTTATCGGTGAAGAACAGCATCGTATCGAGACTGCGAGCCGGGATAAGCATCACCACCTCGTCCTCGTCTTTTGTGGCGTGACCTTTCACCCCGCGCCCGCCCCTGCTCTGCTGACGGAACGCCGACGCCGCCACGCGCTTGACATATCCGCGCTCGGTCAGGCTGATCAGAACCGATTCGTCCGGCACCAGGTCTTCGTCATGAATATTTTCCTTCGCCTCGGCGGCGATCTTCGTCCGGCGGTCGTCTCCATATTTCTCGGCGACTTCAGTCATATCATCCTTGATCAGCGCCAGAATCTTCCTCGGGTTGGCGAGCAAATCTTCGAGATATTTGATCGTCTCCGAAACCTGCTTGTGTTCCTCCTCGATCTTCCAGCGTTCGAGCGCGGCCAGGCGGCGCAACTGCATATCCAAAATCGCCTGCGCCTGCAACTCGCTCAGTTTGAACTTCGTCATCAAGGCTGTTTTGGCTTTATCTGCGTCCTCCGCCTCGCGGATGGTCTTGATGATCGCGTCAATATTGTTGAGCGCGATCAGATAACCGTCCAAAATGTGCAGGCGGGCTTTGGCTTTGTCCAGATCGAATTGCGAACGGCGGGTGATGACCGTCTGGCGATGGTCAATGAAAATTTGAAGCAGGCGTTTAAGCGGCAACGTGCGCGGCTCGGCGCGCCCGCTTTCATCGGCGACCAACGCCAGCATCTGCACCCCAAAGGTGGACTGCAACGCCGTGTACTTGTATAACTGGTTCAACACCTTCTTGGGTTGCGCGCCGCGCTTGAGTTCGATCACAATGCTCATGCCGCGCTTGTCGGATTCATCGCGCAGGTCGGAGATTTGGTCAATCTTATCCTCGCGCACCAGTTCGGCGATGCGCTCGATCAGGCTGGATTTGTTGACCTGATACGGAATCTCGGTGATGTTGATCTGATACCTGCCGCCCTTGCCCTCCTCAATGTGGGCGATACCGCGCATCACGATCCGCCCGCGCCCGGTACTGTACGCCGAGTTTATGCCCTCCGTGCCGACGATCATGCCGCCGGTCGGGAAGTCCGGTCCCTGCACAAACTTCATCAGGTCTTCGACGGTCACGTCTTCGATCCGGTCATAGTTTTCGATCAGATGATTGATCGCGCCCGCCAGTTCGCGCAAATTCTGCGGCGGGATGTTGGTCGCCATCCCCACCGCAATGCCCGACGCGCCGTTGAGCAACAGGTTCGGGAGTCGCGCCGGGAGAACCAAAGGCTCTTGCAGCGAATCGTCAAAGTTCGGACCGAAATTGACCGTGTTCTTGTCGAGGTCCGCCAGCATCTCCTCCGCCATTTTTTGCAGGCGGGCTTCGGTATAACGCATCGCGGCGGGCGCGTCGCCGTCCACCGAGCCAAAGTTGCCCTGCCCGTCCACCAGCAGATAGCGCATCGAAAAATCCTGCGCCATGCGCGCCATCGATTCATACACCGCCAAGTCGCCGTGCGGGTGATATTTTCCCAGCACCTCGCCGACGATGCGCGCCGATTTTTTGAAGGACGTGTTCGAGCGCAGTCCCAATTCGTGCATCGCGTACAAAATGCGCCGATGCACCGGCTTCATGCCGTCGCGCGCGTCGGGCAGGGCGCGCGCCACGATCACGCTCATGGCGTAATCGAGGTACGCCGAGCGCATCTGCTCGTCAATGTCCACCGATTCGATATTTCCAGCAATCATGGTTTCTTCAGTCATAAAATTCCTTTACAAGTCTGGAAAACAGGCATAAAAAGACACGAAGACGGGAAAAAACTTCGTGTCGCATTAGATGAAGGAAGCGTATTTTTATAGCGGAATTATACCATCCCGCCCCCCTTTTTTACCCTTCGGATTGACCCAGCCCGGGCGGAATCCGCGCCCCAATGGGGAATCTCCGGCTCCTCCCCCGCCCGAGCCGGGTCCCGTCCATCAAAAAAGACCCGCGTCTGCGAGTCTGGTCTGTCGTAAGTCGGATTGTCAATCCGACTTACCAGTGCCGAAGGAGGGACTTGAACCCTCATGAGCGTAAGCTCACTACGCCCTGAACGTAGCGCGTCTGCCAATTCCGCCACTTCGGCATGTTTTCTTGGTTGGCGGCTTGTATTTTATCCCAATCGTGTGGAATGTCAATAAGCGCAGGCATCTTCACAGTCCGGCATGAAACCTCTGGGGTCGGAACAAACTCGTTCGGAATTTCGTCAACCAACCAGCCTTTGCAAAAATGTATTGTCAAAGCATTACAGTACCGATAGGTGAGTATCCTTCCTGCAACAAATTCGTTATATTATTCATGAGACAAGAAAGGAGTTAAGCCATGTTTGTTTTTGCCGCAGCGGTAATCCTGCTGTTGCTCGCCCTGGCGGGTTCGGACCTCTTTGTAGCCCAATACAGCCAGGATGAACTCAGCAACATGGGAGTTCAAGAGCAATGACGGAAGACCACCCCAACCTCTGACCCGACGCATCTGCAAGCCGCGTCGGGTCTTTTTTTTCGCCAAATTCCCCTACCGCTCGGTAGGGAGGCGCGGATTGCGATATAATACACAAACGAGAGGATGCCCATGGAAATCAAACCGATCCACACCAAGATCGAAAAACTGATCGAACTCCGCAAGGGGACGGTTGTGATGGAAAGCCCCGAAGGCTTCCCCGCCGCTGAGTCCAATATTTACATGCTCTCTCCCACAGGCGAGACGCTCTGGAAAGCGGACAAGCCCAAACCCAACTCGCTCTATACCAA
>CAADGT010000103.1 GCA_900696595.1 uncultured Chloroflexota bacterium
GCCTGCAAGCGCGTATTGAAACCCACAGGCTCAATTTGGGTGATCGGTTCATATCACAACATCTTCCGCGTCGGGACGATCATGCAGAATCTGGGATTTTGGATGTTGAACGACGTGATTTGGGTCAAGACCAACCCGATGCCCAATTTTCGCGGCGTCCGTTTTACGAACGCCCACGAAACGCTGATCTGGGCAAGTTCGGGGAAGGGCGCGAAGTACACGTTCAATCATCAAGCCATGAAAGGCTTGAACGATGAAAAACAGATGCGTTCCGATTGGTGGCTGCTTTCATTGGCGACCGGGACTGAGCGCGTGAAGGATAAAAACGGCGACAAGGCTCACTCCACGCAGAAGCCCGAGGCGCTGCTATATCGCGTGATTCTCGCTTCGAGCAACGCGGGCGACGTGGTCCTCGATCCGTTCTTTGGCAGCGGGACGACGGGCGCGGTCGCCAAACGCCTTCATCGCAACTGGATCGGGATCGAGCGGGAGGACAAATATATCAAAGCCGCCAAAAAACGCATTGCCGCTGTCCAACCGGGTGAGTTCGATCCGCAGACTTTCGACGTGACCGGCAAACGCAAGTCCGCGCCGAAGGTGAAATTTTCCGCGCTGGTGGAGGACGGTTTCCTGCGGGCGGGACAAAAATTATTTTTCTCCAGGGACAAATCCCGCTTTGCGACCATCAAACCCGACGCGCGAATCCGCACGGCGGACGGCTTCGAAGGAAGCATCCATAAGGCGGGCAGCCGCTACATGAACGGCGTCCCGTGCAACGGATGGGAACATTGGTATTTGAAGGAAAACAGCCGGATGGTGGTTTTGGACGAGATTCGGCGCCGATACCGCGTAGAAAAGGGGCTTTTCGACGAGCAACCGGATTAAAACGGAGAACGGATTACCTTACGCTCTTAAAATCAGGACGCGGACGAGCGCGAAAAACGCGGATTCAAGGCGTCTTTTCGGGCGTTTTGTCAAAAAAATCTGCGTTCATCCGCGTTTTCCGCGTCCTAAAAACAAAGTGTAAGGTAATCAAAACGGAGAATTAAAAAAAGAGCGGAAAGAAAATCCGCTTTGCGCCGATCCACCGCGGCTCGACGTCAACGGGCGGGAAAATAACGGTCCTTCAGGTCGTTGATCGGTTTCTCCAGAAAGCGAAAACTGATTGCGGCGATCAGCGTCGTCGCCGTCAGGGCGAGCAGGTATGTCCGCCCCATGCCGTAATTGATCGAAAGATCCAGCGTCTCGCGGCTTTTATTCTGCGCCTGGACGATGAACCAAATGACGGCATAGTGATAAACGTACATTCCGTAGGAGATTTTGCCGAGGTATCGCATGATTGGCGTTTCAAGAAAATTGAGCCACATGCCCGTCCGATGAACGGCATGGATCGTCAGCGCGAAGAAGTAGTTCAGGAGGGAGTAAGCCCATACGAATTTATAGGAGCCTGTCAACATGAATTCGTATCCCAGCGTATCGAGCCGGATTTCCCCCCGGGTCAGGTATTGCGTTCCGAATCCGAGCGCGGGGATGACGACCGCCAGCGCCGCCAGTTGGATGCGCGGCTTGGGCAGGGGAAACTGTGAGACGTACGCGCCGAAGGCAAAAGCGTCAATGTGGGAAAAGGGCAGGACGTAGACTGCAAGATGAGGCGGGGCAAGAAGCGCAGGAAAGGCTTGGGACTGGTAGGCCAGGTAGACGATCCAACGCAGAATCGGACCCAGAGCGATGGCGGTCAGAAACATCGGTTTTAGTTTTTCGTTTGGGGTGAGGATCAAAACCAGGGGCCAGACGATGTAGAACTGCTCCTCCACCGAGAGCGACCACAAATGCGAGAGAAAGGGGGTATGAATATATCCTGCGCTTGCATGTAGAAAATCATAGACATACAGGAAGGCATGGGGCAGTTGAGGCTGGACGACGGTTTGAATCTCCCTTTGAACGAATTTGAAGGGGATCATATCCGTCTGCCATGCCGCCAGCCCGAGCAGGAAGAGATAAAAGTAATAGAGCGGGAAGATGCGCAGGAATCTGCGCCCGTAAAACGATTTGAAATACCGTCCCGCCGGCAGGCTGTTCTTCATCCGCAACAGGATGCCGGAGATCAGAAAACCGGATAGCACAAAAAAGAACTGGACGCCCATCCAGCCGAAATCGTAGTTCTTGGTGTGCGAGCCCAGCACGGTGAGGATGGCGAGGGCTCTCAGCCCGTCGAGACCGGGAATCATTGGCGGGAAATTTCCTTCTGTCCATCCATGCGCCCCGATTGTAACTGAAAGCGCGGCATCGGCTTATATTTCCATCCCCTTTCGGGCGGGCGTTGCGTGGAACGCCCCGGAATGCCGGGAAGCGACTCTCAATGTGCCGATTGTCACTTGAAGCCGGGCATGAAAGCGCGTTATAGTGTCAAGTGTGGCGAGTTTTATCTTGAAAGGAGACGGATCATGTACAAAAAGATTCTCGTACCGCTGGACGGCTCGCCCTTTGCCGAAGCCGTCCTGCCTCACGCGCAGGAGATTGCCCTCAAGGAAGGCGCGGAGATCATCCTGCTCCGAATTCCGGCGGCTCCGGCCGCTGAATTTCTGAATCGCCAGCCTGCGATTGCGGCAAGGATCGTGGACGGAGAAACAGCGGCGGCGGAGAAATACGTCGCCGCAAAGATGAAGTCCCTTGAACGACGCAATATCAAGGCTCAAGCCATCACGCGCGTGGGACCTGTGCCGGATACGATCCTCGAAGTGGCTGAGACGACCCATGCGGATTTGATCGCAATGTCCACGCACGGGCGAACGGGCGCGCAACGCTGGTTGCTTGGCAGCGTTGCGGACCAGATCGTCCATCGCGCGCGCATCCCGGTGATGTTGATCCACCCAAATTAGCCCGAATGTTGTTTTGGACTTATTTTGCTCATCGCGTACTCCGCCAGAGCCGCGATTGTTAAGGATGGATTCACGCCGGGGTTGGCGGGCGCGACCGAGCCGTCAATGATATACAGACCGTCGTAGTTGTGAATTTCGAAATTCTCGTCAATCAGTCCCTCTTCGGCGTTTCTTCCGATGGGCGCGCCGCCCAAAATGTGCGCGGTGGTCGGCAGTCCCAACAGATTTTCGCCAATCGAGCCGAGCGCCACGCCGTTGGCGCGTTTGGCAAACTCTCTCGTTACTTCGTGCGAGCCTTCCACCTGCGCGTTGATGGCGTAGCCGGGCTCTTCTTCGGCCGCCATGCCCGGGCGGAAGAGCGTGAAAATACTTTTACCGATCTTGAAGCGCATACGATTATCGGCGTGTTGCATCACAAGTAAAATCGTCACATTGTGCGCCCAGCCTGGCAGAAAAAGCGCCTTCGCAAAATCTATTGGATGGGCGAGCGCCCAGCCAAAGAAATTAAATAAACGGCGCGGGACGCTGAAATCCTTGTTGATCAGCGGCGCGGCGAGGAAGCGCATCAACGACGAGCCGTCGGGGTAACGTACGGGTTCGATGCGCGTCATCTCATCGTGATTGTAGATGGATGAAATGGAGACGCCCTCCGAATAATTGATTTCGGATGTGCGCGCCACGCTTCCGAGCAGTCCCTCGGAGTTGGTTCTGACCATCGTCCCCAACTTCGCTGATAGTTTCGGCAGCGACTTCTTCACGTCGCGTAGATTCAAAAGCAACTTCATCGTTCCCATCACCCCCGCCGAGAAGATGACGTTTTTCGCGTGGATGGCTTGCGAGCGCTTGAACAACCGGGTCGAATCGCGGTACTCGATTTCGTAACGCGCTCCCGACCTGCGATCTTCGACCGGTCGAACGTCAACGACCTCCGCCTCTGGGAGAATCTTCGCCCCGCGTTTCTCGGCAAAATATAGATAGTTTTTAGGCAGTGTGTTTTTGGCGTTGTGCCTGCATCCCACCATGCAGCCGCCGCAATGCAGGCAACCCGCCCTGGCGGGACCCTCTCCCTCGAAGTAAGGGTCCGGGACGGTCACCCCCGCCTCCCCGAAGTAAGAGCCGACATCTGTCGCGCGGAAGGTGTGACCCATGCCGCGTTCCTCCGCCATTTCTTTGAGGATCAAATCCGCTTTCCAAAGTTTGGGGTTGCGGGCGACGCCGAGCATTTTTTTCGCCGTCTCGTAATGCGGTTTGAGCAGTTGACCCCAGGGCAACGGCGAATTCCATGCGGGAGTTGCAAAAGTTTCGTCGGCGGGGACTTCCAGCACGTTGGCGTAGCCGAGGCTGCCGCCGCCCACGCCCGCGCCGTGCAGAACCATTACGCCTTTGAGAATGGATATTTGCAAGATGCCATGCGCGCGGATGGCGGGCATCCATAGATATTTCCAATATTGCCAGTTTGATTTGGCGAAGTCTTTATCCTCGAAGCGTTTGCCTTTTTCAAGCACGAGGACCGAATAGCCTTTTTCGGTCAACCGCATGGCGGATACGCTTCCCCCAAACCCCGAACCGATGATCGCATAGTCATATACATCAGCCATGACGCGCCCTCCGCATATTGTTTGCGGGATTATATCAAGCGCTGACGTTGCGCGAAACGTCCCAAAGGTTCTTGCAAATTGAGATTGTTTTCCGCCCCAACCTTCGGCAGGGGACAGGGTACTGTTCACTGTTCACTTTTTTTCTAGGCCTCTAATTCCCCAAACCAACCTTTGCGTTCCATCCATTTGACGAATTCAAGCACAGGCGAGATGGTCAGCGAGAGCGCGCCGATGATGAGCCAGTCCACGAGCGGCAGGCTGAAGGTGTTGAAGGGTTCATGCAAAGCGGGGATGTACACGATCAGGAGCAGCAACACGGCTTCCCATAGAATGGCGGTGTTGAGCCACTTGTTCTCGAACGGACGATTGAAGATCGAGTGGCGATCCGAGCGGAAGTTGTAGGCTTTGAAGAACTGCACCAATACCAGTGAGACGAAGGTCATAGTCATGGCTTCTTCAATGCTGCGACCGGAATTGATCGCCCAAATGAACAGGCCGAGGTTGATGATGGTGGACCAGATGCCGCCTGCCAGCATCAACGCGACCACAGGGCGGGTGAAAATGCCGGTCTTTTGGTTGCGCGGCTTGCGCTTCATCAAGTCTTTTTCGGCTGGGTCAACCGAGAGCGCCAGCGCGGGCAGACCGTCTGTGGCGAGGTTGACGTAGAGAATTTGCACGGCGGTCAGCGGCAGGGGCAAGCCCAGCAGCGCCGAGCCGGCCATCAGACCGATCTCGCCGATGTTGGAAGAAAGCAGATACATCAAATATTTTTTGATGTTGCCGAACACGCCGCGCCCTTCTTCCACAGCCGCGACGATGGAGGCGAAGTTGTCGTCGGTCAGGGTCATGGCGGCGGCTTCCTTGGTCACATCCGTGCCGGTGATGCCCATCGCAATGCCGATGTCGGCTTTCTTGAGGGCGGGCGCGTCGTTCACGCCGTCGCCGGTCATGGCGACGATATGCTGGTTGGCTTGCAGCGCCGTCACCACGCGCAGCTTGTGAGCAGGGGAGACGCGCGCGTACACGTCAATGGTTTCGACTTCGCGTTTGAAATCTTCATCGGAAATATCATCGAGTTCTGCGCCAGTCACCACGCGCCCGTTCTTGAGCAAGCCGAGTTCGCGCGCCACAGCCTGAGCCGTGAGCGGATGGTCGCCCGTGATCATCACCGGGCGAATGCCCGCGCTTTCACAAATGGCAATCGCTTCTTTGGCTTCGGGGCGCGGCGGGTCAATCATGCCTGCCAGCCCGAGGAAGGTCATGCCTACTTGAGCAGACTCAAGCGCCGCGTCCGGTTTTGAGGCGACGCCGAGGACGCGCAAGGCTTGGTTGGCAAACTCGCGGGCGGTCTCCATAACCTGTTTGCGGGTCGAGTCGTCCAATTTTTTCACCCCCCCGGAAGTGAGGAGCGAATCGCAGTTGTCTAAAATAATTTCCGGCGCGCCTTTGGTGTGCGCCACCGTCCCGCGCCCGTTTTTGTGAAGGGTGGTCATGCGCTTGGATTCAGATGTGAATGGGATCTCTTGTATGCGCGGGTAAGTTTCGTCCAACGCTTCTTTCTTAAGCCCGGCTTTGGCGGCGGCGACGACGAGCGCTCCCTCCGTTGGATCCCCTTTGATGTCCCAATCGTTTTCTTCGTTCCCGGTTTCATCCTTCATAATGGTCGCGTCCGATGCGAGCGCGGCGGCGGCGAGCATTTGCTTCAGTTCGTCGCTGGGTTCGGTCTTCGTTCCGCCGTTGATCGAGAAACCGCCGACGGGCGCGTACCCCGAGCCGCTCACGTCAAAAACTTGTCCCGCCGCAAAAAGTTTGCGCACGGTCATTTCATCTTTGGTGAGCGTGCCGGTCTTGTCGGAACAGATCACGGATGTGCTGCCGAGCGTTTCCACCGCGGGCAGACGGCGAATCAACGCATGGCGTTTGACCATTTTCTGCACGCCAATGGCAAGCGAGATGGTCACCACGGCGGGCAAGGCTTCTGGCACAACGGCAACAGCGAGGGCAATGCCGAAGATGAGCATTTCGATGAAGGGCTGTCCGCGCAGGAGACCGAGCGCCACGATGATGGCAACCACCACAAACGCAGCCCGCGCCAGCACCGAACCGACCTTATCGAGATTTTGTTGGAGCGGAGTCTTGCTGCTTTCAACGGTCTGTAACAATTGCGCGATCTTGCCGAACTCGGTTTGCATGCCCGTGGCAACGATCAAGGCGCGTCCGCGCCCGTAGGTGGCGGCGGTTCCGGCGTAGACCATGTTTTTGCGGTCGCCCACAGGCATATCTTGAGTCGGAAGCGCGTCTGTGTGTTTTTCCACCGGAACGGATTCGCCGGTCAACGCCGCTTCTTCGATCTGCAAGTTGATCGATTCAATAATCCGTCCATCGGCAGGGATGCGGTCGCCCGTGTGAAGAATCGCCACATCGCCGGGGACGACCTCGCGCGCGGGCGTTTTTACCTCGATGCCGTCGCGTAGAACGGTCGCGGTTGGCGCCGCCATTTGACGCAGCGCTTCGATGGCGCGCTCGGCGCGATATTCCTGCACAAAGCCAAGTCCGACGGCAAATAAAACGATGACGGCGATGACGATGGACTCCGTGCCGTGACCGAGGAAAAACGAAATGGCGGTTGCCCCGAGCAGGATCAGGATAAGCGCATTCTTGAATTGCTCGAAGAGGATCTCCCACGGCGAGATGCGGCGCGCGGCTTGAATTTCATTGAGACCGAATTTTGCCAGACGCGCTTCCGCCTCTTTCGCGCTCAAGCCTGTTTCTGAACTATTGAGTTGGGCAAGCGCCTGATCTGTGTTCTTCGTATGCCAAAAGTTGTTTTGTTCCATAACTAAAGCAATGCTCCTTATTTGGTTTTATCTTTGATGGTCGGCATCGCCGATTTGAATACGAAGTGATTGAAAAGCAATATGGGACCCGTGACCGCAAGCACGGATAGGATCGCCAAAATATCCAGCCCGAGCAGGATGATCTCCTCGAACCAGACGGTGATGGACGCGCTTCCGACCCCGGCGGCGAAGGCGGGTTTCCAATATTTCCGCAGCGCGGATGTTGTGGCGGACATGGGGACACTCCTTTCTGTTTGACTGGCAAATCAGAGTTGGGGCGGAGTCTGTAAACAAAAGACCACCGCCTGAAAGGCGATGGTCTTGCGCTTTACATCCAGACAGCCGGGAAATCTCTTTCCGTATTGACGACTGTCAGACCCGAACGGCGTTCGGGGGCTACTCCCCATCGGAGTAATTAAAGTTTACAGCGGAATATGGGATGTGTCAATTACAAAAAAGATAGTCGCGACGGAAGATATCCTTCCGCTTTCAGAATGCCGTCGAACGCCTGTTCCGCCATTTTCTTAAACGCGCTTTTTTTTCAACCATTGGCCAGCGGTAATTCAATCACCACCCTCAAGCCTTTTCCTTCTTCGCTCTCGGCGCGGATTTTCCCTTTGTGGATTTCCACAAGGGATTTGGCGATTGCCAGTCCCAGACCGGAGCCGCCGCTGGCGCGGGCGCGGGCTTGGTCCACG
Source organism: uncultured Chloroflexota bacterium (assembly GCA_900696595.1). GTDB lineage: Bacteria > Chloroflexota > Anaerolineae > Anaerolineales > Villigracilaceae > Villigracilis. The sequence continues at coordinate 8,013 of CAADGT010000103.1, forward strand.
CGGTAGAAGCGGTCGAAGAGGCGTTCCGCTTCGGCGGGACGGACTCCCCTGCCGCTGTCTTGGATCGAGATTTGGATCGCGTTCGCCGTCCGGCGGGTCTGCAAATCCACGCGGCCTGTTTCGGGGGTGTGATGGAGCGCGTTATCGAGAATATTGTCGAGGACTTGCGCGAAGCGGCTGGGGTCAAGATTCGCTTGCAGGATGCCCGGATCAAGTTCGAGATTAAGGGCGATGCGCCGCCGGTTGAACAGGGTCAGGTAACGGGCGTGGATTCCGCTGATTAAGGCGTTCACATCCACGGGTTGGAATTCCATCGAAAGTTCGCCCGCGTCGGCGAGCGAGAGAGTCCGCAGGTCGTTGACGAGGCGCTCAAGGCGTTCGGCTTCTTCGCGGATGATGTCGAAGTTTTTACGCGTGGGTTTGAGGACGCCGTCTTTGACGCCCTCGGCGTGACCGAGAATTAAACTGAGCGGCGTGCGCAGTTCGTGGGCGATGTCGGCGGTCATCTGTTTGCGGAGGCGCAGCGAACGCTCGAGGTCGCCGGACATTTTGTTGAAGGATTGCGCCAGTTCGCCGATCTCGTCGCGCGAACGAACGGGGACCTGTTCGCCGAGCGCGCCGCTCGTCATGTTGCGCGTGGCGCGGGTGAGTTCGCGGAGGGGGCGCGTGATGCTGCGCGAAAGCAAGACGCCGACGACCAGCGCGAGCAAAGTTGCGCCGACGGCGCTGGCGAAGATGGAGCGATAGAGTCCCTGGAGAAAGGCGTTGTCCATCGGCGTGGGGGACATCGGTTTGAAGACGAAAAGAATGCCGACGATTGCATCGTCCACTATGATGGGGACGCCGTTGGCCATCTCCGCTTCGGAGAGGCGATAGCCGGGCGGGCGCATCATGCCGCCGACGATGACTGTGCCTTCCTCGTCGGCGATGAAGAAGGATGGTTCGCCGCCCTGTCCGTGTCTCATGCCCTGCCCGCGACCGCGTTCTTCGTATTCTTCGTCCAGGTCGTCCCAGGAGCCGTTCTGGCTGTAATAGCGGGCGAGTTCCTCCGCCAGTTCCGCTTTGTAGCGTTCGTTGATGAAGTCGCCGAACTGGCGGTTGGCGGCGAACCGCGCCGCGCCGACCAACAGCCCGGCGCTGACGACGCTGACGAACAGAAAGGCGAGGATGAGTTTTGGCGTGAGTTTCATCGGGATTTTTTCAAACGATAGCCCACGCCGTACACTGTTTCGATGCGCGTCGGTTTGCGCGGGTCGTCTTCGATCTTCGCGCGCAGGTTCTTGACGTGCGTGTCTATCGTGCGTTCGTAGCCTTCATAGCGCACGCCCTGAATCACATCCAGCAGATCGAGGCGCGAGAAGACCCGGCCGGGGCTGGTCATCAACGCGGCAAGTAAATCGAATTCGGAGGGAGTCAGATCAACGAGACGGCTGTTCACGTTTACTTCGCGGGTGTCGCGGTCGAGCGTAATGTCGAGCGCTTTCAGCGATCTCCCTTTCGACTCGTTCTTTCCGGCGCGTCTCAACACGTTGCGGATGCGCGCCATCAACTCGCGCGGTTTGAACGGTTTGGCGACGTAATCGTCCGCGCCCAGTTCCAGCCCGATGATCTTGTCCTCGTCCTCCACCTTGGCGGTCAGCATGATGATGGGCGTATCGCTTTCGGCGCGGCGCGCGCGCATGAATTCATAGCCGTTCATTTCGGGCATCATGATGTCCAGCACAACCAGGTCCGGTTTTTCGCGGCGGGCAACTTCCAGCGCCTCGCGCCCGTTGAACGCGCTTGCCACGCGATAGCCCTCCTGTTCGAGATAACTCTTCAACAGGGAGACCATGCGCTTCTCGTCGTCCACGATCAGGATCGTCTGTTGCATGATTGGATTATCCCATAAACGAGGTTTGTACCGCAAACTTCAGTTTGCGTTTTGCATAAGGACAAACTGAAGTTTGTCGTACTTTAAACGAGGTTTGTACCGCAAACTTCAGTTTGCGTTTTGCATAAGGACAAACTGAAGTTTGTCGTACTTTAAACGAGGTTTGTACCGCAAACTTCAGTTTGCGTTTTGCGCGAGAACAAACTGAAGTTTGTCGTACTTTGCGATAAGGAACGCCCGCCTCTTTCCCGGACGGATGTTTGGTTTTGCGCTTCAAGCCTTTTCCTACGCCGATTCAGGTTTCTCCCCAACCGCGGCCGGGGCTGGGTCTGTCTTTACCAGCCGCCAGCCGCTGCGTTTGAAGAGCGCGTATCCCAGCCAGATCAACCCGATGAAGAATGCCAGCCGCAGGGCGCTCCAGAACGGGAAGAAGAAGGGCATGCCCCAATATCCGTCGAAGCCGTGACCGCGCATCATGCCGCCGTCGAAGCCGCGTCCGTGCGCGAACATGTAGGGCGTCATCCCGGCGAAATTTCCGCTTTGGGCAACCCCCAGGTGAAAGCCCGCGTACCCGACCCCCGCCAGTAAAACAAGTCCCAGCAGTAGGCCGAGAGTCCATTTCAACCGATTTGAGTTTTTCATTACTGCCTCCATTTAATATTGCTCCGTGAAATCTATGCCAATTGCGAAGATTTTGAGCGGCGCGCATAGCGCAAACTGAAGTTTGCGGCACAACCGCGTTATGTAAACTTGACAATATTTTCCCATGCGGGTGTTTGCGGGAAATGGAGGAATTGTGTGAAAGTTATGGGGAGGGGCAGGTAGTAGGCGCACAAGTAGACGGGTAGGCAGGTTTATAACGACGCCCTGCGTACTTGTCTACTTGCTTCCTTGTTTACTTGTTTCCTTGCCCACTACCTACTCATACGCCAGCGTATCCCTCACTGTCAATCTTGAAGCCCGCCTCGCGGGCAGGGCGCTCGCCAACGCGCCGAGGATGAGGGTGAAGATCAGCCAGGCGACGATGCCGCTCGCGCCGTACACAACCGGCATGGGCGAGGTCAGAATCGCCATACCCACGCCGAAGCACAGCACATTCGTGATGGGGAGCGAGAGCAGGATGCTAATTGCCCAACTGACGATGCCGATGACCATGCCTTCCGTCAGAACGATGGCTTGAATGTCGCCGTTGCTTGCGCCGATGGCCCGCATCACGCCGATCTCGCGCGTGCGCTCCAGCACGTTTATGCTCATCGTGCCCATCAAACCCAGCCCACCCACGACGGCGATCAACGCCGCCATGACCAGCATGAAATAGACGAGGATGTCCGTCTGCGCCTTCTGGTCGCGGATGAAGTCCGCGCCCAACTGCGTGGATTGTATCTGGATGCCGCGCTCCTCGAACGCCGCCTGAATCTGGTCGTTGATGCGTTGTTGAGTAAGCGAATCGTGTTGAGTTGTGACGATCCGCAGGGAATAGGCCATGTCCGGCTCGCCGACGAGCGCGCTCAGGTATTCGTAATTGACATACAACAAAGGCGGGCTGACGTTGCCTGTAATGGTATATATGCCGACGATCCGCCAGTCTGTTTTCCTGCCGTCAATGTCAATCTTCAACCAGTCGCCGACCTTTAAATCCGGGAAGATCTGCAGGAGATGGTTTCCGATGATGATTGCGTTCTCGTCCCCCGGTTGCAGCCAGCGCCCCGCAGTAATGACCGGGTCTATCAGGATGGAGGTGGAGGGCGGCGCAACGAAGACGATCTGGGTTCCGGCTTTTTCGCTGTCCATTTCGAGTGTGCCGGTCCATTCCAGCCAGCCTTCGGCGCTTTCCACGCCGGGGATGTTCATGGCAATATTGGCAACCTTATCGTAGCGGTAGCCTTTATCGAAAGAAATGTTTATGTCGGCGAGGAAATATCCCTGAATATCTTCGATGACCCTGTCGAACGACGCCCACAAATTGTAAACCGCGATGAACACCGCGCCGCCCAGCACGAGCGTGAAGAGCGTCAGTCCCAGCCGCGCCTTGCGCCGAAAGGTATTCCTCAACGAAATGCGAATCGGGCGCGGAATCAGGACGGAGTTCCGGTTGACTTTTTCCTCTTTCATCTTTGCGTTGCCGCCCAGCCCGTAATCGCTCAACGCCTCGCGCACGGTCATGCGCGCGCTGTTATAGATCGGCAGGATCGCCGCCAGGATCGGAACGACGACCGCCACAAATACCTGCTGGTAGAGCGTCGCCCGATAACCGCTGTAAACGGCGGGATGAAAGTTCAACCAAGCCGCCATCCCGCCGCCGATGTTTTTCGCCGCGCCGTTCGCCAGGGGCGCGGCCAAAATCAACGCCCCAATGCCGAAGCTTGCGATAAGCGCCAGGTACATGAAAAAAATCTGCATGGCGCCTCCGCCTGTGGCTTTCATGATGCCGATCTGGCGCGTGTGCTGGGTCATCAACGCCGTGATGGTGTTGACGATCAGAAACCCGCTCAGCATGGCTGTGAGATAACCGAGCGTCCCCAAAACAAAGAAAATCCCCTGCGTGATCGAGTAGGCAAAGTGATGCCCCGGCTGGTACACGCTGACGAAATAAATCGCCGAGCCGGAGTCTTCGAGGCGATCCGCCACGGCTTGCGCCACCGCGGTCACATGCTCCGCGTCGGTCTGTTTTTCAGAGACGCTAATCGCAAGCCGGCTGTATTGTTCCGCGTCTCCGCCCAGCCACTCCAGCGTGTCGGGCGTGACGTACCCCTCCGCCTGTTGAGCGAGATTGTACGGAAAACCCGTCACCGCGTGCATATAACCCGCGAACTTCAACTCGCGCATTTTTCCGTCCCTCAACTCGATCGCGATCATATCGCCGGGTTTATAACCGAGCGATTTCGCGCTTGCGTCCAGGATAACTTCTTTATCGCCGTAAACCGGAATGAGAGTTTCGCCGAGGTCTGGCTTAAGTTGATTCAACGTCAGTGAAGACGGTTCTTCCGCCGCCGTGAATTGAACATGCGCAACCGAGCCATCTGCCAGGACGATGTCCGCGCTGACCGTGGAATAACCTTCCACCGCCTCCACGCCGGGAACCTCCCGCGCAATCGCCGCCTTGTCGTCGTTCAAGTCCGAGGCGTACACTTCCGCCTCGGAGGGGTTCGCCGAAAGATAATCGTCATCCATGCTTTTGTTCATGTATAAGCCCAGGTTGCTGTTGAAGCCCACCGCAAACGTCCCGACCGCAATTGTGACAATGGTCAGGAACGTCCGCCCGCGGTTGCCCCAAAAATCCGCCCAGACTTTTTTCCAGCGACTGGGAATCATGACGAGACTCCCCGCCAGGACAGATTCTCACCCTGATGCCTGTCCGCCATCTGACGCAACGCCTCGCGTGTGGTTTCGGACTTTTCCAGCAATTCTGATAGTTTGTCGTAGCCGATGACGAGGACTTCGACCGGCCCCGCCTCCGAGGCGCGGATCGAGGCGCGATGCTTCTTCTCGTGGAAAAATTCGATCTCGCCGAAGACCTTCCCCGGCCCGAGTTGAAGCGCGACCACGTCAGACTGGTTCGGGCGCGGCAGGACCACCTCGACCGTCCCCTTCGAGACGACGTAGAACGAATCCGCGTTTGCGCCCTCGTTGAGAATCATCGCGCCCGCTTCGTAGGTCATCGTCTTTGCGGATTTCGTCGCCTGGAGCAATTGCGTGTGATTGAGGGTCGGCATCGCCTTCGCCACGTATTCATTGACAATTTCGCCGTCTGCGATGAGCGCGGTGCGGTGCGCGCGTTTCGCCATGGCGCTGTCGTGCGTGACGATGATGATGGTCTTACCCTTATCCACCAGATTGTTGAAAAGCGCGAAGACAGACTCGGCGGTTTTTGAATCCAAGTTGCCGGTCGGCTCATCCGCGATGATGACGGGCGGATCGTTGGCGAGCGCGCGCGCGATGGCGACGCGCTGTTGCTGTCCGCCGGAGAGGGCGGTGGGGGGTTTATGCGCGTGGTCGGCGAGTTCCACCAGCTCCAGCAGTTCCATCGCGCGTTTGCGGCGTTCCGCCATCGCATACATGCGGCAGAAATCCATTGGCAGCATGATGTTCTCGATGACGGAGATCATCGGCAGGAGTTGAAAGAATTGAAAGACCACGCCGAGATTCTTCCCGCGCCAGCGCGCCATGCGGTTTTCGTTCAGGGTATGCACGCCCGTGCCGTTGACCCAGACTTCGCCGTTGGTCGGGCGGTCTATGCCGGTGATCATGTTCAGCAGGGTCGTCTTGCCGCTGCCCGACTTTCCGATGATGCTGACGAACTCGCCCGCTTGGATGCGTAAATCCACATCGAATAGCGCGTGAAAATCTCCCGCGGCGGTCTTGTAGAACTTGTTCACGTTGCGCAAGTCAATCATCGAACGGTCTTCGACCGCCGCTTCGTTTGCGTTCGTTTTGGGTTTAAAAAATGATATTGCCATAAAGCGCTTCCTGTACCGCAAAGCCTGCCCTGACTGCCCGAAGGGCGTATCGAAGGATTCGCTTTGCGATGGGCAAAATGAATTTTGCCGCACTACTCAAACGTGACCACAGCCGTCATGCCCCAGCGCATGGCGGGATCAATGTCGGTCAGCAGGATGGTTACTTCATACACCACATCGCCCTGGTTCTCGGAATATTCCTGGCTGATCGAAAGCACATGCCCCTTGAATTCCACGCCGGGTATGGCGTCCAGTTTGACCGTGACCGGCTGTCCTTCGCTGACGTCCACCACGTCAATCTCGGTCAGGTCGCTGGTCTTAATGAGCCATTTGGAGATGTCGGCAATCGTGACGACCGGCGATCCAGTTGAGGCGAATTCTCCGACTTTTAAATCCAGGTTTGTGATCACGCCCGCATGAGGCGCGCGCAGTTCGGCGCTGGCGAGGATGGCGCGTAAACCGGCTGTATCGAGTGAGAAATCGCCGTCCTGGAGAGCGTTGAAATCCGCTTCGGCGTTGGCGACCCGCGCCTGCGCGTTTTGGAACTCGGTCTCGAGATCGAGCCAGCGAATGGCGATCCGGTACAACTCCCAGGCTTCGTCCAGCGCCTTTTTCTTGATGCGCGGCACACCCGTCACCGGGCGTTCTTCCTCCTGATATTTTTCCGCCTCGAGACGTTTGAAATGTTCTTCCAGTTCCTCCGGCGACATCTCGGAGAGGTCAATGTCCGGCTCGCCGTAGTTGAGATATTTTTCGCTCAGGTGTTTGTACGGTTCGAACTCCGCCCGCGCCTGGTTCAATTTGACGAGCGTATCGGCGACCGCCTCGGTCGGGGTCATGCCTTCCCAGCGGTTCGGAATGTCGAAATCGTCCAGCCGGGATTGGGCGTCGCGGAATCCCTCATACGCCTCCGTCAGTTCCTGTCCGGCTTTTGCGCGGGCATCGTCGAGAGTCTGGGCTTCTTCAGATTGAACGACAGCCAGCACATCCCCAGCGGCAACCCGGTCGCCTTCTTCGATGGGTAGAGCGCTGACCAGCCCGCTTGCGTTCAGGGAGACCTGGGTGAACTTGATCGGCTCGAGCCTTCCCTCCGCGATGATGGTATCGTCCGCCTGCACGGTGGGGATGTGGGTCGCTTCTGCGGCGGGAGTCGGCGCGCCGCACGCGGCAGCGAACAAACCGAGCAGGGCGAGGGCGACGATGACTTTATTTTTCATAATATGTGTCCTTGTGATATGGATGGAAATTGCGGCATGACGATATACGCGCCATAAACGGAAGAGGTTGCGAGGAGTCTCCGACGCGCCCACAAATGATAGAATTCGATACGAAAAAATCCTGCGCGGCAGGGCAACTATCGTCTTGCTGAAGATCGCTCCATATTTTTACGCGCTCTCCGAAAACTACGTCGGATTATCTCATCTCCTACCGCGGAGTTCTCCCCGCGTCCGGCGCTTTGACAGCCTCGGCGGGGCGGCATCCCGCAACCCGTCCGGGCGGGCTTGCGTATATTTCTCCAGGCGCGCGACCCTCGAAGCAGGGGCGCGCCGCCAAAGAATCAACCTCACAGGAGAATCGTTCATGAACAGAACCGGTCGTTCCCAACTTGCCCTCGGCGTCATCCTGCTCCTCCTCGGCGGATGGTTCCTGCTCAACCAGGTCAACCCCGCCTTCAGGAATTTCTTCGAGCCGTACACCGAGTGGCCCGTCAACCTGCTGTTGATCGGCGCAGGCATCCTCGTCATCGGTCTCGCCACCGGCTCCCCGGGCTTGGCGGTTCCCGCCGCGATTGTGGCTGGCATCGGCGGGATTTTCTATTATCAGGAAAAATTCAGCGACTCTTCGTCCTGGTCCTACATGTGGACTCTCATCCCCGGCTTCGTCGGCGTCGGCACGATCTTGCAGGGCTTGCTCGGCGAGAACACGGCGCATAACCTCAAGCGCGGCTTGAATCTCATGGTCGTCAGCGCAGTCCTCTTCCTTTTCTTCGCCGCCTTCCTCGGCGGGTGGAACATCCTCGGCGAGTTCGGCCCCGCCGTGCTGTTGATCCTGCTCGGTTTGTGGGTTTTGGGAAGCGGTTTATACAAGACCTTTCGTAAAAGGGAGGGATGAATGAACCGCGGTCAGTTGTTTTGGGGCGCAGTCCTGCTTTTGTTGGGCGGTTTAATGCTCGCCGGTCAAATGGGCGTCACGCTGCCGAACGGCGAATCGCCCGCCAGCGTTTTCCTGCCCCTTTTGCTGATCGGGCTCGGCGTGTGGGTGTTGATGGGCGTTTTCCTGCGCGGCAGCGTCAAGACCGAATCAGCGAGCGTTTCATTGCAGGGCGCGCGGGAGGCGAAGGCGCTTCTCTCGCACGGCGCGGGCGAATTACTCTTTCACAGCGGCGCGTCGGGCGACGAACTCCTGCGCGGGTCGTTCGTCGGCGGCTTGGAACAAGACTCAGCCAGAAGCGGGGAGCGGATCGAGGTCCGCTTGCGACCCGCGCCTTTTTTATTTCCAACGTTTGGAATCAACGATCGGCGCGATTGGGATGTCTCCTTCAACCCCTCCATCCCGACCGCGTTGGATATGAATTTGGGCGCGAATAAATCCGTGATTGACCTGAACGATATGAATATCACCGATTTCAAATTGAAATCCGGCGCGAGCGATACGATCGTCACCCTCCCCGCGCGCGGCCGCCTCAAAGCGGACTTTGAAGTGGGCGCGGCATCCCTGACCGTGATCGTCCCCGAAGGCGTCGCCGTGCGGGCGAAGGCTTCCATCGGCGCGGGCGATTTCACAATGGATAAAACGCGCTTCCCGTCGGGAGATTCCCCCGATTTTGAAACCGCGCAGAACGCTGTTGATATTCACGTCAAGGGCGGCGCGGCTTCCGTCAGGATCAAATAGGAGACGCCAACATGAAACGCTTTGATCCCCGCATCATCATCGGTCTGCTTTTACTGCTTGGCGGCGGGCTGGCGCTCGCGCAGACGCTCGGCTACCTTGAGAACGTCACAGGTTATTTCTGGGGCGGCGTGTTCCTGCTCGGCGGTTTGATGTTTCTTGCTATGCTATTCGGCGGGAACTGGTGGGCGGCTTTCCCCGGTTTTACGCTGGCGGCTTTGGGCGTTGTGGTCCTTCTGCCCGAATCGTTGGACGAACTGGAAGGCGCGGTCCTTCTCGGCGGCATCGCGCTTTCGTTCTGGTACGTCTATTTCAGCAACCGCGCATCCCGCTGGTGGGCGATCATCCCTGGCGGCGTGCTGACCGCGCTCTCGCTGTTGATCGTCGCCTCATCTTTCTTCGACGAGTACTCCGGCGCCATCGTGTTGGGCGGCATTGGGTTGACGTTCTTCCTTGTGTACATCACCGCTCCGGTAGAACGCTGGTGGGCGCTTATACCCGGCGGCGTGCTGGCGACTCTGGCGGCGATGACCGTCGCCACCGAACGCTTCGGCGCCTTTGAAAGCGGCGGCTTCTTCTTCCTCGGTCTCGCGCTGACTTTCCTTTTGGTCGCCGTCCTCGCGCGGATGCGCTGGGCGTACTGGCCCGCGCTGATATTGGGGATCATGGGCGCGCTGGCGCTTGTCAACCTGATGAATATCGCCAATTACGTCTGGGCTGCGATTCTGATTCTCGCCGGTGGTTTCATGATCGCGCGCGCCTTCATGCGAAGGACATAGGGGCGACCCGGCGCAATATTTCGACGCTCTTGTGAGAAGCAAAGGGTCGCCCCGCTGGCAAAGGGCGACCCTTGATTGTCTTTATTCTCTCCCGTACAAGAGACCGCTCAAGCCCGGCGCGACAGGCGAATCACCCGCCCGCCACAACATGGATCTCCGGGAAGAACTGGCGGACTGTCCCTTCCACCCAGCCATGCAGTGTGGACGGTAAGAGCGGGCAGTTCAAACAGGCGCCTCCCAATTTCACGGTCAGATCGTCGCCCGAGAGAGAGACGAACTCGACCGTCCCGCCGTGAAATTGCTCGATGTACGCGCTCAGGTTTTCCAACAGGCGGCGGATCTGGCTTTCTCGCGAAGGGGCGTCCGGCGTTGTCATGGCTGTCTCCTGTTCGTTTCGATAAATTGATGGATCTGCTCGTGTGCGTTCTTCCAGCGCGGCGAAACATTCAGCGCCAGCCGGTCTATGATGATTTTACCGATTTCGGGGGAATTATTCAACAGGTCGAAAATATCCTGCCTGCGGATTCGCAGCGCTTCGAGTTCCGACACGCTCATCACGCTGGATGTATATTTCTTACCGCCGATGACCGCCGACCAGCCGAATACGTCCCCGACCTTTAAACGGGTGATGACAATTGGCGGTCCGTCGTACGGTTTATAGGCGATGACCGCCCTGCCTTTCAGGATTAAATACAGAAAATCCGGCGGGTCGCCCTGTTGAAAGACCGTCGTGTTGGGCGGACATTTGTATCGTTCGAATATGGCGTTAAGCGCTGAATATTGTCCGGCATCGAAGCCCTCGAAGAGCGGAATAACGGGTAGATTCTCCGGCATTGAGCCATGTTAATCCTCCGGGCGGGGGCGTCGCCAGTATCATCCGTCCCCTGCTGGACGACGTTTGTCCTTTTTTGCGATAACGGTTCGTAGGTTATACTCTGCGCCGTCGCTTGACGGTCGTGAAATGAACAGGTTCAACCATGAGTGAAATGTCGGATCAGCCCTCTCCGGGGCGGCTCTTCGCCCTGATCGTAATCGGGTTTGGATTCCTCGCCCTGGGCGTGGCCTTCATGTTCAAGCCCGGCGGTTTTGTCCCCGCTCCGACCCGGGACTTTTCGACGATCCCCGTCGAGGTGAATTTGCCCGCGCCGACGCTTTTCCTCGCTTCGCTGGACGGATCGCCCGTCTCCCTTTCCGATTATTCCGGGGATGTGATCCTGGTCAACCTGTGGGCGACGTGGTGCCCGCCCTGCCGCGAGGAGATGCCCGCCTTGCTGGCGTTTTATGAAAAATACAGATCGGAAGGATTCATCTTGATCGCCATAGACCAGGGAGAGACATCGGAAGAAGTTGTTCCCTTTGTCGCAGAGTTCGGCTTGAGTTTCCCGGTCTGGCTCGATCCTTCCAGCGAGGCGGGGCGCGCCTTCAACACGATGAATTTGCCGAGTTCATACGTCATTGACCGCTCGGGGCGCATCCGCCTGATGTGGGTCGGCGGCATCTCGAAGAGCAATCTCGAAAAATATGTGCCGGACATTATCGCGGAGAATTGAGCCGCGGCGTTTCCGAATCGAATTTACGGGTAACTTCCGCTGATGGATGTGTATTCGTCGCCGCATTCGCAGGCGGTCACAGTCAAGCCGCCTTTGGTGAGCGTGCCTTCATAGGCGCTGCCCGCGCTGTGGGGGATCCATCCGCTCAACATAAAAGGCAGGACGCTGTCGGCCTGTAGCCATTCGCCGTTATATTTTCGGGCGACATGCACATGCGTGCCGGTGGAGCGCCCGCCTTCGCAGGAGGGATAGCCGATCTTGTCTCCCCGTTTCAATTCCGCGCCGACCGGGGCGCGTTCTTCGGTGGCAAGATGCAAATAGAAGATTACCCAGCCCGTGCGCTCGTCGCCGTCTCTGTCGAGATCGAGCGCGAGTCCGTCCTGCCGCGAACGGACGACGAGCCCATCGGCGACGGCGACGACGAAGTTATCGGCTTGGGCGGGGACGCAGCCGGACTTTTCGGAAGGGGGCGCGAAATCCAGCGCGGAAAACGGTTCGCCCGTGCCCCAGCCTGTGTGCGGTCCGCCGGTGAAATTCCACGTCTGCGAGGCGGGGAAGGGCAGGACGAGTTCGGGCTGGGATAAACTCCCGGGGATCAATTCGAAGTCATCCTCCCAGGGATTCCCGAAATATTCCACATAGGTTTTATTCAAGCCTTCCGGGCTGATCGCTTGTTTGTATTCCTCCCCGGCGAAGACGCGCGAGAAATAATATTGCAGCGCGACAGACCCGGCGTTCTGCCATGGGTCGGGGCGGATGATGATCCCGCCGGCGTCTTCGAACTCGATCAACGATCCGGCGCGCCAGCCGTAATAGCCGTTGTTGAGCGTGTTGGCGGCAAGCACAAGTTGGAGATAGTGGGAATCCCAGAATTGTCTTTTTAATCCCAGGATTCGCCTGGTCTTTGGCGGTTCGGGCAGGGTCAGCGCGCCGCCTTGATATTCGAGGATGGCGAGCAACAGCCGCGGGTTAATGCTGTAGTTGACGGCTACATAATCCACGAGTTCCGCGCCGGTGCGGTTTTCGCCCCCGACGTACGCCTTGTAGTTTTTCAGCCACCCGGGCTGGGCCGCCACGAAGGCGGCTGTATTAAATCCGCTGGCGGTGGGGCTGTTGACGAAGGCGTGATCGGGGAGGATTTGGAAGGGACTGCCCCATAATGCGCGGTAATAGATCGGTATCTCCATCGGCATACCCTGCGGCAGGGTGGTGGTCTCTCGCGGAATGAAAGTGTTGGCGGCGAGAATTTCATCCACGCTGGTGTTGAAGCGCGATGCGAGCGCGGGCAGGGAGTCGCCGCTTTGGGCGGTGTAGTCCACGAGTTGACCGGGGGCGAAGGAGGGGCGCGTGGGGATTGGCGTCGTTTCCGCGGCGGGCGGACCGTCCCCGGCTTTTTCCTGCGTGGCGATGGAGGGGTTTTCTGGTGGGGGAGCGCAAGAGACGATCATCATGCCGATCAAAAGCGCCAGGCAAACACCGACTCTAAAATCTCCCAATTTTGGAGTGTGATGCGAAAGTCTGCAGGGTTTCATGCTCAAAGCCGCCGTCCTCGGCGCTGGGAGAAATTTTGCTCTGTAATAGTAGCGTGCCCGGAGATTTTCACAACCGGGGTTTGATTGCTTTGCCCTTTCGAAAGTCTGGAGATTTTCGATTCCAACCGTGGGTTATTCATCTTTTTCACGGATGATGTTCGACCACGATTGTCCCAGCAGGTCGGCGGTGACGACCTGGTCGCCGTTGACGAGTTGTCCTTTATACGGTTCCTCCCCGGCGATGACGCGCCATCCGCTCAGGACGAAGGGGATGGGACCGTCGGCTGTGACCCATTCGCCGTTGAACTTTCGCGCAAAGTGCAGGTGTGTGCCGGTGGAGACGCCGCCTTCGCAGGAGGGATGCCCGATGCGGTCGTCGGTTTCCACGTGTGTACCCAATGGTATTCGGTCCTGGGTTGCCAGGTGCAGGTAGAGAAGATTCCATCCTGTTTGTTCGTAGCCGTCGCCGTCGAGGTCTATCATGACGACGCCGTTTCCCGAACGGATGACCAAACCCGGCGCGGACGCGACCACCCAGGCGTTGCTGGGGATGCACCCGGATTTTGCCGCGGCGGGCGCGAAGTCAATTGCGGAGAAGATGCTGTGCGATCTGCCGTAGATTTTTGGGCTGATCTGCCCCCAGCCGTTGTGCGGTCCGCCGGTGAAGCTCCATAAAGCGCCCGGCTCGAAGGGTAAAACGAGGGGAGGCTGGTTTAAACCTGGCGGGAAGATGGGACCCACCAATGCGGCGCGAGAAAAGGGATCGCCGAACATTTCCTCATAAAGCGCGGGAAAACCGGAATCGGGGTTGATGATCTGCGACCATTGCGACTGGCTGTGAAGTTTGGAGAATAAATACTGGATTGCGACTGTGCCGGCGTTGAGGCGCGGGTCGAGGCGCAGTTTTGTCCCTTCGGGGAATTCAATGTGGGTGATGGTTCCCGCCCGCCACCCGTAGTAGGCGATGGACATGGTGTTGATCGCCCATGTCATTTGCACGCTCAACCCTTTGTAGTGGTAGTCGTTGAATCCCATTGGGAATTCGGCGTGCAGGATGTCAATCGGCTGGCCGCGCACCCAGCGCGCTTCGTATTCGAGCAGGGCAAGCAGCAGGCGCGGGCTGACCGAGTTTTCGACGGCGAGGCGATCAATGGCTTCGTGGCCGGTGATGCGCCCGGCAGAACCGAGGTAATCGTTGAATGAACTGAGATAGCCGTCCTGTTCCATGACGAATTTTTGCGTGTCGAAGTCGAGCGCGGTGGCGGAGAAGACAAACTCGGAATCGGGCAGGAGTTGAATGTTGGGAGTGGTGGTTTCGTTGATTCGGTTTGGGATGACGAGCAGGACGCCGGGATCGATCAACGTGGTCTTTGTCAGGTCGCTGTCGGAGACGATCTCGGATTCTTTCACATTGAAGCGCGCGGCGACGGCGGAGAGCATGTCTCCGCTTTGGGCGTAGTAAAGGAAGGGCGCGGCGGCATCGAGAGGCGCGGGCGTGAGGGTTGGCGTTTTCTCGGTTGTTTTATCCGTCGGTTGGGGCGACGGCGTGATTGCGTTTGCGGTTTCGATGAAGGGCGGGGCGGTCGAGGTGGGGAAAATGATCGGGTCGGCCGCGCCCGCAAACGGGTCCGAGTGAGGCGCGGCTTGGGAGGCGAAAGGGGTCGGGGTGGGGGCGACTCCCCATAGGGAAGGAGAATTCCCGCAGGCGGAAATCAACACCGAAAGGAGAATGAGGGCGATGGACGCGCGTTGCATATTGGGACGATTATAACCAGCGAGGTTAATGGGTTGTGAATCAGCGCGTGATGAGGTTTTCGGGGCGGGCGGCGTCGAGGGCTTCGATGGAGGTTGAGCCGAAGGAAATGTAGCCGTCGTATTCGACGCCGGTTCCGCTGGAGACCCAGCCGTCGAGGTTGAACGGCAGCGCGCCGTCGGCGCCGATCCATTCGCCGTTGTATTTTCGCGCGACGTGAACGTGGGTGGCGTTCGAGATTCCGCCTTCGCAGGACGGATGCCCGACGCGCTCGTTCCTGAAAAGATATTCGCCCGGAGAAACGCGCTCTTGCGCCGAGACGTGCATGTAAACAATGACCCAGCCGGTCTGTTCGTAGCCGTCGTTGTCGAGGTCTTGAATTATGGAACCGGCGCCGGCGCGCGTGACGAGTCCGTCCGCCATGGCGGTGACCCAATAGGGGCTGATCTCGCAAGAGGCGGCGTTGCCTTGCGGCGCAAAATCGAGCGCGCCCCATGCCGAACCGGAATCCCATGCGCCGTGCGGGCCGCCGGTGAAATACCAGCTTTCGCCCTCGGCGAAGGGCAAAGACATGAGCGGCTGCGCGAGGGCGGGCGGAATCAGCGGCTCGATGGCGTAACTGAACGGGTTGCCGAAGAAGACGTAATAGGCGACGACCGCGCCGCCGACGCCTGTGTCGAACTGCCATGCGTCGTAGCCGTCGAGTTCGGAGAAGAAATATTGCACGCCGGCAGTCCCGGCGTTGATGGTGGAATCCATGGGAATGGATTGTCCGTCCGCCAGCACGAGGGTCGAGATGGCGTTCGCTTTCCAGAGATAATATCCGCGATTGAGGGTGTTCGCCGCCCAGACGGTCTGTTTGTATAACCCGGCTTTGGCGGGGTCGGCGTAACCCATTGGGTAATCGGTGACGACGGGCGAGGGGTTCGTCACCCAGCCGCTCTGATATTCAAGCAGGGCGATCAGCAGGCGCGGGTTGACGGAGTAGTTGAACGAGACCGCTTCGATGATATCCGCGCCGTTAAACACAATGCCCTTGACATCCTCCACATAATGGTTGAGATACCCGCCCTGCGAGGCGATGAATTTTCGGATGTTGAATTTTGCGGCGGCGGGACCATGCACGAGTTCCGAATCGGGGATGATTTTTAGCGAATTCAACTCTGCGGCGGCGATCTCCGGCGCGGGGATGAGGAGAACCATGCCCGCCTCGAGCGTGTTTGGGTCGCTGATGTTGTTTGCGTCCATCAGGCTTTGCAGGCTGATGTTGTATAGCGCGGCGATGCCGCCCAGCGTATCCCCTGGCTGGACGACGTGTTCCGCCGCATCCTGGCGCGGGGTGGGCAGTTGGCGCGCGGCATCGGGCGTGGGCGAAAAGGATGTGATCTGACTTTGAATGCCGATCAACGGCGAGAGGTTGAGAGGAACGCGCGTGGGCGTGGGCGGCCGCGTGGCTGTGGGCGTGGGGACGAGGGTTTGAGTGGGCGCAGGCGCGGATGTGACCGCGCCGCCTCCGGATTGAGCCGGGGTGACTCCGCCTGTGAACACGAATGGATTATATGTGGGAAAGACGACGGGGCGTTCGGGCGCAGGGGCGCACGACGCGAGAAGAACGACGAGCGCTGTCGCCGCGACGATTTTTTGAAAAGACATGGAAATGATTTTACCAAAGGTGGAAAATACATCGGGTTGAATCGCAAAGAGGTCTTTAGAGGGTGTTTCTTAAGTCCTTTTTGGACACGGATTACGCGGATTTCACGGATTCTCACGGGAAAAACCTCTTATTAAATCCGCGCCAGTCCGCGCAATCCGTCAAATCCGTGTACTTAAGAAACGGTCTCTTTGTCCGGGTTGTCCGTAAAACTTGTACTGAGCCTGTCGAAGTATCCGTGTCCAAAATGAAACGCGCCCAAATCAAAAGCGACCCGCATAAGCGGGCCGCTTGAAGCGGGTTTGAGATCAATCCACGACGACTTTACTGCGGTTGAATGTGATCGTACGCGGATCATCCTCGCCCAACATGAACCCGCCAGTGAACTTGATTCCGCCAACCCAGGCGACGTAATCAATCCAGCCGGCTGGCACGTCCGCCGAGATCGTCCCGTTTACGGGATATTCATTAATCGCATTCCTCCCATCCGCCTTGGTGGTGCGCAGGGAAATATACACCTCGCCGCCGGTTTTATTCACAAGGCGCACGACCCCGCGCGCGGCGTTTCTGGGAATGCTCCCAGCGTAGGAAAGCGGCCTCGGTTCCTCGTCAGCCACAATCACCGCCGACACGGACGGCGAATAGGTCTCAACCCAGTACGGTATGTACAAGACCTGCTCGGCGTAAATGGCGTTGATATCCGCGACGCCCGGGTTTGCCGCCTTCAGGTCGTTGATCGAAACGCCGAAACTGTACGCGATGCCCGCGAACGTATCGCCCGGCTGGACGATATACGTCCCGTTCATGACCGCTTCGGGAACCGTGTTGTAATAATTGTAGGTGTTGTACGTGTAATAGTTGTTTACCACAGACGCAGGTGTGGGCGTGACCGTCGGCGTAACCGTAACAGGGACGGGGGAAATCGTGACAACAGCGGTCGTAGGCGCGCCGTAATTCGCCCCGGGGATAGTGATGACCTGCCCTGCCGTAAGCGGTTCCTTCAAACCGGGGTTTGCCGCAAAAATGGCGGATGCCGACGAACCGCACATAGCCGCCAGTTTTTCGACCGTATCGCCAGCCTCGACGGTGTACGCGCCGCCGCACACGCCTCCCGCCCGGACCTGGAGCGGAGTCAGCGCTGCGAACGTTGTCGCCGCAACGAAGAGGATCGGAATTAACATTTTTCGGAACATGCCTGCCTCCTTGCCATGGACAAATGATAAGCCAAAACGACCCTCCTGACAAACGCCCCGCGCGCCGGAAAAAGAATCACCCGGCTTTTGCAACCTCTTCCACGACCTTTTGATCCAGGTCCAGAAAGGCTTCCGTAACATACGGATCGAAATGTTTCCCCGCGTCTGCGCGTATCTTTTCCCTGACCTCGGCGGCTTTGATCCCCTTGCGGTAGGGGCGGTCGGAGACCAGCGCGTCCCACACATCCACAACGGCGAAGATGCGCGCCGCAAGCGGAATGGCGTTCCCGCTCAACCTGCGCGGGTAGCCGCTCCCGTCCCATTTCTCATGATGGCAGTAGGGAATATCCAGCGCCGGGTTTAGGAATTTGATCGGGCTGAGCATCTCGAAGGCGTAAACCGGGTGCCTCTCGATGATGATCCGCTCCTCCGGAGTCAGAGGCGCAGGCTTCAGCAGGATGCTGTCCGGGATCGCCATCTTCCCGATATCGTGAAGCAAAGCGCCGCGTTCGATGTGAACGAGGCTGGTTTCGTCGAGCCCCATTTTGCGGGCGAGTTCCCCCGTCAATGCTGTGACCCGTTTTGTATGACCCTCAGTCTCTTTGTCGCGCAGGTCGAGGGCGCGCACCCAGCCTTCGAGCGTGGCTTTATAAGCCGCCTGCAATTCGGCGTTGCTTGCCTGCAAGTCGTCGAAGAGGCGGGCGTTGTCTATCGCCACCGCCGCCTGATTTGCAAAGGTGGAGATCAACCCCAATTCCTCGTTGTGAAAGATGCCCGATTTGGCGCGGTTATCCACGTAGATCGCGCCGATCAGGTCGTCCTTCACCTTGAGCGGGGCGCACAGAATGGAAAGCAGGTTGAGCGCCGCCACACTCGCCTGCTGCTCGAAGCGCGGGTCCTCCTGCGCGTTGGTCGTCAGGATCGCCTCTCCCTTTTCCAAAACCCGCCGCACGATGCTCCGGCTGAACGCCGAATCGTCCTCGCTGACGCGGCGGTGTTCCGTGTGGCGCGCCGTTTCCACATGAAAATCGCCGCTGGCGGCATCCTTCAACATCAGGAAGCCGTGTTCCGCTTTCATGAGCGCGATCAAGGTGTCCATCACCTCGTTCAGCACGCGCTCCCTGCCCAGCGAAGAGTTAATCACACTGCCGACCCCGGCAAGCGCCTCCATCCGCTCGCGTTCGATGTGAAAGCGCGAGCGGATGTCTTTCTTCAACTGATCCACATTCCGCACCAACTGGGTCAATTCGAGATTGATCGAAGTGACTTGCGGATTGCCGACGGCGGTCAGGTGCATCATGACCTGCATCATCTTCTTCTGGACGGACTCGATCTCGCCGAGAATACTTTCCTCCGTGCGCACCTGGGTCATGGCGTTGCTCCTGATTCTGCGGATTCTATTCCGGCTTCAAACTTTTGGCAGGACGATGGATTGCTGGTTTTGATATTTCCCCTTTTTATCGGCGTAAGAAACTTCACATTCCTCGTCCGCCTCGAAGAATAATACCTGCGCCAACCCTTCGTTGGCGTAGATCTTGGCGGGTAACGGGGTGGTGTTGGAGATTTCGAGGGTGACGTACCCTTCCCATTCCGGCTCGAAAGGAGTCACGTTCACTATGATTCCGCACCTGGCGTACGTTGACTTTCCCAAACAAACCGTCAGAACCTTGCGCGGGATGCGGAAATATTCCACCGTGCGCGCCAGCGCGAACGAATTGGGCGGCACAATGCACACCTCCCCCTTGAAATCCACCATTGAACTCGTATCGAAATGCTTCGGGTCCACGGTGGCGGAGAATACATTCGTAAAAATCTTGAACTCGTCCGCCACGCGCACATCGTACCCATACGACGAGACGCCGTAGGAGATCACCCCGTCCCTCACCTGCCTGTCCACGAACGGTTCGATCATGCCGCGCTCCAGCGCCATCCTGCGTATCCAATGATCGGGTTTCAAGCCCATGCTCTGCTCCTTGAAGTTTTTTTCATTTTATCAAAAATGCAAGTTCGCTGTTCATCCGAAATCTCTTTGATATAATTTTTGACATGACAGAGAAAACCTACCGCCAGATGATCAACGACTGGCGCCGGGAGCGCGACGAAAACATCCGCAAGGAGAACAGTTGGCTCGCCCTCGCCGGTTTATACTGGTTGAAACTCGGCAAAAATCGCTTCGGTTCGGGGGCGAATAACGAAATTGAACTTCCGTCGCGCATTCCTGCGAGCGTCGGTTACTTCGAGTATAACGGCAGGTCGGTCTCTCTGCGCGTAGACCCGGGTCAAAAGGTGACCGTCGGCGATAAACCCGTTGACTTTGCCGTACTCCAATCCGATATTTCCGAAAACCCCAGTTTCGTCAAACTCGAAGGGATACAGATGGTCGTCATCCAGCGCGGCAACCGGACGGGAATCCGCATCTGGGATAACCAGACGGAAAGACGCGCCTCTTTCCCCGCCCGAACCTGGTACGACATTGACGAGGCTTTTCGCGTCCCCGCAGTTTTTACCGCTTACGACAGACCAAAGGTCGCCTATTTCCCCGACCTGACAGGGGAGAAATCCGAATTTCCGGTGGAGGGATATGTAACCTTTGAGTTCGCCGGGAATACTCACAGGCTCGACATCAACAAGGAAAGCGACGGCTCTTTCTTCCTCCGCTTTTGGGACCCCGCCAGCGAGAGCGAAACCTATCCGACGGGACGCTATCTCGTCGCCGATGTCGAACCGGACGGGAGAATGTTCCTCGACTTCAACAAGGCCTACAACCCCCCGTGCGCTTTTACAGACTTTGCCACCTGCGTCTTTGCCCCCGAACAGAACCGCCTCGATTTCAAGGTCGTGGCGGGGGAGACATACCGCAGGGACGAACCTTAGCGCGCGCCGTCTTGTTTTACCATCGGCGCTTCACGGAAGCGCGTAATCAGCGTTCTCTTACGCCGCCAGGGAGGCGCGCAGATTATGCGGAGTTTTCGCGATCCGCCGACTACACAAACGGATTATAAAAACGGCCATGGTTGACGAAAACCGATACGTATACCGTTCCAATCGTAATCAACGCCGAGACGGCCAGGGCGACATAATCGGCGCGGGCAAATTTTCGAGACGTGTACCATGTGCGGGTGTCGTTTTTTGAAAAGCCGCGCAAATCCATTGCGTTGCTGATCGTTTCAACTCGTTCGAGCGATAAAAAGATCAGCGGAATGAGGATCAAGAGGGAGTTTTTAAATCTATCGGCGAATTTTGCCTTGTGGGAAAGCTCCAGCCCGCGCGCCTGCTGCGCCTGACTGATATCGTGATATTCGCGCTGCATGTCGGGGAAGTAGCGCAGAGTCAACGCCACGGCGAAGGCCGCCTTGTAATTGACCCCGATCCTGTTCAAGGAGGAAGCAAATTCGCTCGGGTTTGTCGTCAGCAGAAAGATGATCCCAAACGGAATCACCGAAAAATACTTGAAAAATTTAGTTATTTGATAGAAGATCTGCTCCCATGTCAACTTATACCCGCCGTATAAATTGACGATGTTGTGCCGCGAGCCGTAAATTTTTACGCCCTCCTCGGGGGAAAAGAAAAAGGAAATGATCGCGTTGGCGACCACAAAGACAAGCACATAAACGATCATCGCGCGAATTTGCGAAAAGCGGATCTGCGAAAGACGCAGAATTGCGACCGAAAAGATCATCACTGCAAATATGACGCGAATATCATAGGAGAACATCACCGCAAAGGTCAGCAGGAGAAAGCAGATCAATTTGGTCAACCCGGAAAGCCGATGAACCGGGGTGTCTGCGGTGTTATAGGAAAAGAGTTTCATTTTGGCGTTCATCGCGCCTTCAACCGCCTTTCGTAATCTATAAACCCCTGCACAAAGCGCGCGCCGCCCTCGATGCCGGACAACCGGGAAAGTTGAAACAGGGATGTTTCCTTCAGATTCGCCTCCTCGATCACGCGCGAATCGGTAAGCGCCATGGAAGCCGTCGTGTCGGCAATCATCCTGCCGCCGGAGAGGACAATCGCGCGCGGCGTGTATTCCAGCATCAAATGCATGTCGTGCGTGATCAGGATGATGGTGACGTCCAATTTGTTGATCTCCACCAAAAACTCCATGATCTCGGTGTAATGACGGAAATCCTGCCCGGCGGTTGGCTCGTCCAGGATGAGGATTTTCGGCTCCAGCGCGAGGATCGAAGCGATTGTTACGCGCTTTTTCTGTCCGAAACTCAGCGCCGAGATGGGCCAATCCTTAAACGGGGATAAACCGCAAATGTTAAGCGCTTTCTCCACCCGCCCTGTAATCTGCTCTTCGGGGATGTTCCTCAACCGCAACCCCAGCGCAACCTCGTCGCGGATCATCGGCTTCGAGATCATCTGATTGGGATTCTGCATCACCAGACCGATGATTTCAGCGCGCTCCTTGATTGACTTCTCGCGGATATTTTCTCCCTTATAAAATATTGCGCCCCGATCCTCCTTCTCGAAACCACACAGCAATTTCGACAGGGTGGACTTCCCGGCGCCGTTTCTGCCGACGATCGAGACCATTTCACCTTCGCGAATATCGAAATTAATATCGTTTAAAACCGGGCGCAGGCCGTCGTAGGAAAAGGAAACATTTTCCATCTTCAAAACGGACGGTTTGGCGTATTCGCGCCTTTCGAGGGGAATGGCGTTGTACCACGCCGCCAGCGCTTCCCGGGCGCGATCAACTTGCAGCGTTGCAATATGCCCGGGCCGCATATCGCTCGCGACTTTAACGCCCGCGTACTTTAACGCGGTCACATACAACGGTTCTCGAATCCCATTCTCCGTCAAAAGCGGCGAAGAAACAAGGTCGTGCGGATTTTTGTCGGCTATGATCCTGCCATCGTTGATCAAAATGACGCGGTCAATTCCCCGATGCAGCGCGTCTTCCAGGCGGTGCTCGATAATGATGATCGTTTTTTGAGATTTCTTGTGCAGTTCGTCTATGATCTCGATTGCGGCTTTCCCGGTGGCGGGGTCCAGATTGGCAAGCGGCTCGTCAAATAGCAGAATGTCCACGTCGTCAATCATCACCCCGGCGAGCGAGACGCGCTGTTTTTGCCCGCCGGAAAGTTCAAATGGGGACGACCCCAATAAATTTTGCATATCCACCATTGCGGCCGCCTTCTTCACCCGTTCGCGCATTTCGGCGGTTGGAACATTATCGTTTTCGAGCGCAAAGGCAATGTCCTCCCCGGCGGTCAAGCCTACAAATTGCGCGTCGGTATCCTGTAATACCGTGCCGACCATCTTTGATAATTTGAAAATATTCTGCTCCCGGGTTTCCACGCCGTTGATCTTCAGACTTCCCCGCATATCCCCCTTATAAGCGAACGGAATCAAACCATTGAGGCAATGCCCCAGCGTGCTTTTCCCGCTGCCGCTTGGACCCACGATCAGAATTTTCTCGCCGCGGTAAATTTTCAGGTTGATGCGATTGAGAGTCGGCTCAGCCTGGCTGAAGTATTGAAACGAAAAATCCTGAAACTCGATAACAACCCGTTCGTCCATGAATGTGATCCCGGAAATTACAACACAAGGCTGTTGAAACCAACAGCCTTGTGCGACAGAGTCGAAACGGATATATAAGCCTAACCTTTGCTCAGGCTGCCCTTCTTTGCGCGCGTCGCGGCGTAGGCGATCAGGAGAAGCGTGCCGATCACGCCGGCGCTGATAGTGTTCATGATCGCGGCGGTTATGCCCTGGGTAAAGACCAGGTTGACGGGTTCCTGGTAGATGAGAATATCCAACACCGGCGCAACAACGACCCACGCGACGACGTTGCCAATTGCCTGTATTACATTGAAAGTGACGATGTCCCTGGTTTTGAATTCGCCTTCTTCCACTTTCGTGCGTTTGTAGGCAAAACCAAAAATAAAACCGGAAACGCCGCTGGCAATCACCCAACTCCACCATGGGGAGCCGTACTGGAGCGCGTCGCTGAGCGCGTGACCGATGAAGGCGATCAGCGCGCCAGCAATCGGACCGAACAATGTGGCGAAGAACGCGCTCAGACCGTAGGCGGTCTGAAAACTTGTCTCCGGCACGGGCGAAGGGACTTTGACATACATGAACAGCAGGGTAAAGATGGCCGCCCCCAAACCGGTGGCTACGATCGTTCGGGTATTGACTTTGAAATGATCCTTCATCTCTTTTCTCCTTCTTGAAATTTGAGTTTCAAATCTGATTACCCTGCGCTCTTAAAGTCGGGACGCGGACGAACGCGGAAAACTTGGATTTAGGGCATTTTTTTCAGGCGATTTGTCAAAAAATCTGCGTTCATCAAAACAAAGTATTAGGTAATCGAGTTAATTTTACATAGTTTGCGAAAAAAATCAACCGACCGCGTCAACCAGCGCCTCATATTCGGCTGGAATGACCCGCGGGGTTGTGAATGATTCTGTGATGATGGATGGGTCCTTCATCCCGTGACCGGTGCAAACAACGACGACTCTTTTGCCCTTCGCCTCGATCTTGTGTTGAGTTGTTTCCGCGACCAAGCCGGCGAAGCCCGCCGCCGAAGCCGGTTCCACCCACACGCCCTCCGTGGCGAGGGTTTTCTGCGCCTCCAGAATTTGCGCGTCGGATACGGCGATGATGCCCCCATTGGATTCATGCGCCGCTTCCAGCGCCTGCTCTCCCCGCGCCGGTTTTCCGATGCGGATTGCTGTTGCGACCGTCTCAGGCTTCTCGATCGGATGCCCCAGCACAAGCGGAGCCGCGCCCTTCGCCTGCACGCCGAGGATGCGGGGGAGCCCTTTTCCGTATTGCTTGAACCCCGCCCAGTAGGATGTGATGTTCCCCGCATTCCCCACAGGCAGACAGAGCCAGTCCGGCGCGGCGTCAAGCGCGTCGCAAATCTCGAACGCGGATGTTTTCTGTCCTTCGATGCGGTAGGGGTTGATCGAATTGACCAGCGCGATCGGGGTCTTTTGAGTGATCTCGACCACCAACGCAAGCGCATCGTCGAAGGAACCTTGGATTTGAATCACTTCCGCGCCATAAGCAATGGCCCCGGCGAGTTTTCCGACGGCAACCTTTCCCTCAGGGATCAGCACAATGGAGCGCAACCCGGCGCGGGCGGCGTAGGCGGCGGCGGAGGCGGCGGTGTTGCCCGTCGAGGCGCAGATGACTGTCTTCGCGCCGCGTCCCAGGGATTCGCTGATGGCGGCGGTCATGCCGCGGTCTTTGAACGAGCCGGTGGGGTTCAGTCCCTCGAATTTGACGAATAACTCACAGCCGAGTTCGCGCCCTAAACGCGGCATGGGGACGAGGGGCGTGTTGCCTTCGAGCAACGTGACCGTTTGTGAGTGGGCGGGGAGGTCGAGATATTGTTTGTAGCGGTGGATCAATCCGTGATAGATCATTAGCGCTCCTGGCGAGAAACGGACTCGAAAGTCTTCTGACTTTCGGGCAATGATGAGAGTCATTGCGCTCCAAAATTTGCCCCGATTATAATGTCCCGCATGATAAAAATTCGCGTGCCTGCCACATCTGCCAACCTTGGGCCTGGATTCGACTGCATGGGAATGACGCTTGATCTGTGGAATGAGATCGCCTTTGAAGCGGGCGAAGGACTGGAGTATTGGGCGGGCGGCGAGGGCGCGGAAAAATTAAACAAGGGCAACAGAAACCTGCTTACGAAAGCGTTTGTCCGGCTTCATGAAGTTTGTGGGAAAAAGATGGAGGGTGTTCGCATTTCTGCCTGCAATCAAATTTTGATGAGCAGCGGGCTGGGCTCCAGCGCGGCGGCTATTGTGGCCGGGTTGCTTGGCGCCAATGAAACCCTGGGACGACTGCTTCTCCCCGGCGATTTATTGAAACTTGCCGTGGAGATGGAAGGGCACCCGGATAATGTTGCCCCGGCCATGGCTGGGGGGCTGGTCGTCTCGGTTGTTGCGCGGAATGAAATTGTTTGGCGCCGGTACGAAATTCCGGAATGGACAATCGTCATCGTCAAGCCGCTTTTGGACTGGCCGACAAAGGCGGCGCGCGCCGTTTTGCCTGCTCACGTTTCCCGCGCAGACGCCATCCACAACATTGGGCGCGCCCTCCTGGTGGCAGATGCGTTGCAGAAAGGGGATGTGGACCTTTTACGTAAAACGATGGAGGATCGCATTCACCAACCATACCGTCTGAAGCATATC
This sequence comes from uncultured Chloroflexota bacterium, assembly GCA_900696595.1. GTDB lineage: Bacteria > Chloroflexota > Anaerolineae > Anaerolineales > Villigracilaceae > Villigracilis. The sequence goes on from CAADGT010000103.1 coordinate 33,855, forward strand.
GTCGGGGGGATGCCGGCCTATAAGATTGCAAAACATTTTGGGGCGGCGGCTCTTTCCGGCGCGGGTCCTTCGCTCATTGCCTTTGTGCAGGCCGAAGCGGCCCAGGAGGCGCAGAGTCGAATTGCGGGCGCGTTTAATGAAAGAGGCATTGAGACCCGGGCGTTGATTACCAAGCCGACCGGACTTGGGGCCTATCGCGTCGAATAAAAACGGCGCCGCATTCGCAGCGCCGCCTGTCGGAAATTTACTTCTTCGTCTTTTTCTTTCGCGCGGCAGGTTGCGAGCTTGTTGTCTGTTTGTGCTTGACTGCGGAGAGCGCGGAGGCCAGTTTCGCCTGCGATTCCTTGTAGCGGCTGCGCAAGGCCACTGGCGCGGTTGACTGATCCCGATCCTTGTTTCGAATGCGGATGTTGATGAGCTCGACAAAGACCGAAAAGCCCATGGCAAAGTAGACGTATCCCTTTGAAATGTGCTGGTGCAAGCCTTCGACGATCAGGGTGAAACCGATCAGTAAAAGGAAACTGAGAGCCAGGATTTTGATGGTCGGGTGATGTTCGACAAAATCGCCGATGGGTTTTGCCGTAAAAATCATTACGCCTGCGGCGACGATGACGGCGATCACCATGATCATGATATGGTCCACCATGCCGATGGCGGTAATGACCGAGTCGAGGGAGAAGACGATGTCCAGCAGCATGATCTGGATGATGACGCTGGCGAAGTTGGCCGCGACCTGGGCGGAGGCGTGGCCTTCTTTCCCTTCCAGTTTATCGTGAATTTCGTGCGTGCTTTTCCACAGCAGGAAGAGTCCGCCGACGATCAGGATCAGGTCGCGGCCCGAAATGTCGATTTGCTCTCCGCCAAACCAGGGAAGGTGGAAGAACGGTTTTGTGAGGCTGATGATCCATGAAAGCGAAAGCAGAAGCAGGATGCGGGTGATGACGGCCAGGGCGATGCCGGTTGCGCGCGCGCGCTGTTGGTCTTGCAGGGGCAGTTTTCCGGAAAGGATGGAAATAAAGATTACGTTGTCCACGCCCAATACCAGTTCAAGCGCCACCAAAGTCAATAATGCGACCCAGGATTCGGGGTTTGAGAGCCAGGAAAAGTCAAACATAGTTCTCCTTATGATGAGTGCGGCAATTTTACCAAATGTCGTTACCCCGCAGCGCCGACTGAAGTCGGCGTTACTTTTTTCTACCCGCCGCCAGCATCTTGTTGCGGATGGGGAAGACGACGAAGAAAAGACGGACGAAGGGCAGGAGGATTTTGACGAGCGACTCGGAGCGGACCAATTTTTTCAGATAAAAGGCATAGGGAAACGATAGTTCGTGAAATCTTTTCAATTCTATAACCTGCAAGCCCGCTTCTTCCAACAACCCGCGCATTTCGGCGAGGGAGAGAATTTGCTTGTGACCGAACGGTTTCGCCGAATACATCGCGTTTAAAAAAGTCGGGTATCGCCCGCGCGACAGCCGGTAGGTGAGTTCGCCGAAGCGATGATAGAACGCGTCGCGGCAGGGCGTGTCTATCAACAACACGCCGCCGGGTTTAAGGGTCCTCGCCGCCGCCTTCAAGGTTGCCTGCGGAAAATTGACGTGTTCGATCACGTCCCATAACGTCACGATGTCGAATGAGTTTGCGAACGTTCCCCAATATTCGTCTTCGATGGGACGTTTGACGACTTCGATTCCGTGTTTCGATTTTGCGTAATGGGCGCGGGTGTCGCTCAATTCGATCCCGGTCACATGCGCGCCCTCGCGTTTCAACGCCGCAAGGAACAAGCCGCCGCCGCAGCCGATGTCGAGCGCCTTCATTCCGCCTATCGCGATATTTCTTTTCACCGCCGCAATCTGATTCGTCAATCGTTCCGGGTTCGATTGCAGGGAAGTTTCGATGTACGCGATTTCCGCTTCGGTCAAGCCGCTTCCGTCAATCTCCGGCGAAACAGCCTCGACCGCGTCGAGATGGTCAATGTAATGAAAGCCGCCCGGAGAGACGAAAACATTCGCGCCCGAAAGTTTATAGCGCGGTTCGCCGGAGGCGCGCCGTTTCAGTTCGTCAATATTTTCCATAATCTATTGTAAGTCGGATTGCCAATCCGGCTTGCTGATTTTATCAAGGATGATGGGAACGCTGATTGGATAATCAATGTCTTCGTTGGATGCGTCCAGCCGCAGGATTTGCGACTCGGGGAGCGGGTCCAGCCATTCAGCGATGTGCGACTCTAAAAGCGCCGCATCCTCCGCCGACGCGATGTTGATTCTGTTCCTCGAAGCGAGTCGTTCGCCGACGGTTTGGGAGTCTGCGCGCAGGTGAATGATGAGATCGGGCGGGGGCAGCGCCTGGCGGATTAAGGCGTGAAGCCTGCGGCACAGGTCAAACTCCGCAGCGCTGATCCAGCCGCGGCTGAGAAAGAGGCGCGTGAATCCGTAAAAGTCGAGGTCGAGTCCGCCGTCCATCAAGCCCGGCGCGTCAGCCGCGCGAAGTTCGCGCTCCTGTTCGGCGCGCAACAGGAGATAATCCAATTGGTTTGCGAGCGCGAATTTTGCGTCCCGTTTGAAGAGGGCTTGAAAGGGGCGCGTCTCGTGTTGTTCGTAGGCGACGGCGAAATTGCGCCCCGCCAGCAGGGCGTTCATCAACGAGGTTTTGCCGACGCCGCTCGCGCCGACGATGACGATCAGTTTGTTCATGGGACTTGATTTTATATTAAAATCAGGGCGATGGATTGCAAGGAGCGAACTTGAGCGAACAAATCGAACTTCATTCGGGCGACGCGATTCTGGAAGAGTTGCAGTTCAGGGCTTACCGCATCATCGAGGAGCGGCGCGTGACGGTCTTTTTGCCCGCGCCGGACGAGCCGCAGACGAAGGAGATCGTCACGCCCTGGGGCGGTTTGTTGACCGCGACCTACGGCGATTATTTGATCAGCGAGTTGGATGCGCCCGATGATCGCTGGCCCATTGCGCGCGAGATCTTTGAGGAGACTTACGAGATCACCCGTCCGGGTTTTTGCGTCAAGCGCGCGTCGGTTCAGCTCGTCCCGCTGGTGGAGTTGACCGACGGCGACGAAGACCGCATGGTCATCGTTCACACGCTGGAGGGGGTGGAGGCGGCGCGCGCGGGGGATTTCTTCCTTGCGAAGGGAGTCCGCGGCGAGATCTGGTGTTATCCCAAGGAAAAGGTGCTGACAAAAATGAAGCCCGTCGAATGAACGACGGGCTTTTTCGTCATGCGGTTTTTTTTCTGGGTTGGCTCTTTTTGGCGAACTTCGCCTCGCCGCCCGGTTTGCGCGCGGGCGCGTCCTGTTGCATCATGCGTTCGAGGGCGGTATCAATCACTCTATAGATGTATTTCGACGGATTGATCGGTTCCTCGACCACGCCGCCGATGTTGCGCATCAGTTCGACGGCGTAGCGGGTGAGCAGGACGTCGCGGTCTTTTGTGTCGCCGGCGAATTCGTTTGCCACGACGATCAGACGCATGTTTTCGACGCCCACGCGCCCCAAAGCGGAATAGACCGCCCAGCGGCTGTTGCGTTCATAGAGGTTGTCGCCGTTTTTGGGCTGGCCCAGATGTTCGATCTGGTAGATCTCGTCCACAAGGGGGTGATTTTTGATCTTGTAGAAGCGATCCACCCAGCCTTCGCCCGCCGGAGAGACGAATTTGCGGATGTAGTTGGATTCGTTGTGCGGCAAAAAGACCTTGACTTTGATGCCCGCTTCGGCGCACACTTCGGCAAAGATCATTTCGCTCCCGGCGGAAAGCCCAGCCAGGAAGGCGCGGTCTTGCGCTCCGGGTTTGAGTTTTTCGATCCGTTTTTTGATCTCCTGGCGGACGTCGTTTTCCTTGTCGGGCGGGAAGGATTTTTTGTCTTTTCCGGCATAGTCCACCATGTATCCGGCGAAGAGCAGGGCGCGTCCGCCGACGGCTTTGGCGCCGGGGCGGTTGTCCAGCGGCGCGTTTCCGGTATCGCCCACGCTGGCTTGTTTTATCTCGTCCTTGAGCAGCTTAATGCACTTGTCTACATATTCGGCGCGCACGCCCAGCAGTTTGATGGTCTCCAATTGGGCGAGGGAGGAGCGCAGGGAGAACAGGTCGCGGCGCAGGGCGGTGATGGCTTTTCGGTAGGAGCGCGCCACCTCGGCATGGTCGCTGGAGGTCAGCAGGCGCAATTCGGCAATCGAGACCAGCGACCAGTATTCCGCCTTTTCGCCTTCAAGGGAGATCGTGCTTTCAAGGCTGAACTCGAGCGTATCCCTTAAACCGGGCATGATCTTGCGGATGCGGGTAATGTCCGGGTCGGGGGTTTTCTTGCTGTCGAATTTATCCGCGAGGTGAACGGCAAGCACGGAGAGGGTGTAGGCGTTGATGCCGGGGTAGTAATCCCGCAGGTCCATCTGGAAGCCCTTCATGTACATGTCTATGGACTTGATCAACCAGTGATAGGTCTCAAAGGCGGTCTTGAGCCGTTTGGTTTTATTCGGGATGCGGTCCCAGGAATTCGTCCACATCTCTTTGTAAATGCGCCCCAGGTAGGAGATGGACTCGGTGTCCTGCGGAAAATCGTTCAGGATGCCCTCGATTTTGACGATGGCTTCGTTGACGCGCCCCACGCGGTTGAGATGAAACGCCTCTTCGCGCCGGAAGTTGAGATTGTTCGAATTGACCGAGATGCCCTCGCGGTATTGACTGAGCGCCAGTTCGTTGCGACCCAGTTTGGCGAGCGCGCTGCCCACCTCTGCGACCGCGTCTTCGCGGATGAGCGGGTTGCGAATCTCTTCGGTCAGGAGCAGAATGTCGCCGATGTGTTTCTCGCGCTGGGCGACAGTGACCCTGTCCTTCCATTCGTCATATTCGCGCCAGAAGCCGGTGGCGAGCGGGGTTTGCAGGCTTTTTCGTTCCGGCTCTTTCAACCCGGAGAGCAGGTTATAGATCGGGCTGTGGATGGCGTCGCGGTCGGAAGCCCAGGTATCGCGCAGCAGGCGGGCGACGGCTTTGATGTCGGTTTTGATGAATTCGGGATCGGGGACGCCTTCGGGCGTGATGTGATAGGGCAGGGTGCGCACGTTGAAGATGTCGAAGGGCATGTAAGCGCGCCCCGCCTGGATGTGAACCACGCCTCTTTTCCTCAGCGCGTGACGGATGCCCAACTCGTAGAAGGCGTTGGCGTTATCTATGCTCAGGTCGCACAGGACCATGTCTGCCAGCAGGAGTTCCTGAAACATGTCGGTCAGGATGTCGCCGGAGGCGGTCTCTTCGTCGGCGCGGAAGGGCTCGAAGCCGGCGTCTTCGATGGCGGGGCGAATCAGCGTTTTGTAGATGGCGTTGAAATCGAAGGGATGCCCGTCGGCGCCTTTTTTCTTTCCGAAAGGCATGACCACAAAACAGTGGGGTTTTACTTCGGGATGAAGCGGGCGGTATTCCCTGCCGCCGCTGTCTTCGTCGTCGTTCTTTTCGTCAACCTGGCGGTTGGTTTTCGTCGCCTCGGGCGCGGATTCGGCTTTGGGCTTGGCGGGACCTGCCGCAGTCTGGTTGGTGGGGGAGGACGATTCGCCTGTTGCCGCTTGCGGAGGGACGGGGATGGGGTTGTCGGCCGGGGCGATCTTTTTTTCGGGGGGCGTTTCGATTGTGTCGGTCATTCAGGTTCATCCATTCGTCAGTGAACTGCAAAATCTCCCGATTTTGCTCAAAAGTTAGGAGACTTTCGACTCCGTTCCCGACGTTATCCCTTTACTTCTTCCGTTTTCGGGAAGCGCGATAGGAGAGCGTTCAACACGCCGCGCGGCGTTTCGGCGCCAACGTTCACATCCTTGTATTCCTCGCGGATGACGTCGAGTTTGTGCGACAAGCCCAATTTCTGCGCGACCTTTTCGCTGAATTCCTGGATCGCTTCGCGCATTGCGGCCAGTTCCGCCTGAACCACTTCCGACGACGCTTCTTCGGCGAGTGTGCCGAGAATTTCTTCAAAGCGGTCGCTCAGGTCGGCGGTGACCTTGTCCAACTCTTCCGAGGTTTTGTTGACGATGGAATCGGTCAGCGCCTGTTTGAAACGCGCGTCGGCTTCGCGCTGTTCGGCGATGACGTTGTTGATCAGTTCGGCTTCCTTGTCGAGGCTGGAATCGCGCAACGCCTCCTGCATGGACTTGATGTATTCGACATTGCGGCTCCACAGGATGTTTTCCGTCCCCTGTACCATGCGGTTGACTTCGCTTTGCGTGCGTTCTTCGGCGGTCAGGTTCTTCCAGTGGTCCGAGATGATGCCGAGTTCCATGATGACCTTGCTGTAGTTGCGCACGACCTGTTCGAGGTTTTTTAAAGTCTGCCAGACCGAGAACGCGCCTGTCAGCGAAGCGGTCAATGCAACCCAGATGGCCAGGTTCGAGGTCGCCTCGCCGAAGGTCGCAATTGCGGCGATGATCGCGCCCAGCGCGCCCATCACGTAGATCGAGACCTGCAGGCGGAAACGCTCCCTTTGTTTGCCGATGATCTTTTTTTCGTGCCAGCGTAATTCGTTTTCAAGGCGATATTTGAAATATTCCTCGCCGATTAGGTCGCTGAAACCGTCGTCGTTGCCGGGTTCGCCGGGGTTGAAGCGCGGCTTGGGAGGGACGTTGCCCTTGAAGGTTTCCATCACCAGTTCGCCGTTCATGCCGCGAAAGACGGAGCGTTGAACGCGGGCGAGTCTTTTTTCCAGCCATTCGCGGCGCTTGGGGCTGTTCTTTAAGATGGTGCGATACAAATACGTGTCGCGCAGAATTTCCTCCGCGCCGGCCCGCGCCACGAGCCAGTCGCCGGTGGAGTAATATTCGTTTCCGATGGCGGCCAGCACAGAGGCGATGATCGGCGAGGCGACGAGCATGATCTTCAGGACGAACGAACCGAGCGGGGGAAACCCAGCCGGGTAGATGGTTGTGAGGATGGAAAGCAGGGTTGCAAGCACGCCGAAGATCAGGATCCATCTTCGCAAATTCGTGAAGGATGCGGTCCGCCTGACGGAGGTGTCGTCGTATTGGGCGAATTTGCGCCAGGCGACTTCGAGGATGGGGGGGGTGTGTTCGGTTTTGGATTCCATGGCGTCTCCTAGCGGGTTAAGAACCAGGCGGCGATATATCCTTCGTTGGCCGCGTCTTTGACTTTGATCCACTGATTGTTCGCGCCGATTTTAGATTCGCCCCCCGCTTCGACGATGATGAATTCGTGGTTGATCGGCACTCTTTTGATGAGGGTCGCATCGCTGACGACGGGTTGGTTTCTCAGCGATACGGCTTCGGCAGTCGTCCGAACCTTGACCGCTCCGCCGGAAGAAGATGAAGTCGTCGAGCCGGTTTGCGCGGTGGAGCCGCCCGCATATTTGACGAACCATGCGGCCACGTAGCCTTCCCGCCCGCCTGCATCGCGGACTTTGATCCACTGGTTTTGTACGCCGACTTTTTTGATGGACTGGCTTCCGGGCTCCAGGCTTATAAGCTGTTCGGTCGTTTCGACGTAACGGATGACGTTATCCGCCGATTGGACAGGTTTACTGCGGAGTGTGATTTGAGCGGTTGGGATCAAGGCCAATGCCCCGGCGGGGACGGGGGCGGGTGTCGGCTTGCCGGGTGTGGGCGTGGGACCCGGTTTCGGCGCAGGGGAAGGCGCGGGAGCAGGACCCGGCTTGGGCGCGGAGGGAGAGGCGGGCGAAGATTTTTTATCCGAGACATACCAGGCGGCGACGTAGCCTTGATCGCCTTTCGAATCCTGGACTTGAATCCACTGCCCTTGGACGCCGATCTTGGCTTTCGCCCTGGCTTTGTCTTCGAGGCTGGTGAGTTCGGCGTTCATCATCAGGCGCTTCCAAAGGTAGCCGGTGACGGCGGGTTCGGCTCTCAGCGCCAGATCGTCTTCGGCGGCGTAGAGGATGAATTTTTCGGCGGGGAGGGGTAGTTTGGTTTTTTCCGGCGGCGGGGCGATGTTGCGGCTTTCGAACCACAGCACGGCGCTGATTTCGGTGGCGAGTTTTGCCCCGTTATATTTGTAGCGCGTCGTGAGCAGGACTTCCTTTTCGGGCGAGTCGCCGCCGTATTTGTAGGGGTCGTAGATGATGTAATCGTCGCCCTTTTTTTCTTTCACAAGGACGAAGTGGGTTTGCAGACCGGCTTGCTTGTTCCAATCCACCTGTAGAATAACGGGTTTGCCTGCCGCGACTGCCGCGTCTATGGCGGCGATTGGCGCGGGTGTGGTCTCGCAGTCTTGCATGTCGCGGTAGGCGCATTGGGGCCAGATGTAGGGCAGGACGCTGGGGATAAAAAGCGACCCCTGAAATCCGCCGTTGGCTTTCATTTTGTCGTTGACGGTGACAGGGGTTTCGTTATAACCGATGCCGTTCAGCATCATGGTGGCGGAGGTGAGCAGGCAGCCCCATTTGCCAATCGTGCTTTCGCCCGACGCGCCGAGCGGGACATTCTTCCATTGATCGTCGTTCTGGTAAAGATTCTTGGTGACGAACATGCGGGCCTCGCCTTCTGTGTTGTTATTGGAAACGATTGGACAATTTTACTCCATTTCGAAGGCGGGGAATTAGGGGAACGCAATGAAGGGTCGCCCTTTGCGCACGGTTACGTTGGCGTTGCAGGGCGACCCTTCTCTGGCGCAACAATTTTCTGCTGGGTTGGGACGAGCCGCCCCTGTTCAGATGTTTTTTGCGTAAGTCCTAATTACGCCTTGCCCAACGTGACGAGGACCATCGGCCTGCGTTTGGTCTGCTGATGCAGGTAACTCTTGACGATGTTGATGATGTCTTTTTCGTCGTCAAAACCGTCGTTGTGGACGGCGCGCATGACGAGTTTGCGAACATCGGGCAGCAGGGTCTCGGCGTCTTCGGGTGAGACGAATCCGCGCGTGATGATCTCCGGTTCGTGTAGCAGACGCCCGGTCTTTTTGTCTATGCTGATGTCAATGAGCAGGATGCCGGAGCGGGCGAGTTGACTGCGTTCCTTCATTACGTCGTGGTCAATATCGCCGATGGATTCGCCGGTGACGAAGACGTAATCGCCGGGGATGCGCTCGCCGAGCAGAATCTTTTTGCCGACCAGTTCCACCACCTGTCCGTTCTCGGCGACGATGGTGTTTTCCTCTTCGATGCCCATCTGTTGCGCGATCTCTGCGTGACGGATGAGTTGTCGCAGTTCGCCGTGGATCGGCATGAAGTGCTTGGGGCGCACAAGGTTGATGAGCAATTTTTGCTCCTCCTGCGCCGCGTGACCCGAAACGTGGATGGGGGCGATTCCGTCGTGGATGACCTTCGCGCCTTTTCTCAGCAGGCGGTTGATCGTCGCGCTGATGGATTCTTCGTTGCCGGGGATCGGATGCGAGGAAAGCACGACTGTGTCGCCGTCCTTGAGACCGAACTGGCGGTTCGTCCCCGCCGAGAGCCTCCCGACAATGGACGACGGTTCGCCCTGTGAGCCTGTACACATGATGACCACTTTGTGATCCTGCATGTTCAGCGCCTGTTCGATCGGCACGATCATTTCGTCGGGGATTTCGAGATATTTCATCTTGCGCGCGATCTTGACGTTATCCACCATGCTTGTGCCAGCCAGAGCCATCTTGCGCCCGCTGACTTTGGCGGCGTCGGCTACCTGCTGCACGCGCGAGATCAGCGATGCGAAGGTGGCGACAATCACGCGCCCTTTGGCTTCCGCCATGACTTTCTCGAACGCCGGGCGGATGACCGACTCGGACGGAGTCCAGCCGGGACGCTCGGCGTTGGTCGAGTCGGAGAGCAGTAAGTCCACGCCGCGATTCGAGAACTCGGAAAGTTTGGCAAAGTCGGTGGGCCAGCCGTCCACGGGGGTTTGGTCGAACTTGAAATCGCTCATGTGAACGATCAGCCCGGCCGGGGTGGTGATGGCGATGCCGACCGCGTCGGGAATCGAATGGTTGACGTGGAAATATTCCAGCGTGAAGGGACCGACGCGGGTCGTATCCCCGGCGTTGACGGTCTTCATCTGGACTTTGTGCTGCGCGCCGTTGCGATGCAGTTTCGCCTCGATCAACCCGCGCGTGAGCGGCGTGGCGTACACGGGGACGGGGATGTCTTCGGTGAAGTGTTGCACCGCGCCGATGTGATCTTCATGCCCGTGCGTGATGAACAAGCCCAGCACGCGGTTTGCGCGTTTCCTTAAATATTCATAATCGGGGATGATGTAGTCCACCCCGAGCATGTCGTTTTTCGGGAACATGATGCCGGCGTCCACCACGATGATATCCGAGCCGTACTCGTACGCCATCATGTTCTTTCCCACTTCGCCCAGCCCCCCGAGCGGGATGATTCTTAATTTATTTTTTTTACTCATATAGTTTTATTGTTTACCTCACTGATTTGTGAATTCCATATATCCGGCGTAGTTGACGTTCTCTAACATCAACCTGTCGCGCTGATTTTTTAAACCGCCTATGCGGTTAAAGTCAAGGTTGGGTTTTTCATGCCCCCTGGCTCCGGCTTGAGCGGGGTTTCTAAGGTCTTTTCCCTCAGAGAGTGTTTCTTAAGTCCTTTTTGGACACGGATTACGCGGATTTCATGGATTCTCACGGGAAAACCTCTTTATTAACTCATGTTACGCACTTTTGCCATCCTCACGAACCGTCCACGAATAAAGTCACGAATTCGCGAATGTTGGCGCGCCTATTCGTTTATTCGTGAACATTCGTGGGCGGTCGCCGACTCATCGGCAGGCGCATTTCCTAACCCGATGCCATCTTGCGTAAGGTGAGTTATTAAATCCGCGCCAGTCCGTGCAATCCGTCAAACCCGTGTACTTAAGAAATGGTCTCTCAGACAAATAAAAAGACCTTCGCTGACTTGCTCGCGAAGATCGGTCCCGGATAAAACACGATTGTTCTCAAACAAATGGCGCATCCGCGCTGGTAAAGTCAACTTGATGACTGTGAGTATAGCAGGGCGGGGGAGATTTGTCAAAAGCAGGATGAGCCCTGCCAGGTTTCCAAAACCTGTCAGGGTTATGAGGCTACCCATTCCGAAATTTTCTTTGCCCCTCCATCAAGATATCGAACTTCAACTGACGATCGCCGATGAGTTTGCGGAGACGGCTTCGCTCGTCCTCGTCTGTAGTTTCGTTAAGTTTCTCCTTCAAGGCGGCGATCTCCTGCAATAACTCCACTTCGGTCGAGACGTATCCCGCATTCTTGAGCGCGGAGTGGGCGAGGCGCAGTTCCTCCGGCGTCTCGAAGTAGGCGTTCAGATCGAGCGGTTTGCCCTTGCCTTTGAGGCGGTTGAACTCGCCGCGCTCGATGGCTTCCTTGATGATCGTTTCCACGGATTTCGAGAGGGACATACGCCGATATTATACCCCCCGCATTGCAAACAAAATTGACAACCTTCGCCCTGCCCTGATAAACTCGCTCAATGGACATAGACTTCGACCTCTACCGCTATGAAGTTCGCATTTCTTCCGACCCGCTGGTGAGGCTTTCCGCCATTGACGTTTCTCCGGCCAACCCCAAGCACACCCTTGTTTTTATTCATGGGTTTGGCGGCAAAGCAGAGCAATGGCAGTATCAGATGCAGAAGTTTGCCATGGACCACCGCGTGGTTGCCATTGACATGCGCGGGCATGGGCTGTCCGACAAGCCGTCCGACGGGTACGACATGTCGCGCATCCAGCGGGATATTGAAACGGCCCTGGAGCAGTTGCAGGTGACGCCGCCATTTATTTTGATGGGACATTCCTTCGGCGGCGCAGTGGTGACTGAATACGCCATCCATCACCCGGATCAGATCGAAAAACTCATCATCATCGCCACGGCGGGCGAATTCAAGCTGAGCCCGCTGTTCAAACTTGGGTTGGCGTTGCCTTCGAGCGTATTGAGGTTGGTTGGCCCGTTGACTCGCAAATGGCTTCACGCTCCGCCGCACGCCTTGCGCGAGTTTTATCATAAAAATATGGCGCAGTGGAACGGCTGGGAGCGCTTTCCCAAATTAACCGTGCCGACGCTTGTCATACGCGGACACCGCGACCTGGTCTTTGACCGCCCGCTGTTCGAGAAGGTGGCTGGTTCCATTCCCGGCGCGGAGGATGTGGATATTGGCGTCTCGGGGCATATGGTCATGCTGGAGAGGCGCGAAGCGGTGGATCGCGCCATTGATAATTTTCTGAAAGGCGAATCCAAGAAAACCTGGCGCGAAACATCCTTTATTGCCCCGCGCGCCCGGCGCGATGAGATGAAGAACGAGCGGAAATGGCTGGCGCATTACGAGGAAGGCGTGCCATACACGGTGGACACGCCGCGCATCCCTGTTCAGCATTTATTGCGTTCAGCGGTGCGAAGATTCCCAAACCGACCGGCGATATTTTTCGAGGGCGCAAAGTTGACCTACCGCGCCTTGAACCATGAAGTCAACCGCTTTGCGAATGCCTTGCAGGCGCAGGGAGTCGGCAGGGGCGCAAGGGTCGTCCTGCTCATGCCGAACATCCCGCAGATGGTCATTGCTTTCTACGGAACGCTTAAGGCGGGGTGCGCGGCGGTTCTTATTCCGCCCATGACCGAGCCGGAGGAACTGATTCGCCAGGTCAAAGAGTCGGAGGCGGCGGTACTGGTCACCATGTCCATTTGGGCGGGGCTGGCAAAGCAGATTCAAGCAGGCGCGGGCGTGCCGCATATTGTGTTGACCGACCCGGGGCAGTATCTTTCTTTGCCGAAATATCTGATCTCGCGCTGGCGCAATCGCGGCTTGGACGTGAGCAATTCCCTGCATTGGAATCGCTGGCTTTTGCAACAGGATACAAAATCGCCGACGGTGGAAGTGACGCCGGAGGATCTCGCCGTCATCATCTACACCGGCGGGACGACGGCGCAATCGAAAGGCGTGATGTTGTCGCATCGCAACCTGGTCGCCAACGCTTTGCAAACCCGTCACTGGCTGCCGGACGCCAAAGAAGGGCGCGAGAGATTTCTTTGCGTCGTGCCATTCTTTCACAGTTACGGCTTGACGACCGCCTTGAATGTCCCTGTGTCGCTCGGCGCGGCATTGATTTTGAAACCGCAGTTCAAGACGCTGGATGTGTTGAAGTCTGTCAGGAAATATAAACCGACCATCTTCCCCGGCTCGCCGAATATGTACGTCGCCATCAACAACTTCCCCGGCGTGCGCAAATATGGAGTCGGGTCGATCAAAGCCTGCATCAGCGGCTCCGCCCCTTTGCCGGTGGAGGTGCAGGAATCGTTTGAGAAACTTACAAAAGGAAAACTGGTGGAAGGGTACGGACTGACAGAAGCGTCGCCCGTCACCCACGCCAACCCGATGGGAAAGAGCCGCCGCCTCGGCACGATCGGAATTCCCCTGCCTTCGACCGAATCTGTGATCGTAGATTTGAAGACCGGGCGCAGGGAAGTGGAACCGGGGCAGATCGGCGAACTGGCCGTGCGCGGTCCCCAGGTGATGATGGGCTACTGGAAGAACGACGCCGCTACAAAGGAAGCCATCATGGATGACGGCTGGCTGCTCACCGGCGACGTGGCGCAGATGGATGAGGACGGGTTCTGTCGCATCATCGCGCGCAAGGCAGATATGTGGTATCCCGAAAAGGGCGGCAGGGAACCCGCCTTCCCGCGCGACGTGGAGGAAGTGATCTACGAGATTCCGCAGGTCAAGGAAGTTGCGGTTGTGGCGGTTGCAGGGCATCCTTTTGCGTTTGTAATCACAGGCCGGGAAAAATCGAGCGCGGAATCGGTCATCGCCTATTACAAACGCCGCCTGCCGCCGCATCTTGTCCCGCGTTTTGTCATCTTTATGGACGAGTTCCCGCGCACGTTCATCGGCAAGGTGCTGAGAAGAGAACTTGCCAAGCGCTATGGAAAGCAGATCGCGAGCGAATAATTTTGCGCGCCCCGGCTGACAAAATTGCCGGGCGGCGTTTACCTTCCATTAATTAAAATGGGATATGATCGGGCAGACTGTATCCTTTTTTATTCGCGAGCGAAACCATGAATGTCATGACTAAAAACATCGCCTACCAAAAAACGATGTTGAAAAACGGCCAAAAAGTGAATTATGTCCGGCAGGGATATGGCGAACCGGTGATATTGATTCACGGGCTTGCCGCATCCCTGCACGATTGGGACGACATGCTCCCCGAACTGGAGCGCAAAGGTTACGCCGGATATGCGCTGGATTTGCTGGGTCACGGCGAAAGCGAGAAACCCGTTTTCTCGCACGAGTACACGCTGGAGAACGCCTTTCTACATTTTGAACACTGGCTGGACGCGCTTCATTTACGCGAACCGCTGACGCTTGTGGGTCATTCGCTGGGCGGCGGGCTGGCGCTGATGTACGCGTTGCGCCATCCGCAGCGTGTGCGGGCGCTGACATTGATCAATCCGTTTTATAGCGTCTCGCAACTGCCGCTGATTTTACGCAAGGTCTTCCGCCACCAACTGATCAACACAACGCTGATCGAACGCACGCCCTACAACGTCTTCCGCTTTTTGGTGGATATGACCAGTTTCAATTATTACATCGGGCGCCGCGAGTCGCATATTTTGCCGGAACATGTTCGATATCAGACTGCGCTGGATTACAAACGAGCCGCTTCGGGAATTTACAACATCCCGCGCACGCTTCCTCGCGCGGAGTTTGACCTTTCGCGCCTCCATCAGCCGACTCTGCTCCTGTGGGGCGGGCGCGACCAAACCCTCTCCCCGTCTTCGTTCGATCAACTGGCGCGTTCGCTTCCCAACCTGGCTGCGTCGAAGCAATTTCATATTTGCGGTCATGTGCCGCATCAATGTCACCCGGAACGCTTGAACCCGGTGGTGATGGAGTTTTTGAGGACCATTTGACCATGGACGATGGACGGCAGACGATGGAAGAACAACGGTCGTCAATGGTCCATCGTCCACCGTCTACTTTCAACGGGGGAATCGAGTCGATATTTTAAGATTGCAATTTTCAAACAGACACTTGCCAACATTCCCGCCGGGCGCTAAAATGCCGTCCACATTAGCCATATATACGGGGATGCAGCGCTGTAACGCCCATATCTGGCTAAATCATTTGTTCTAATAATGGAGCCGGTTTCGGATGCGTTGTCCGTATTGCAAACACCACGACTCGAAAGTTTTGGATACCTCTCACGATAGTCACGGCGGGATCCGCCGCCGCCGCGAGTGTCTGAAGTGCCGCCAGCGCTTCAGCAGTTATGAGCGCCCGATTTTGGCGACGCCGTTGATCATCAAACAGGACGGCAACCGCGAGGAGTTCGACCGCGAGAAGATGGCGCGCGGTATCCGCATCTCGTGCGCGAAGCGGCCCGTCTCGGCGGCGGACATCGAGCGCATGATCGGGCAGGTGGAAGTGAAACTGACAAAGATGGGCAAGGCGGAGGTTTCCTCGCGCGTGGTCGGCGATTTGGTGATGGAGACCTTGAAGGAAGTGGATCAGATCGCATACGTCCGCTATGCGATTGTGTATCTCGGGCTGGACGATTTGCAGTCCATCCGCGGCGAAATAGATCAATTACTCGAAGGTTAATTTGAGGCAAAGACCCTTCAAGGGGGGAGTGTCTTTGCCTTTTTGTATCTGTCAATTCCCGCTCAGGCGGCGTCCCGCCGCCGAGGACGGCGGCTTGAGCGATAGAAAAACTTTACAGGAGAACACAACATGGCAACAAAATCTGCTGATACAAAGATCGTCAAGAACGGCTTGCTGCCCACGCCGCCGATGGCAATGGGACTGCCCAAAGCCTCCCTGACGGACAACGCGCGCCAGGTGTTGATGAAGCGCTACGTCCGGCGCGGCGACGACGGCAAACCGGCTGAGAACGTCGAGGAGATGTTCTGGCGGGTGGCGTATCACGTTGCCAAAGTGGAGGAGCAATGGGGCGCGGATGCGCAGGAGCGCGCGGTTGAGTATTACCATTTATTATCCAGCAAGAAATTTTTCCCGAACTCGCCGACTTTCACCGGGGCGGGAACTCCGCTTGGGCAGTTGGCGGCGTGCTTTGTATTGCCGATCACCGACGATATGGGGCGCGACAGCGCGGGCATCTTCCAGACTCTGCGCGACGCGGCGTTGATTCAACAGACAGGCGGGGGGAATGGTTTTTCGTTTTCAAGGCTGAGACCGCAGGGGACGATGGTGCAAACTTCGGCGGGTCAGGCGACGGGACCGGTGGGATTCCTGCGCGTGTACGATCATGCCTTTGGGGAGATCGCCCAGGGCGGAACCAGGCGCGGCGCCAATATGGCGGTTTTGCGCGTGGATCACCCGGATGTGGAGGAGTTCATCGCCTGCAAGACGAATGAAAATCACATCACGAATTTCAATATCTCTGTCGGCATCACGGACGCGTTCATGCGGGCGGTTAAGGAAGATAAAGAATGGGAACTGCGCTTCCCGGACCTGGTCGAGATGAAACAAAAGGGATTCAGCGGCACGCTTGAGCAAGCCGAAGAAGCCGGTATCAAAATCCATACCTATAAGAAAGTTAACGCGCGCGAGTTATTCAACAAGATCGTGAAGCAGGCGCATCACAACGGCGAACCGGGCGTTTTATTTTTGGATGCGGCGAATCGCGCGAATCCGGTTCCGCATTTATACCCGCTTGAGGCGACGAATCCGTGCTTTGTTGGGTCAACGCGCATTGCGACAGATTTCGGTCTATTCACAATTCAGGAACTTGCGGAATCCGGCGTGAATTTAATGGTTGCAACTGACGCGCGCGCTCCGCAGGGCGGGCGCGGAAAGGCGGGCCATAATTTTGGCGTTGCCTATCGCCTTTCCTCTCCGGCTTGGTTGACTCGGGAAAATACGCGCGTTTTGAAAATTACAACCAGGCATGGTTATACAGTCACCGCTACGCCTGACCATAAATTCCTGACGGCGGATAAGGGATACGTGAAATTAGGAGACCTTCAAGAAGGAGACGAGCTCCTTCTGCAATCCGGCGAAGGCGTCTGGAATCGGAATTACGACCTTCCGAATGTGGAAATGATGCGCGAAAAAATCGCGCTCATGGCGAGAGGCGGCGATCACGCTTCCGGTCATACCATTACGCGTTCGGATTTCACACAAAGATATTCCAATCTGCCGACGACCTGGTCTCATGATTTGGGGGTTGTGCTTGGCGCTTTAGTCGGCGATGGTTGGTTAAGCCCAACAAGCAATTCTCCAGTTGGACTGGTATTTAATTACGAAAGCGAAGAATTGCAGACTCTAGTACACAATACCATGCAGTCCTATTTTGGGGCTGGACACTTGCATGAACGCGGGTCGGTCCGTCAATTGACCTATGGCAGGCTGCCCTATTTATTTTTTGAATCGCTCGGCGTTCTGCATGCCCGCGCCCATGAAAAACGAATACCGGCGTCCATTTGGAGCGCCCCACGCGAAGCGGTAATCGGTTTCTTGCAAGGATTATTTACCACTGACGGAACCGTGAATGTATCTTCGCATAAAAAATCCTGCTCGATCCGCCTTGCCAGCGCTTCGCTTGAATTGCTGAAGGATACGCAAATACTGCTCCAGAACTTTGGAATTGTCAGCCGCATTCATAAACGCCGCTCTGATGGTTTCTGCAGACTCCCCAATGGAAAAGGCGGCTTAAAAGAATACTTTACCCATGCGGATTATGAATTGTTGCTGGATAAAGCGAACCGCGACGCCTTCACTGAAAAAATCGGCTTTCTTGAAACTGCAAAACAACGCAAGGCGGAGGAATTCATCAACGGCAAGGCGCGCGTATCGAACATGGAGAATTTCCTTACAACCGTTGTTTCGATCGAAGATGCAGGTTTCGCGGATGTGTACGACTTGACAGAAATGCAGACGCACAGCGTTATCGCCAACGGGATTGTGGCGCACCAATGCGGCGAGCAATGGCTTGGCCCTTACGAAAACTGCTGCCTCGGTTCGGTCAATCTCAACGAGCATTGCGGAGCGGATGGAACTGTGGATTGGGAATCCCTGCGAAAATCCGTTGTGACGGCCACGCGCTTCCTCGACGATGTGGTGGAGGCGAATGCCTACGTCCCGGCGGTGCCGCAGTTGAAGGAGGCGGCTCATCGCGCCAGGCGCATCGGGCTGGGGATCATGGGGCTTGCGGATTTGATGTATCACGCGGGAGTGCGCTACGGCTCGAAGGAAGGGCAGGAATTTGGCGCGCAGGTGATGGAATTTGTGCGCTATCACGCCATGCTGACCAGCATTCAACTGGCCGAGGAGCGCGGTCCTTTTCCGGCAATTCAAGGCTCGATCTACGATATGGACGATATGAAGTGGGAGGCGCCCAAAGCGCTGATCGAGTATCAGAATAACTGGGGCAGGCCCCCCGTCCAGTGGGAGGCGGTGGTTTCGGGCATCAAGAAGCACGGCATCCGCAACGCCGCGCAGACCACAGTCGCCCCGACCGGAACCATCGCCACGGTGGCGGGATGCGAAGGCTATGGATGCGAACCCGTCTTCGCGCTGGCGTACATCCGCCATGTGAATGACAACGGCCGCGATTTGCAGTTGACCTATGCCAGCCCGCGTTTTGATCAGGCGTTGAGGACTCTTGGTCTGGGCGAGGAGAAACGCCAGGAAATTGTCGAGCAGGTCATGCGCGACGGCACATGCCAGCATATTCTTGATCTGCCGCGGCGCATCCGCGATACGTTTGCCGTTTCGTCGGACGTGAACGCCGAAGAGCATGTGCGGATGCAAGCCGCTCTGCAAGCCTTTGTGGATAATTCGCTGTCGAAGACGGTCAATTTTTCTGAAGGCGCGACGGAGGATGATGTGGCAACGGCTTACATGCTGGCATGGGAACTGGGATGCAAAGGCATCACGGTTTATGTGACTGGCTCGCGCGATAAGGTTGTGCTGGAGACGAAGTCCACGGCGGAGAAGAAAGCGCCTGCGCCCAACGAGTCAAAGGCGGCGCCTGTCATCTGGCATGGGACGAAGAAATCGCGCCCCAGGGCGCTGACCGGTAAAACATATAACATCGAAACGCCGGTCGGCAAGACCTTCATTACCATCAACGAAAACGGCGGGGAACAGCCTTTCGAGACTTTTGTGAATACCGCCAAAGCCGGTTCGGAAACCGCCGCTGTTTCCGAAGCGATCGGTCGTTTGGTTTCCTACATCCTGCGCATGGCATCGCCGGTTGCCCCGCTCGAACGGATGCGCGAAGTGGTCGTGCAGTTAATCGGCATTGGCGGCGGGCGTTCGCTTGGCTTCGGGCTGAACCGCGTGCGGTCGTTGCCGGACGGCATCGGCCAGGTGCTGGATCAATACCTGCGCGAGAAGAGCGGAATCCCCGCTGAAGAAGCGAAGGGCAATGGCAACGGCGGCGGGCATACCATGGAAGAGGAAGCCGCCATGAACAAGATGAAGATCGGCGACCTTTGCCCCGAATGCGGCGAGGCGGCTGTGGTCAATGAGGAGGGATGCAGGAAGTGTTATGCCTGTGGGTATAGCGAGTGTTAGAGAGCGCCTGCAAGCCCGGTTAACCGATCATCCATTGCAAAACTACCGACAGCCTACCGACAGCCTGCTCTCCGCGCCGGAAACGGCGCGGGATTTCCCTCATAGATTGCCGCCGTCCACGGCCAGGACGGCGGCTTCGGTATAGATCGCCGACACTTTTACGCTACACTCTAGCGGCGCGACAATCCCTCGACAAAATGCGATAAAATACCCGCGTTCGATTTTATTAAGGAGATGCGATGCGCGCGGTTGACATCATCATCAAAAAACGCGACGGAGGGACGCTGACCGCCCAGGAGATTGACTTTTTTGTGCGCGGCTTTACGAACGGGGAGATTCCCGATTACCAGGCTTCCGCCTTTGCCATGGCGGTGTTGCTCAACGGCATGACCAATTTTGAGACAACCGACCTGACGCTCTCGATGGCGCGCTCCGGCTCGACGCTCGATCTCTCAAAGGTCGTGGACCTCGCCGTGGACAAGCATTCCTCCGGCGGCGTGGGGGATAAGACCAGCATCGCCGTCATGCCGATGGTCGCGGCTTGCGGCCTGGCTGTCGGGAAGATGTCCGGCCGCGGACTGGGCTTCAGCGGCGGCACGCTCGACAAACTCGAATCCATCCCCGGCTATCGCGTGGATTTGACCACCGATGAATTTCTCGAACAATTGAAGGAAAAGGGAATCGTCCTCACCGGGCAATCGCTCGATCTCGCCCCCGCGGATGGAAAACTCTACGCTTTACGCGATGTGACCGGGACAGTTCCCTCCATGCCGTTGATCGCTTCTTCCATCATGTGCAAGAAGATCGCGGCGGGAGCGCAAGCCATTGTGCTGGATGTGAAAGTGGGCAGGGGCGCGTTCATGCAGACTCTCGAAGAAGGGCGCGAACTCGCCGAACTCATGGTGGATATCGGAAGACTCGCCGGACGCAAGACCGTCGCCCTGCTTTCGGATATGAACCAGCCCCTCGGCTCGGCGGTCGGCAATGCGCTCGAAGTGATCGAATCCATCGAGACCCTGCGCGGGCGCGGTCCCGCCGATTTTGTCGAACACTGCCTGCATGTCGCCGCGCATGTTCTTGTGCTGGGACGGCGCGCAAGCGATTTGGACGAAGGACGGTCGCTTGCCCGGAAATCCATTGCCGACGGCAGCGCGCTCGAAAAACTGCGGATTCTGGTGGCGGCTCAGGGAGGCGACGCCTCGTATGTGGACGATGTCTCCAGGTTTAAGCGGGCAAAATTTAGGGAGGAGATAAAAACTCCTCGAAGCGGATTCGTCTCCCAGGTCAACGCCAGAACCGTTGGCGAAGCCTCCGTCGAATTGGGGGCGGGACGCGCCAAAAAGGGCGATCCCATAAACCACGCCGTCGGTTTTCTGATCTACAAAAAGGTCGGGGATGAAGTGCGGGAGGGCGAGACCTTGTGCGAAGTCCACGCTGACGACGCCGAAAAACTGCAAAAGGCGCGCGAGGCGGTCCTCTCCGCGTATCAAATCGGCGACGAACCCGTCCCTCCACTGCCGTTATTTTACGAGTAAAATAGGGCTGTAGAACAAGTCTGTAAAGCAAGCCGGTAGACTTGCTTTACAATCAATCACAGGAACAGGTAATGGCAAAAGTATCGTTGCGAATCTATAATCGTGAGATCGAACGCCTTGTCGAACAGGGGCAGAACGACGAGGCGGTTGCCCATTGCCGCCACATCCTCAAGACGTTTCCCAAACATCTCGAAACCTACCGCCTGCTCGGCAAAGCCTATCTCGAGTCGCGCCGTTATGCCGACGCCGTGGAGATTTTTGGTCGCCTGCTCATGGCTGTCCCCGACGACTTCATGGCGCACGTCGGCTTGAGCATCATCCGCGACGAGGAAAACAAACTCGACGACGCCATCTGGCACATGGAGCGCGCCTTCGAAGTGCAATCCTCCAACGCCGCGATTCAAGGAGAACTGCAAAGGCTGTACGGCAGGCGCGACGGCATGGAGCCGCCCAAAGTGCGCATGACACGCGGCGCGCTCGCCCGCGTCTATGCGCGCGGCGAGTTGTACCCGCAAGCCATCGCCGAGATCCGCGCCGTGCTTGCCTCCGACCCCCAGCGCGTGGATATGCAATTGCTCCTCGCGTATTCCTATTTCAAGGGCGGTCAGCGCGCCGACGCCAGCGACATCTGCGCCCAACTCCTCAAAGGCTACGCCTATATTTTCGACGCCAACCGCATCATGGTGGACTTGATCCCAGCCTCTGCAGGCGCGGAAAGCACGCAGGTCTATCGTATGCGCGTGGCTGAACTCGACCCTTATTCAAACTTCGTCAAAGGCTCCATCTTCGAAACCGCCGACGTCCCCGACGCCTCGATCAACCTGGAACGTCTCGAATACACAGCCGAAGAATCGCCAACAGGAGAGGAATGGAGCGGCGACACGCTCGGTTTTTCCGCCGTCCCTCCCCTCGGCGCAGGATTGGCGTTGCACGACGAACAACCCGATTGGCTTCGCTCCGCGGGGACGGAAGAGCCGCCTCAAGACTCAGCCGCAACGGATTCCCCGTCCCAGGCGGAGGAAGGCATCCCGGACTTTTTGCGCGCCGCCGGTTGGGGCGCTTCCACCGGCCCCGAAAAACCCACATCCATTTTCGATGAAGAAGAGCCCGCCAGCGAAGGACTTGTGCAGGCAGACATCCCCGACTGGCTCAAGTCTCAAACTCCGCCGAGCGCGGCGTTGCCGGCCACAGAACCCGCGCCTGGAATCGAAACCCCCGATTATCTCGCCAGCCTCGATACCTCTTTCGATCCTTTCGCGGGGGCGTCCGCGCCTGCAAACGATGCGCCGGATTGGT
Organism: uncultured Chloroflexota bacterium; assembly: GCA_900696595.1. Lineage (GTDB taxonomy): Bacteria > Chloroflexota > Anaerolineae > Anaerolineales > Villigracilaceae > Villigracilis. Next base: position 56,157 of record CAADGT010000103.1, read on the forward strand.
TGAAGAATCTGGGAGAATCGCAAAAGGAAACCAAACCCGCCGATTCATCGAGCGAAATGCCGGATTGGTTGAAGAATCTCGGAGAACCTCAGGGAGAATCCGTTTCCGCTTCTTCGAGCGATGACACGCCCGACTGGCTTGCAAGTCTCGGCGCAACCGCGGCGGCTGGCGCGGATTCGCAAACCGAAGAACCCGCCGCCGAACCTGCAAATCTTCCAGACTGGTTGAAAGCGCCAGAACCGGAGGCGCCGCTCGCGGAGAAGCCTGTGGAAAACCTCGGCTCGTCGGCTCGGGAACAGGACGACGCTGTAGCGTGGCTTGAATCTCTTGCCGCAAAGCACGGCGCGAAACCCGAAGAACTCGTCACCGACCCGGACAAACGCAGTGAGACCCCGCCCGAATGGGTGGCTCAAGCCCAAACCATTGGAGGGCAGACCCCCGCTCCTGGCGTGGAAAACCTCGGCTCGTCGGCTCAGGAACAGGACGACGCTGTAGCGTGGCTTGAATCTCTCGCCGCAA
>CAADGT010000104.1 GCA_900696595.1 uncultured Chloroflexota bacterium
ACCCGGCAACCCGACTACAGGACTACCATGGACGATCTCTATCGCGAAGTCATCATCGAGCATTATAAAAATCCATCTTATCGCGGGAAGCTCGACCCGCACAATATTTCGTTTGCGGATAATAACCCGCTGTGCGGCGATCATATTCGGATTGACCTGCGGGTGGATGAGGCGGGCGTAGTCACGGACGCGCGTTTCGACGGTCACGGGTGCGCCATCTCGCAAGCCTCCGCCGATTTGTTAATGGAATCCATCATCGGCAAGCCGCTGGAAGAGATAAAGAAAATGAGCAAGCAGGATATTCTTGACATGCTCGGGCTTGATCTCGGCCCGGTCCGCTTAAAGTGCGCGTTGTTATCCCTGAAAGTGTTGAAGGCAGGCGTCTATGGTCTTGGCGAAGCAAGCGACTCGCTGGTGGAATAATCTCCTGCTCGTAACGTTTTCCTGCATTGCCGCATCGTGCGGCTCCGCATCCCCGCCGGAATCTGAGCTTGTTTGTACGTATGAAAAATTCCAGCCAAACGGCGAGGACTGTCCGCCGGTCTGCTACACCGCCGTCGTACAATTTCAACTTTCACAATAACCGCCCATGTTCAATTACACCGCCCTCGACGAATCAAAAGCCGATTTTATCGAGATCGCTCCCGCCTCGGAACTGCCGAACGGCGAACGTTTGTTTGTGGAATTGGGCGACAAGCCCATTGTCGTTTTCAATATCGCCGGTCAACTTTTCGCCATCGGCGACGTCTGCACGCACGACGACGGCCCGCTGGGGGATGGCGACCTCGAAGGATACAATATCGTCTGTCCCCGCCACGGAGCCGAGTTCGACGTCCGCACAGGCAAGGTGATGCAAATGCCCGCCGTCGTGGATGTTCCCGCCTACCCGGTGCGGACGCGCGACGGAAAGATATTCGTCGGGATTCCAAAAGACTGACAGCCGCAGTTCGTCGTCCGCAGGGCGATTTTCCGGCTTGCAGGTGAACCTCATGACCAAAATTCTCATCGTCGAAGACATACCGGATAACGTCGAACTTGCCCGAAAAATCCTCGCCTCGCGCGGATATGAAATCGCCCACGCCGAAGACGCAGAAACAGGGTACGCCCGCGCCCTGGAAGAACGCCCCGACTTGATCCTGCTTGACCTGGGCTTGCCCGATTACGACGGCTTGACCCTGGCGGGACAGTTAAGGGAAATCCCGTCATTTGAGGATTTGCCCATCGTTGCATTTACCGCCTGGCCCCCCGAAACCGCGCGGCAAATGGCGGAAAGTTACGGATGCAACGGCTTTATTGGGAAACCCATCGTCAAGGTCGGCGAATTTCTCGAGCAGGTGGAAAAATATCTAGCGAAGGAATAGCCGCCGTACGGACTTGAAAATGCCTTCTCCGACAAATACCGCAATTCAATTGATGCCCGCCAGCCGCTTCACAATTGAAGAATTGACCGCGCTCTACAACCAGACCCGCGTGGATTATCTGGTGCCAATGCCCATGAACAGCGCGCGGTTGCAGGAATATATCCGCGTTTACGACGTGGACGTTGAGCGCTCTGTGCTCGCCATCGAGGACGGAGTCCCGCGCGGAGTCGTCATGTTGGGCGCGCGCCCGGAGCGCACATGGATCACCCGACTCGGCGTCATCCCCTCCACGCGGCGGGGCGGAGTGGGAGAGGCGCTGTGCCGCCGGTTGATCGAGAACTCCGAGGCGATGGGCGTCCGCTTTATCATGCTGGAGGTCATCAAAAATAACACGCCCGCGCATCAACTTTTTCTCAAACTGGGATTCTACGAAGTCGGCGAACTGTTAATCCTCAGGCGTTCCCCGACCACGCACACCAAACCGCTGATCGAACCGGTCGTCGCCGACGCGCGCCGGCTGGAACGCTACGAGGCTCTCGATTTAATCGGCTACGACCGCGGCACGCAACCCTGGACAAATCAATCCGAATCCATGGCGCATTTTGAAAACGTCTCGGGAATGCGCGTCACGCTTCCCGACGGCAGTTGCGGCTGGATCGCCTACCAGCGCGAAAAATTCACCCTGACGCATTTCATCTATAAAACAGAACAAGGCGACCCGGCGCAGGTGGCGTACGCCTTCCTCTCGCATTTACATCACCAATATCCGCGCCTCGACACGCACATCGAAAACATCCAGGCGGACGATCCGCACTTGCCCGCTTTTTACAGGATGGGCTACGTAGAATCCTTCCGCCGCATCGAAATGTGGCGCGGCGACCCGCCTGCGTCCATTCGGTCTTCATAACCCGGTTTCACTTTGAGGATGAACCGGCTCCCGGCCTGACTTTGGCTTGATCCTCCCCAGGAGCCTTTATCGGCGCCCGAATCATTTTCCGCCATTCGCAGCGCCAGATAGCGATTCTCGAACTCCATCCCATCCGTCAATTACCAATCTCCAATTACCAACCCTGCTCCCCAAACCTCCCCACGATCCTCAAAATATCAAACCCCTCCGCAAAGGGAACCTCCGCCAGCGCGCCGTGACGAACCATGATGGAGCGGGTCAGTTCGCTGTTGAAGTAATAACGGTCGCGATAGGTGTCGTATTTCGATAACGCTTCGATTTTTTTATTCGCATCCTGCTCTGTGACTTCAACCAGAAAGTGGGGAAAGAACCCGTAGGAGGAGCGCACCACGTCAAAACCCAGCACGGTGATTCCGCGAAAGGCGCGCAGGGCTTCGTCGGTCATCG
>CAADGT010000105.1 GCA_900696595.1 uncultured Chloroflexota bacterium
GCACGGCAATTTCCGGGACGCAGACCGCCATTGCCCTCACTTCGACCGCGGAGTTTGGGACACAAACCGCGATGGCAGGCACGGCAATTTCCGGGACGCAGACCGCCATTGCCCTCACTTCGACCGCAAGCGCAGGCACGCAGACCGCGATCTCCTCCACCCTCACGGCGGGAGCGCCGACCTCCACACCGACAACCATTCCGACCCCGGCGGGCCCTTATGTGCTTGTGGATGTAATTCAAGACGCGCTCGGCTTGAATCAAACCAGCCTTGTGAACGTCAGCCTGATGAACGTGCCGCCCGAAGGATACACCGCCGCGGAATTCCACTGCATCTACGACCCGGCGATCCTCGAAGTCGGCAATATTGCCCCCGCCGAACTCTTCGGATCGGACCCTGCCTCCGCCCTGAACGGACCCCAGAACGGCAGTTTCATCTTCGCCATAGCGGGGAGCCAGGGGAGGAAAGCCACATCCAGCGGAACCGCTTTCACCTTCATTGTGCGCGGCATGTCCGCAGGCGCGAGCAATGTCCAATGTACGGCGCGGGTTTCGGTGGGGCAGGGCGCGCTTGAAGCCATCGCCTACATCCCCGACTCTGTGACCGTTTTCGACGCTTCTGCCTCGCCCACGCCGACTCAAGCCCTGCCTGCTTACGTCGCAGGTCAGGTCATCGCCAGCAAACCCGTCACCATCCAACTCTTCGACGCGGGCAACGCGCTGGTCGTCTCGCAGACAGCAAATGCGGACGGCACGTTCAACATCCCCGTCGGCGCAGGGACGTACACCATCGTCGCCTCGGCGGAGGGTTTCCTCAAGGCGCAGGGATTCGTGACCCTATCCAGCGGGTCCACCTTCTCCATGCAGGTCGTCAACCTGCCCGCAGGCGATATTGACGGCAACAGCGTAATTGACCAATTCGACGCGCTGACCATCGGCATGAACTACAACCTCTCCGCGCCCACCGCCGCAGACTTGAACAACGACGGTGCGATCAACGTTCTCGATCTCGAACTGCTCGCCGCCAACTACCGCATGTCCGGCGCGCTTGCCTGGCAGTAGATAAACAAAGAAAAACTCACCCCAAGTCCAACAGGCTTGGGGTGAGTTTTTCTTTTAATTTAATTACCAATTACTAATTACTAATTACTAATTACTAATTACTAATTACCAATCGCTACTTCACGCCTTCCTTGTGCTGTCTCACCAACTCGCGGCGCAGAATTTTACCGACGGTCGTCTTCGGCAGTTCCGAGCGAAATTCGATATAGCGCGGCACTTTGTACGGCGCGAGGCGTTCCTTGCAGAACTCCTTCAGTTCCTCTTCGGTGAGCGTCTCGCCGGGTTTGATCACCACCCAGGCCTTGACCGTCTCGCCGCTCTTCGGGTCGGGAATGCCGCCCACGCCAACTTCCAACACCTTGGGGTGATCCATAATGGCTTCCTCCACCTCGCGCGGCCACACCTGGAACCCGCCCGGTTTGATCAGTTCCTTCTTGCGATCCACGATGTAAAAATAACCGTCCTCGTCCATGCGGGCGATGTCGCCGGTAAACAGCCAGGTCCTGCCGTCTTTTAATGTGCGAAGCGTGTTGGCCGTTTCGGTCGGCATGTTGTGATACCCCTTCATCACCTGCGGACCGTGGACGACGATCTCGCCGATCTCGCCGAGGGGCATTTCAGTCTCGCCGTCGTCCAGGTTGATGATCTTCATATCCACATCCGGCAGGGGCATCCCGATCGAGCCGGTCTTGTTCACGCCGTTTAGCGGATTACAAGACACAGCCGTCGGCGCCTCGGACATCCCAAAACCTTCGAAGACCTTGCCGCCCGTCAGGCGTTCAAATTCTTCCTTAGTCTCGCGCATCAGCGCCGCCGAACCGGAGATGCAGGCCTTGATGGAGGAAAGATCGTATTTCCCGGCTTTCACATCCGGGTGATTATTGAGCGCGTTGTACAACAGCGGCACGCCTGGGAAGATGGTCGCCTTGTATTTCGAAATGTTTTCCAACACATCCTTGAAGTCGCGCGCATTGGGAATCATCACCATGCTCGCCCCGCCCGCCATTGCAAAATTCATGCCCGCCACCATGCCGTACACATGGAAGAGCGGAATGCCCATCAGCACGACTTCCTTGCCTTCGTCCAGCCCGGTCATCCACGATTTGATCTGAAGCGTGTTCGCCACGATATTGCGGTGCATGGCGACCGCGCCCTTCGGCACGCCCGTCGTCCCGCCCGAATACTGGAAGAGAGCCGTATCGTCCGGCTGAATGTCAATGTTTGGCCTGGGCGAATTGGCGTGCTTCTTCAACAAGTCCGGCATCCAGGCATCGTTCGCGTCCAGCGCGTCCACCCGGTCGCCTTCCTTCTTCTCCTTCGCAATCGTAAAGAGAAAACGCAAAACCGGCGGCAACGCCTCCTTGATGTTCGTCACGATGATTTTCTTCAACCCCGACTTTGCGCGCACTTCCTTCAACTTGCCGTAAAAACGGCTCATGCAGAACATAACCTCGATGCCTGCGTCGTTCACCGGCGTAAGGATTTCCTCCACCGGGTAGGTCGGGTTGATTGCCACCACAACGCCCCCGGCTTTCAGGATCCCGAAATAAGCCGGGACGAACTGCGGAATGTTCGGCATGAACATTCCCACGCGGTCGCCCTTTTTCACGCCCATCTCGACCAGCGCGGCGGCGATGCTATCCGCCATTTTGTTCGCTTCCCGATATGAAACAACCGCGCCTTTGAAGATCGTACAGGCGCGGTCAGGATATTTGCGCGCGGCTTCCTCCAAAAAATGAAACAGCGGCACTTTCGGGTATTCGATTGTCTGCGGCACCCCCTTATCGTAATGCGCCAGCCAGGGCTTGTTGCTCATACTTCCTCCTCCGGTTTGGATGATTGATGGATCATGAACCTTGCGTGGTTTGCGCTCTCCCGCGTAAACCAGCGTTGGGAAAAAAGATTACACGGACTGCCGATTTAGAAGCGATTACGTCAAGTATATACGCGATAATATCAAAAGTCAATTACAACACACAGGATCACAGCGAGTTACGGACGAACGCCTCGATCTCTTCGACCCCATCCCGCGCCGGATCGAACCATTTGATCTGCGGATCGGATTCCTTAAACCAGTTTGCCTGCCGGCGGATGAAAACCCTCGTCGCCCGCCTCATATCAACTTTGGCCTGGTCGGTCGTCCCCGAACCTTTGATTACGCCGATACATTCCCGATACCCGATGGCGGACATGCTCGGCAGGGAAGGGGAATAACCTTTATCCAACAATCTCCTCACTTCATCCAACAGCCCGTCTGCGAACATCCTCTCGATTCGCTCATCCACGCGTTGATACAGTTCCTCGCGCGGGCGTTTCAACCCGACGGCGATCAAGCGATATGGCGATTCGCCCCGACCGCGCTGTTCTGAAAATTTTTTTCCCGTTGTAAGAATAACCTCCAACGCCCGTATCGTGCGCCTGAAATTTCTCGCGTCAATCTTCCCCGCCGCCTCGACGTCCAGAGCCTTCAATTTGTCGTGAAGCCAGTTTGCCCCCTTCTCTTCCTTCGCCTCTTTGGCGTGGCTCAGGGCAAGCCTTTCTAATTCATCCCTCATCCTTGGGCTTGCCCCCACCTCCGGCGGATTCCACCCCTGAGTTACCGCGCGGACATACTGCCCCGTGCCGCCTGTCAAAAAGGGAAGTTTGCCGCGTTCATGGACGCCCGCAATCGCATCCCGCGCCATTCGTTGAAAGACCGCCAGGCTTAACGTCTCGTCGGGGTTTACGATATCAATCAGATGATGGGGAACGCGCGCCATCTCCTCTTTCGATGGCTTGGCGGTGCCGATATCCATGCCGCGATAGAACAGGCGCGAATCGACGGAAACGATCTCGCCATTCATTCGTTCCGCGAGTTGAAGGGCAAGTTCCGTTTTGCCCACAGCCGTGGGACCGACAAGGAGAACAACGGGGGGCTTTTGAGTTCGATCCATTTGGTCCATTTTAATCCGCGCGTTTCTGGTAAACTTCGACCACGACCCAATTTTAACACCAGAGGAATACCGTCATGCTCAACTGGCAGAAACTGACCATTGATATGTTCGTGGAACAATTGCGCAGTTCCTACCGCCGCACCTACGGCGACCTGAAGGGCGATTATGGCAACGTTGCCTGCTGGGTGGGAAGGCTGGCGCTCGAAAATATCTCCAACTCAGACGCCCTGTATCACGATATCGAACATACGATCATGGTTTCGCTCGCCGGGCTGGCGATCATCGAAGGTAAACATCTGCGGGAGGGCGGCGTCTCGCCGCGCGATTGGATGCACTACATGATCGCCGTCCTTTGCCACGACATTGGCTACGTCAAAGGCGTATTGAAGGACGACACCGACGCCCGCTTTTCGACCGGGACAGAGGCGGGATGGGTGGAAGTTCCGCCCGGAGGCACAGACGTGGCGCTGACGCCCTACCATGTAGACCGCAGTAAACAATTTGCGCGCGAGCGCTTTGGCTCCGGTCTGTTAATGGATATGAACCGGGAACTGGACGCCGAGACCATCGCCGACTACATTGAAATGACGCGCTTTCCCTCCCCTCCAGAGGAAAAATATAAAGACACGAAGGGCTTGGGCGGGCTGGTGCGCGCCGCAGATTTCATCGGTCAATTGGGCGACCCCGACTACTTCCGCAAGACCCCGGCATTGTTTTACGAATATCATGAACTCGGCTTGAACATGAAACTGGGATACAAATCCCCGCACGACATGCGCAGGAATTACACCAGGTTCTATTGGGAACAGGTCAACCCCTATTTGAAGGACGCGCTCGTGTACCTGCGCCTGACCGAAGACGGCAAACAATGGGCGGCAAACATGCACTCGCACGTCTTCGACTCGGAGCATGTGTACAAATGAAATGACGGTTTGCGGGGATGGAGTAATGCGTGATTCGTAATTCGTAAAGGGCGAGCCTGCGCAGAGCTGCCGGTTTGAATCTTTGATTTTCATTGCCATTTGGGGTGAAATCGGTTAAATTAACTCCTAGCACGCGCGTTCTATCTATGTAAAACGAGAGACTTCCAAAGTCTCCAGGACTTCGGAAGTCTGAAACGACAGGAGCCGCTCCATGACCGATTTGACCTTTTACCTCGGGCGTTATTTCGACCCCAAGACCGCCAAACTTACGAATAAAGACCTCAACTACGACTCAGCCGACCTGACCACGCACGCCGTCGTCACCGGCATGACCGGCTCCGGCAAGACCGGCTTATGCGTCGCATTGCTCGAAGAAGCCGCGCTCAACGGAATTCCGGCCGTCATTATTGACCCCAAAGGCGACCTGACCAATCTACTTTTGCATTTCCCTGAACTCCTGCCGCAGGATTTTCAGCCGTGGATTGACCCCGAAGTCGCCCGCCGCGCCAACATGACCCCCGAAAAAGCCGCGCAGGAAGCCGCCGAAGCGTGGGGCGACGGACTCAAAGAGTGGGGCATGACCCAGGAACGCATCATGGACTTGAAGAACTCGGTCAAGTTTTCCATATACACGCCGGGGTCGAATTCGGGAATCCCCGTCAGCGTATTATCTTCTCTCGACGCGCCGGGACTCAATTGGGAGGAGAACCGCGAAGCCATCCGCGAAAAGATCGCCAGCACCGTCACGGCTTTGCTGGGCTTGGTCGGCATGAACGACCTCGATCCCATCCGTTCGCGCGAACATATTTTGCTCTCCAACATTTTTGAAGAACACTGGTCGCAGGGGCGCGGGCTCGAACTGGACGAGTTGATCCTGCAAACGCAAAACCCGCCCTTCGACAAACTCGGCGCGTTTTCGGTCAACGACTTCTTCCCGCAAAAAGATCGCACCGAACTGGCGATGACGCTCAACAACATCCTCGCCGCTCCCGCTTTTGAATCCTGGCGCGAAGGCGAATCGCTCGACGTGCAATCCCTGCTCTTCACCGCAGACGGACAGCCGCGCCACAGCATTTTCTATCTCGCGCATCTCTCCGACGGCGAGCGCATGTTCTTCACCACGCTGTTGCTCTCCGCCGTCGAAACCTGGATGCGCGCGCAAAAAGGCTCCGCGTCCCTGCGCGCGCTTCTATACATGGATGAAATCTACGGCTATCTCCCGCCCACCGCCAACCCGCCGTCCAAACAGCCGTTGCTGCGCATGTTGAAGCAAGCCCGCGCCTTCGGTCTCGGCATATTGCTCGCCACGCAAAACCCGGTTGACCTCGATTACAAAGCCCTCTCCAACACCGGCACATGGTTCATCGGCAAACTGCAAACCGAGCGCGACAAACTGCGCCTGCTCGACGGACTCGAAAATCTGGCGGGCGGCATCTCGCGCGCGCAAATGGATAAACTCATCTCGTCGCTCGGCAAGCGCGTCTTTGTCATGAACAACGTCCACAACAAGGAGCCGGTCCTCTTTCAAACCCGCTGGGTGATGAACTTTCTCGCGGGACCGATGACTCGCAATCAGATTCCCCAACTCAATGAGTTGGTCGGCGCGAAGGAAGCGGCGCCTCGCGCCACGCCTCAGCCTGTTTCCGCTCCCGAAGCGCAGACTACGCCTCCGCCTGTGGATCACGTCCAGCCGGTGGCGGTTCCAGTCGCCGCAACCCAGCCCAAAGCGCAGACTCCGCCCCGAAGCGTCGCATCCGCCTCCCCGTCGAATGGAACCGCGACGAAGCCGAATCTCCCGGCGGGGATTCGCGAATACTTCCTCCCGCAAAATTACAGCCTGCCCGAAGCCTTCAACGCCGCGGGCAAGGCTCAAGCCTACGGCGCGGCGATTCAAGGCGTGATCTATCGCCCCGTCTTGCTCGCCTCCGCTCAAATCCGCATCCTCGACCGCAAGTTCGGCGTGGATACCGAGACGATTAAAACCGCCCTCGTCCCCAACCTTGACCGGCGCGGCATCGTCCGCTGGGAGGAGTTTCCGTATGCGGGACCTTCGCTCGATAAATTGGAAACAATGGCGGCGCCTTCCTCGAAATTCGCGTCCATAGAGGCGCCGTTGAACGATTCGAAATTGATGACCGCGTTGCAAAAAGATTTCACCGATTGGGTCTTTCGCAATTCGTCCGTCACGGCGCGCGTTAACAAGACGCTCAAAGTCTTTGCGGGACCGGACGTGAGCCAGGCGGACTTTATGAAAGCCTGCGCCGACACCGCCCGCGAATCGCGCGACGCTGAAATTGAAAAGAAGACCGCCGCGCTCGAAAAGAAGATTCGGACTCTCGAAGATAAATTGGGGCGCGAACACCGCGAACTGCGCGAGGACGAAGCCGAACTGCAAAATCGCAACATCGAATCCGGCGCGAATCTGCTGGAACTTGGCGCGAGCGTATTTGGCTTGACGCGCAAGAAGAGCGTCACCACCCAGTTTACGAAACACCGCCTTGTCCAAAGCGCAAAAGCCGAGGTGCAGGAATCGCAGGAAGTAATCGCCAAACTCACCCAGGATCTTAAGTTGTTGGAACGCGAACAAGAACAAATCATCGCCGAGATCAACGACAAGTGGGGCAGGGTCGTCGGCGACGTCAGCGAAACCATCATCGCCCCCAAGAAGACCGATATTTATGTCAACATCTTCGGCGTGGCGTGGATGCCGTACTATCAAGTTCAGGCCGGGGGTGAGGCGGCGGAGCTGGCGGCGTTTGGCGGGGAGTGAGCGCAATCCGCAAAAGGACGTTTTTACTTTTTTGCGTTTTTCCTTCCATGCCCCATGATTCTTTGGTATGAAGTCATCCATTCATGCAGGATGTTCATCATCTCCTGCATTTGTTTTTCCGAGACATCCGCGGTCTGATGCGCCTGGTCGCGCAGGGCTTGCGCGATTTCGCTCATGGCGATCGTGCGTTCCTCGCTTTTTTGCACTTCTTTGCGCAGGTCGCGCAGGGTTTCCTCGGTGGACAGGTTGTATCCGGTCCAGCGTTTTTGGTCGTCGGCTTTGAAACTGATCCATTCCTGGCGCAGGCGTTCCTCGGCGAGTCTCTGCATTTCGGTCACTTCGTTGATGCGCCGCTCGAGTTTGGCGTTGATGTCCAGATAGTTTTCCTGCGCTTTTTTTGCGCCGCGCAGGGCTTCTTCCAGTTTCTGCGTCTGTTGATCTATGGCTTCGGCGTCCTTTTGAAAGGCGCTGAATTTTTCCTGCCATTCCTTCCAGCCGCGATCGCGATCCACCTGCGCTATGCGTTGTTCGTCGAGGAATGAGGCTTGCGCCTGTTTCCTTTCGGTTTCGGAGGATAACAGTTCGGCGAAGCGGCTTTCGATGTTGCGGACGGTGTCCGACTGTATGATGGATTTGTCGCGGTTTTCATCTATGCGTTTTCGCAGGGCGGTCAATTCGCCCTGGATGTCTGCGACGCGCTTCAAGTCGTTCTTGCGCGCCTCTTCGTTTGCAAGCAGGGTATGACGCACATCTTCGCTCGCGCGCCGGGTTTCGTCAATCGAAGCCCTCAAACCACGGATGTCGTTCATGATGCGCTGGCTTTCGTCGGCTCGCTCTTTGAGTTGTTTCCTGAACTCAGCCGGGACGAACGACGCTTTTAACTGAATCAATCCTTTTTGTACCTCGCCGATGTCGCTTTGCAGGCGTTTGGCGGCTTCCTTGTCCGATTTTGTTCGGGATTTTTCGTTCTCGTCCATCAGTTTGACGAGGTCGGCGCGCTGTTTCGAAAGCATGGATTCGAACTGCTCCACGCGCTTCATGACGGGCGAGATCTCGGTCGCTTGTTTTCCGAGGGTTTTTATCTGTTTCGTCGCGGCGTTGACCGTTGTTTCGAAGGATGCCACGCTTTCCTTGAGCGCGGCGAGCGCGTCTTTCATCTCGCGTTGTTGCTTGTCTAAAAAATCGAGGCGTTTGAGGATCTGTTCAAATTCCATTTCGGCTCCGGTGGTTGCGCGGGATTATACCCGCTTGCAGGCGCAGTCTCTATTGCGCGATGTGTTCGAACAGGGCGGGCAGGCTGGAGAGAAAAGGCTGAAGAACCTGCGGGAATAATCCGATGAGAAACAAACCGAACGCTCCAATTCCCAGCATTGCGGCTTGGCGCCGGGTCTCGTTCAATTCCCAGCGGGGGGGGGCGTCAGCCATGACGAATGAGGCGAGCGACCGGAGCGCGGCGACGAGCAAACCCGATAACCCCAAAAACGCCCACAGGGCGGCGCTCAGGGACTGGGCCGAAAGCGCCTGCCAGAGCGCCAGCCGCGAGGGAAAGCCCGCCAGGAGCGGAAAGCCCGCCATCGAAAGATGGGCGATGATGAGCGCGCCGGTTGCGACGGGGTAGACTCGCGCCAGCCCTTGAACGTCGCTGAGTTTAAGACGATATGCCTTGCGCTTGATTATGGATAGCGCGAGCGCCCAGAGGCTCAATTCCAGCCCGCGCGGCAGGAGGGCAAGAAAGGCGATATCGAGCAGGTTGGGCGTCCGCAAACCGAGCGCGATCAGAAACAAGCCGGTTTCGGCGATTGCGGCGTAACCGAAAATCCTGCCGAGATGACGCTGTAAAGCGCACAGCAAACCGCCGGTGACTGTCATGATCACCCCCGCGTATAGAATCGCGTCGGCGATTTGGCTTGTGTTTTTCAGCCATACATATCGGTCAAGGAATCCCAGCGCAAAGATGACGGTGAAGACGGGCAACGCCCAGAGCAGGAATCCGACCGCGTAGGGGGTGGATTCATCCATCAATTGCGGAATCCAACTATAGAGGGGGAAGACCGCGAACAGAAAGGCGAAGCCGAGGCTGAGCGTCACGCCGGATTGCAGGGCGGTGCGCAAATCGCCGGGATTGGCTTCCACACCCGCCAGCATCCAGCCGGAAAAAAGGATGAACGGCATGGCGAAGGTTTGATAGACGAGGAAACGCGCCACGCCGCGCCCGGGCTTTTGATGGAGCGGGACGAGCAACGGCACGACCAGCATGGCGGCGACCTCCAACAGGAGCGCGGCGTACAGGAAAGGCTCCACGGCTATGGAGGCGGTCAGCAGCGAGACGATCATCAGCCCCAGCGAGACGAAGCGATGCGCCATGCCAGCCGCATCTGCGCCGAAAAACCAGATCGCCGATATGCCGAAGATTGCGGCAAGCAGGGGACCGTCGGCGGAAGTGAACTCAAACGCGCGCCCGAAGACCTGGATGGCGGGCGAGATCTTGAAGGAGACCGAGCCAATGAGCATGGCGGCATCAATGGGGATGAAGAGCGCGATCAGCGAGAGGATGGCGGCGATTGCGCCTCCGATCTGTGAGGCGTACTTGTCTCCCAACAGGAACAGGATCAGCGTCCCGGCGATGAAGGGCAGCGCGATCCAAATGATTGGGGCGCTCATAATGTTTCATCCTCCGGTTCGATCAGTGGGACGGAACCGGCAACGAGCAAGTACGCGCCGAGCGCGCCCAGCCCGAGAGTGATTGCGGATAACAAACCCGTGACCAGGATGGCGGTCTCCATTGCGGCGTAGAAGATCTCGAAACCGGAGAGCATTGTCAGCAAGCCAATTGTCACGCGCAGAAGGTCGCCGGTGACGCCCAGTTGCGCAATGCCCGCGCCGATCAAGATCAAACCGCCGGCGATGACGGGCAAGCCCATGCCGGGGATGGCGTTATTGATTTGCGGGGTTCCGCCCGCGGCGGCGAACGCCACAACGCCCATCAGGATCAAACGGAAGGACGCTCCGCGCGGATAGAACGAATCTTCGATCGTGGAGCCGGGTTGCGTGAGGCTCAAACGGGTCATGCCCAGGACGGCAATCGCCATCCAGCCGGCGATCAATTTGACCGAACCCATCGCCAGCGGCAGGTGGCGGGTCGTGAGCCAGAACGAGGCGAGATATTGAAGGGCAAGCGCGCCGAGACTTACCCGCCAATCGCGGCTGATCAAAATGACCGCGGACGCCGCCAACGCCAGCGCAACCGCAACCCATGAGACAATTTCAACGACCATATTATTGAATGCCCCCGGCAATAATGGAGATGAACAGCGCCATAAATAGCAGCGTCCACATGATGCCGCCTTCGCCTTCGAGCGCGTCGGTCACGGCAAGACCCAGCCGCGCCAGCCCGCGATACATGGACCAAAGCCCCTGATACATGCCGTTGATTCCCGAACCAGCCGCGCTGACCCAATGGGCGCGGGCAGGGTTGAGGACGCGAAAACGCCTGCTTCCCCAGACCAGGCCCAGGGCGAGGAGCGAAGCGGCAGGGGCGAAGATCAAATTTCCGATTTGCAGGGCGCTGTCCCAGCCGAGGAATCCCAAAAGCAGTTGAACGATCAATAATAAAACTATCCCAGCCGGGTAGGCGCCTCTTGCCCATGCGGGTTGATCTGCGAGCGAGTCGTCCCCGCTTGGACGCAGCGCATGGCGGACGAATCCGGCGGTCATTAATGCCTGCGCCGCAAGCGCGAACGGAAAGAAGAAACCCAGGCTTCCCGTCCATGCCGAAGCGGTGAGCGAAAAAGGCAGGCTGGAAAGACTCCACGCGCCGCCGAGCAGAGCGCGGTTAAGACGCGCATCCTGAACCGATGAAAGAAAAAGCGCGCCGCCTGCAAGGATCAAGGCGCACGCCCAGGCCGCCGCGCCGGTCGGGCTGCCGCTCAACGCGCTCAGGACGGAAAGCGCCGCAATGCCGATCATCCAATACGGGCGTCCCGTCAATTCATCCGGCGAGCGAAGCCACATCCAACCGCCGTAAAGCGCGGCGACGGATGCGAAGAACGCCAGGAACGGGGTCGCGCCTGACGGGACGATCAATCCGCGACCCAGCGCGCCCAACGATGCGACCGCGCCGACAAGCCGCAGCGCCGTGCCAAAACCGCGCCGCAACGCCGACCCGGCGTCGTAAGGGAGGTGAAGCGGAAACACGCCGAGTCGCAGTCCCACCGCTATTACAAGATACGCTCCCGCGCTGGAAGGGATGGATTGAAACGTATAACCCGACCCGTTGGAAAAACTTGTTATGTAAGACCACAGTAAAAACGCGCTTCCGGCGATCCTGGTGGCAAACGAAATAACCGCCCGCTCGTTGTTGCGCGCGCTCTGCGCCGAACTGAGTTGAGCAAGCAGTTCGGCGAGGTCGAGCGAAGACCACATCAAAACCAGCGTCACAGGGTTGTTTGCCGCGACCGCCAGCGCGCCGAAGCCGCCCAAAGCCAGGGCGCCAATCCATGAAAATGAATGGACTGAAACGCGCCTTATCGCTCCGGTCAAAAGTATGGAAAGAATCAGGGCGAAGATGCTCGTCGCCAGCGCCCAGGAGACTCCGTCTGCCCGGAAGGAGATCGGCGTGGGGAAGACGGCAAGCGGCTGCCAGGCAGGCAGTATCCAATCGAAAGGCATCACGGCAAGCCATGCAAAGACGCCGAAAAACCCAAGCGCCGCGCCGCCGGTCGCCACGAGCCAGCCGTAGCGCGCATTCGGCTGCGTCGCGCGCAGAATAACCAACGCGAGCGCCGGGACGAAAAGAAAAAGACAGGGGATCAGGATCAACATGGAAGGACATAATTGTATCAGGATTATCTTCGCGACATTCGCATCGCGCTCCCGCCGCCGCTTCGACGAGACCGGCGAAATCCGGCGAAAGGGGTTTGGTACAATCCGCCCATGATGTATGGAATATCCCGACTTAACCGGCGGGGATGCAACCTTTGGAGTTTGATCTTCGTTTCAATCGTTGCCTGCGCCGCGCCCCCTCCCGCTTCGATCCCCGCCCCGACACCGATCTCCGAACCTGTCCCTTTTCCCACGCTGACGCCTTTTCAACCGGCGTCCGACTCTTCGCCCGACCCGTACGCTTCACTTAACACACCGCAAGCCGCGCCGACCTTCACTCCCTACCCGACTCAAATTGTCATCCCGCAGGATAGTTCCGCGCCTGTGAATCCCAACTCCGAGGCGGGAGGAATGGCAACGTTCTACAATCCCTTGACTGGCCTGCCTGTGGACGACCCGGCCTTTCTTCAGCGCCGCCCCCTGGCGATTAAGATCGGCAACTCGCCCGATTATGTCCGACCGCAATCCGGTTTGAGTCTTGCCGATGTCGTTTACGAATACTACATCGAATGGGGGGATACGCGCTTCGTCGGCATTTTCTACAGCAACGCCTCCATCGCCGAGAGGGTGGGTCCCGTCCGTTCGGGGCGTTATTTCGACGAACACCTCGTCCGCATGTATCACGCCTACCTGATGTTCAAAGGCGCCGACCCGCGCGAATTGGATTATTTTCATTCGCTCGATATCGCTCCGTTCTTTATCACCGTTGGTTTTGGAAACTGCCCGCCTTATTTTATGGGGCCGTATAAGCGCGAAGGCTACAACAACGTCTTCTTCAACGCCGCAAAATGGGAGGCGTGTACGACCAAAAAAGGCTGGGACAACAGCCCGCAAACCCTGAGCGGCGGCTTCTTTTCGGAGGAGACGCCGCAAAGCCCGACGGTCGTCGCGCGCATCTACAATTATTTTTCGGCGGTCAATTACAGCTTCTGGGCGTACGAACCCGAACGGCAAAATTACGTCCGCTATCAGGAGACCAAAGACCTGGTGAATCGCAAGGTCGAAGTGTACGATATTTTATACGACGATTTTACGCGCGAACCCGTCACCGCGGATAATGTCGTCGTCCTGTTCGTGCCGTATATCTTTACCAATCAAAACCAGGCGCAGGATGAGGTCTACAATCCGCAGTTGATTGATTACGGAGACGCCTACGTCTTCCGCGACGGACTCGCCATCCCGGCGCGCTGGAATCGCGCCGCCATAGACCAGCCTTTCATCCTCACCCATCCGGACGGTTCTCCCATCTACCTGCGCCCCGGGCGGACGTTCTATGAATTGATGGGCGTGACTTCCCGCAAATTTACGGAGGGGACCGAATGGCGTTTTGAGTTCGTGACGCCGTGATGAATTCAGACTTCCGAAGTCTGCAAGACTTCGGAAGTCTGGGATAAAATGAACCCACTCCCGGAGTTCTCATGACCTTCGACCCTGTCTTCCTCGCCAACCTCACCCTTGTGTTGACCGCCTTCGCCGGCGCGTTTCTCGTCGCCTTGTGGATCAGCCTCGTGGTGTGGACATACCGCGACATCCGCGCGCGCGCGCGCGACCCGTTTGTGCAAATGTTATCCGCGCTGCTTGTCGCCGTATTAAATTTGCCCGGCGTTCTGGTCTATCTCATCCTGCGCCCGCCGCGGACTTTGGAAGAGGAATATCAACGCACGCTGGAAGAAGAAGCGTTGCTTCAAGCGCTGGAAGACCTTCCCCTTTGCCCCGGATGCGAGCGCCGCGTCAAGGAGGATTGGCAGGTCTGCCCGAACTGTCACACGAAACTAAAGAAATCCTGCCACAACTGTTCGCGGCTGATGGAACTTCCTTGGAACATCTGCCCGTTCTGCGGGACTCCCGCTCCCGGCGTGCGCCTCGAAGCCACCAGCCTCGACGACGCGTTGCGCGGAATTAAAATCACCGACGAAGGGCAATAGTACGGCAAAGTTCACTTTGCCCCTTTGCGTGGACAAGGTAAACCTTGTCGTACGGCAAAGTTGACTTTGCCCCTTTGCGCGGACAAGGTAAACCTTGTCGTACGGCAAAGTTCACTTTGCCCCTTTGCGCGGACAAGGTAAACCTTGTCGTACGGCAAAGTTCACTTTGCCAATTGCGCGGACAAGGTAAACCTTGTCCTACAGAAATATCATGAAAATCGAATCTCTCACCCTCCACCACATCTCCATGCCGCTCGTCGCCCCGTTCGAAACCTCCTTCGGGCGCGAAACGGAGCGCGAGTGCGCCATCGTCGAAATTAAATCTGAAGGTTTAACCGGCTGGGGGGAATGTGTCGCATCCTACAACCCCGGCTACAGTTACGAAACCACCGGCACAGCGATGCACATCCTCAAAGACTTCATCGCCCCGCTGATTCTCGGCAAAGATATAAAAGACGCGCTCGATTTTCAAAACCGCGTCGAAGGCATTCGCGGACACCACCTCGCCAAAGCCGGGGTCGAAATGGCGCTGTGGGATTTGCTCGGAAAGCGCGAGGGCAAATCGCTCAGGCAATTATTTGGCGGCATAAGGGATAAAGTGGAAGTCGGCGTCTCGGTCGGGATTCAAGACTCGCCGGAGAAATTGATCGAAACCGTCGCCGGATTCGTCAAAGACGGATACGCCCGCGTCAAACTCAAGATCAAGCCCGGCAAGGACGTGTCTTTTGCCGGAGCCGTCCGCAGCGCCTTCCCGGACATCCGCCTGCAAGTGGATGCGAACTCCGCCTACTCGATGAACGACGCGGATTCGCTCAAACCGCTCGACGACCTGAACCTACTGCTCATCGAACAGCCGCTCTTTGAAGACGACATCTGGGATCACCATAAATTTCAGGCAAAGTTCAACACCCCCGTCTGTCTTGACGAAAGCATCGTCTCGCCGCGCCATGCGCGTTACGCCATTGAAATGAAAGCCTGCAAGATCATCAACATCAAAGCCGGCAGGCTGGGCGGATTAAGTCAGGGAATCATGGTTCATGATCTGTGCCGCGAGAACAACATGCCCGTCTGGTGCGGCGGAATGCTCGAAACCGGCATCGGGCGCGCCTCCAACCTTGCGCTGGCTTCATTGCCCAATTTCATTCTCCCCGGCGACGTCTCCGCTTCGGATCGCTATTACAAGCGCGATATTACGAACGAGCGATTCGTCCTCAACAGCGACTCGACCATTGACGTTCCCACAGGCCACGGCCTGGGCGTGACGGTGGACGAGGACGCGCTTAAGTCCTATACGCGGGAGAGGGTCGGCATGTAAATGATCGGGGATATGGGCATTTAGGTTTCGTCGTCGGGACGGATTTCCATGAAAAAAACATCCTTCCTCCTGCTACTTGTCTGCGTCTGCTCCGCCTGCGCGCCCGCCACGGAAACGCCCGCCGCGACCGTTCCGCCCGCGCCGACTGCCGCGCCAACGCAAACGCTCATGCCCGACGCGCTATGGGTGAGTCCCGCCGCGCCCGATCCACTGCGCGAAATTGCGGAAGCCTCGGGCGTTCCCATCACGACCATCCCCGAACTCGCCACGCAAAAATTGGATGTCTCCGATTCAGGCTCTTTGTGGATTTACGCCCTCGCCGCGCCTTTCCCAACGGTGACGGATGGGATTCCGTCCGCAGACCTGATCGGCGCCTGGAAAAGCGGATCATCCTTAACCGAGAACGGTCAACCGTTGCTCATGGCAGAATCCACCCTGAGGGCGTTGACTGCCCTGTGGGGCGAACCCGCTTCGGGCGCGGTGAGAAGCGTCCCCAAAGATGAGATTCTGGCTGAGGCGTGGACTCCGCCTTTTAAGTGGGCGATCATCCCGTTTGAAGAAATCCAACCCAAATGGAAAGTGTTGACGGTGGACGGGCAGTCGCCGATGCGCAAGGAGTTCGACGCGAGTCTTTATCCGTTGAAGATGACGTTTGGCTTGACGGATGCGTCTTTTGAACTGCCCGACTCAAATCGTGACGCATCCAAATTGACGACGGTTGTGTTGACCGGCGTGACGGCGTTGGTGCGCGCGACGGCGTTTACGATGGAGACGAAAGGCGTGACGCGCCCGGGCGAGTTGATCCGCGACTGGCTGGCGAATGCGGACATCGCGCACATCAGCAACGAAGTGCCGTTCGACGCAAGTTGCCCGCCGCCCACGCCGGGGTATAAAAATTTCATCCTGTGCAGCGACCCGAAGTATTTCGAGTTGTTGCAATATGTCGGCGCCGATATTGTGGAGTTGACCGGCGATCATTTTGCGGATCGCGGCACGCAAGCCATGCTCGACACTTTGAAAATATATCGCGACAATCATATTCCCTACTACGGCGGCGGCGCAAACGCGGACGAAGCCCGCAAGCCCGTTTTTATGGAAGCGAACGGGAATAAGATCGCGTTCATGGGTTGCAACGGCAAGGTCTCGTATACGTTTGTGAAAGCCACAGACACGCAACCCGGCGCGGCGGATTGCGATTATGATTTTTATGCGCGGCAGATTCAAGACGCTGTGAAGCAGGGGTACAGGGTGATCTTCACCTTTCAGCATGAGGAGTGTTATCACTCCGGTCCCTGTTACATGCACGAGGACGGTTTTCACGCCGTCGCCGATGCGGGGGCGACGGTGGTGAGCGGCTCGCAGGCGCATTATCCGCATTTGATGGAGTTCCGCGGCGATTCGTTCATCCACTTCGGTTTGGGAAATTTATTCTTCGATCAGATGACCTACGAACTGCCCGACGGTTCGGTGATTGACGAGACGCGCCGCGAATTTATTGACCGTCACGTTTTTTACGACGGCAAATATCTCGGCGTGGAGTTGTTGACCGCCATGCTGGAGGATTTTTCGCGCCCGCGCCCGATGAACGAACGCGAACGAACGCAGTTTCTATCCGAGTATTTCGCTTATAGCGGCTGGGTGGAACTGGCGCCGACTCCGATTCC
>CAADGT010000106.1 GCA_900696595.1 uncultured Chloroflexota bacterium
CTATTCTCTATTCTCTACTCTCTATTCTCTCTTTGTTTTCTCTAAACCACTCAATCGTCCGCTTCATGCCTTCTTCAAACGGGACCTGGGCGCTCCAGCCGAAGAGTTCTTTGGCGCGGCTCACATCCAGCCCGCGGCGGGGTTGGCCGTTGGGCTTGTCCGTCTGCCAGACGATTTTGCCCTTGAATCCGGTGAGTTTGGCCACCATCTCCGTCAGGTCTTTGATGGAGATTTCATAGCCGGAGCCGAGGTTGACGGGCAGGTCGCCGTTGTATTTTTCGGCGGCGGTGAGGATGCCGTCTGCCGCGTCTTCCACATACAAGAATTCGCGGGTGGGAGAGCCGTCGCCCCAGGCGGGCAGTTCCCTGTCGCCGCGCTCGCCCGCTTCGATCGCCTTGCGGATGAGGGCGGGGATGACGTGCGAGGTCTGCAAATTGAAGTTGTCGCGCGGGCCGTATAAATTAACCGGCAATAAATAAATCGCGTTGAAACCGTATTGCTGGCGGTAGGTCTGCGCCTGCACGAGCATCATTTTCTTTGCAAGTCCATAAGGAGCGTTGGTCTCCTCAGGATAGCCATCCCAGATGGCGTCTTCCTTGAATGGCACGGGCGTGAACTTGGGGTAGGCGCACACGGTTCCGGTGGCGACGAATTTTCCGACGCCGCGTTTGTAGGCGTGGTGCATGAGCTCGACGCCCATGATCATATTGTCGTAGAAAAATTCGGCGGGATGTTCGCGGTTGGCGCCGATTCCGCCGACATTGGCGGCCAGGTGAATGACGACGACGTTTTTCGGGTCAATATTTTTCAACGCGTCGTCGTATAAACGTTCGACCGCTTCGCGTTGAGTCAGGTCGTAATCCTTTTTACGCGGGATGAAAATATCCGCCGCGCCGCGTTCTTTCAGTTTTTCCACCACGAACGAGCCGAGGAATCCGCCGCCGCCGGTGACGACCACGCGTTTGTTTTTCCAGAAATTTTCTGCCATGTTTGCTCCTTGAAGTATGTCGTTGCGAGGAGCGGAGCGACGAAGCAACCTTTTGTTAGCGGGAGATTGCTTCGTCGCAAAGAGCAAGAGCGCTCCTCGCAACGACATGGTTTACTGCACAATAAACTGCGCGTTCCGATACCGGTCGTCCGTCGGGTCTTTGATGAGGCCGGATTTCAGCGCAAACAACACTTCGCGCACGCCGTCGTCAACCGTCAGGGTCGTTTCAAAGCCGAGGACGCGGCGAATTTTTTCAAAAGATACGGTGATGTCGCGCATGTCGCCGCCGAAGGTCAAATCCTTGTATTCGACAACGGTTTCGGGCATGCGCTTCAACACAAAACCGACGATGTCGTTCTTGGAATAGTTGCCGTTCTCCGTGCCGAGGTTGAAGACCTGTCCGCGGATTTTATCCTGCCCCGCCTCCAGTCCCATGATGACGCCGCGCGCCACATCGCGGATGTGGACGAAGGAACGCGAGTATCCGCGCTGGTAGATGACAAGCTGGCGTTTAATGAAGGCTTCGAGCACGAATTGATTGACGATCAAATCGAAGCGCGTGCGCGGAGAGATGCCGTAAAGGGTCGCAAAGCGGAAAAGCAAAGGCGCGCAGGGCGAATCTTGTTGCGCGAGCAGATACTCCTCCGCGGCGATCTTGGTCTCGGCGTATAAAGACTGCGGATTGAGCGGAGTTTCCTCGGTGACGGGTTTGCCGTCTTCGGAGAGTCCGTAGTTGCTGTAGGTGGATGCGAACACGAATCGTTCCACGCCCAGGTCTGCGGCTTGACCATAAACAGTTTTCGTCGCCTCGACGTTGTACCTCCACGCCACCTGTCTGCCGACCGCCTGACAGGCCGGGAAGCCGACGATGCCCGCCAGGTGAATCACGGCGTCTGGAATCTGCCAGTCTTTTTTGACCGCGTCGCGGACGGCGCGCGGTTCGGTCACGTCGCTTTTAATAAAGTGAAAGTTGGGATGACTTAAGAACGGCAGGATGCTTTCGCCGCCGAAGAGCAAAGAGTCCAGGAGTGTGACCCGGTAATTTTGCCGCAGCAGTTCCGAGGTCAGGAGAGAGCCGATGTAACCCGCGCCCCCGGTGATGAGGATGTGTTTATCCGTCATTCCAAGCCCTCCAGTTTGATCCTGTATCCATCCACCACCAGCGCGGGGGCGGATTTGTCGTTCACAATCGCAACGCCCTGCTCGATGCAGGTCAGTTTGCAAATATCCGCCACATCGCCCGAGCCGGTGATTCGCACGCGATCGAAGCCGGACTTGCGGACTTTGGCAAGGTGATCTTTGACGCGCTGACGGGTGCGACGATAAACGGAAAAAGAATTCTCGACGTAATTGACCGCCAGCCGCGCGCGCAGGGCGAGACCTTCAGGCGTGATGATGTAACGCAGTTTCTTGCGTTCGGCGCGCGAGACCTTGACCGCGCCTTTTGCGATCAGACGTTTGATGTGCCAGTTGACCGTGCCGACCGCCACGCCCAGTTGAGTCGCCAGCGTGGACTGGTTGACGTCCGGGTCGGATTCGATCTGCTCGAGCAGGGTCAGTTCGCGGATTTCTTCGTTGGTGGATTCGACAGCCATGTTTCGTTCCAAAATTCAGTCACTGAATTATAACCCTCTTCTAAAGAAGGTCAAGCGGGAGTATAATAAAAGTGTAGCGCGTATCTTCTCGAACGCGACTGCGAAAATCTTATCCACCGAATGTGTGCATATTCAGGGAGTCAGCACACCCGGACTCTACCTTTGCCATAGGCACGGAGGGTACCATGTCAACCACGACAATTTCTGCAACCACGTCACAACACTCTACGAGTACTTCGCGCAAGAAGGTGACGACTCTCGCGTTCCGCCAGAAGAAGGAACGCGGCGAGCCGATCACGATGTTAACCGCCTACGACTATCCCACCGCCGCGGCGATAGACAAGGCGGGTATTGACTCCATCCTCGTCGGCGATTCGCTGGCGATGGTGGTGCTGGGATATGAAAACACGCTGCCCGTCACGATGGAAGAAATGCTTCACCATGCGCGGGCGGTGGCGCGCGGGGCGAAGAGCGCCCTGCTCGTCGGCGATATGCCGTTCATGTCCTACCAGGTCAATGCGGAGGAGGCGCTGCGCAACGCCGGGCGCTTCCTGCAACAGGGCGGCATGGACGCGGTCAAACTTGAGGGCGGGCGCGAACGGGCGGACGCGGTTCGCGCCATCGTCGGCGCGGGCATTCCCGTGATGGGGCATCTCGGGCTGACGCCGCAATCCATCCATCAACTGGGCGGTTTCCGCGCGCAGGGCAAAACCGCATCGGCGGCCAAACGACTCTTTGAAGACGCGCAAATCCTCGAAGAAGCGGGCGCCTTCAGCCTCGTGCTGGAGTCGGTCCCGGCGCGGCTGGCGGAATATATCTCCAGACATGTTTCCATTCCCACCATCGGCATCGGCGCGGGCGCGGGCTGCGACGGGCAGGTGCTCGTCACGCACGACCTGCTCGGTCTCTTCGACCGCTTCACGCCGAAGTTCGTCAAAAAGTACGCGACTCTTTATGAAGTCATGAACAAGGCTTTTGCAGATTACATTGACGAAGTGGAGACGAAACGCTTTCCCGCGCCGGAGCATACGGTCGAGATGAACGATGAGGAGTGGGATGCGTTTGTGAAAGAAATAAAATAGTTTCCCGTCATTGCGAGGAGCGAAGCGACGAAGCAATCTGCTGGTTGATAAGGAGATTGCTCGCCGCACTGCGTCCGCAGCGCGGCGCATGTGTCGGGCGAAAGAGCATCGCCCTCGCAACGACATACGAGGTAATGAAATGAGCGAAGATATCTTGTTGATCGGCACGGGCGCGCTAGCCACATTGTTTGCGGCGCGGTTGGGCGAAGCGGGTCATCGCGTTTCGATGCTTGGCACGTGGAAGGACGGTTTGCAAGCCCTGAGCGAAAACGGCGCGCGCATCACAGAGGCGGACGGAATCGAACGCGCGTTTCAAGTTCGCGCCACAAACGACCCGGATGAAGTCAAGGGGGTAAAACGCGCCATTGTGCTGGTCAAGGCGTGGCAGACGGAACGCGCGGCGAATCAACTCAAGGGGATTCTCGCGCCGGATGGAATCGCTCTCACGCTTCAAAATGGACTCGGCAACCGCGAGCGGCTCTCACGCGACCTCGGGGCGGGGCGCGTGGCCCTCGGCATTACCACCACTGGAGCCACTTTGCTTGGACCGGGACACGTCAAAACCGGCGGCGAAGGCATCATCTCATTGGAACAGAATCCGGCTCTCGCCCCGCTCGAAGCGGCTCTGCGTTCCTCGAACTTTAACCTGCAAGTTGTGGCGGACGCGCGTTCGCTGATGTGGGGCAAGCTGGTCGTCAATGCCGCGATCAACCCACTGACGGCTTTACTGCGCGTGCCGAACGGCGAGTTGTTGAATCATCCCTGGGCGCGCAAGGCGATGTCGGCGCTGGCGCGCGAGACGGCGCAGGTGGCTGTGGCCGAAAAAATCCGCCTGCCGTTTGAAGACCCGGCCCGGGCGGCGGAGGAGGTGGCGCGCAAGACGGCGAAAAATCTTTCGTCCATGTTGCAGGATGTTCAGCGCGGGTCCCGGACGGAGATAGACGCCATCTGCGGCGCGGTGACGAAGCGCGGCGAACAACGCGGCGTCGAGACGCCCTACAACCGCTCATGCTGGCAGTTGGTGAAGGCGATGTGAAGAACGCATAAAATCTTCGGTTTGGCAGTTCGTCGAATCTCGCATCCCGCAATCCGTAACCCGCGCCTCAATCTCGCGACTCATTCCCCTGTTCCGTGTAAACGATATACGGGCTTTTCTTTTATTACCGCTTCGAGATAGTAGTTATCTTCGATGAATTTCAACACCTCGTCCAAGTTGCGCGGCGGATTCTTCGGATAGACGCCCATGGCTTTTTGTTCTTTGCGTTTTGCCGGGTCGAGCGAGGGGATGGTGAGTCGTCCCATGTCCACGACGAGGACGGGGCGGTTGCGGATGATGTCTTCGAGAAAATCGTCGTTGAGGCGGTCGGTGATGTAGGTGTCTACAAGGTTGGGGTAGAACAGGTTCGAGTAGGGCGCATCACGATGAGACATGAAGTTCTCGCCCGGGTGTGTCGCCCAGAATAAGACCGTCTCGCCGGGGTTCGTATGATTCTCGACGTAGATGGAGATGGGCGAGCGAAGTTCCCGTTCGGGTGATGTGAAAAAGCGGTCGAAGCCTTTGATGTTGGAGGAAGCGCGGCCGGAGATGATAAAGAAGGCGAGCGCAACGACTAACGAGAATGGAGCGACGAGGTATGAGTAACGAGTAACAAGCGACGAGTAACGGGCAGCCTGTAACCCTGAATGAAGCGCATAAGCCGAAAGCAACCCAACGAAGGGCAGCCAGTTCATGAAGTAATGACCGTAGTTGCGTCGGGCGGGGTCGCTGAAAAGCACGGCGGCGGGCGTCCCAAGTAAAAGGACAATGTATAAAAGAAGGCGCGGGCTTTTGAGCGCCTCTTTGATTCTGGCAAAGATAAGCAGGTAGCCGATGAGACCCATCCATGCGGCGAGGTTGAGGAATTCAAAACCGACTGCGAGCGGCGATGTTGTGGACAATTCCGTTTCGCTGTAGGTCAGGCTGTAGAGCAGGGACGCTTCGAGCATGGCTTGAAAGAGCCCGTAATATGCGAAGTATGCCGAGGTGACTGCGAGCGGCAGGACGATGCCCAGCGTTACCCAGGCGGCGGCGGTGAAGAAGGCTTTGAAGTCGCGCTTCCATAACAGGGAAACGCCGAAGACGAGGATGGTCGCGGCTTCGACGAGGGCGTTGTTCGGGCGGAATAAAAGGCTGATGGAGAAGGTCAAGCCCAGGGCGAAGTTAAAGAGGCGGCGATTGGGTGTCTGAATCAGCCTGAGGAGGAGAATCCATGCGAGGAAGTGGAAGACGAGGGGATATTCCTCCGTGAAGTTGCCGCCCTGCAGGGTGAAATCCATGCCCCACAGCCAGACGAAGACGCCGAAGAGGGCGGGGGCATTTTCCCATAGTTTTTTCATCAGATGATAGGAAGCGGCGATGGCGGAAAAAAGAAAGGCGAACTCGACCAGCCAGATGCCCCAGCGCAAGCCGCGCCCGAGTCGCAGGGCGAAGGCGTTGAGGTAGAAGATGCCCGGGGGTTTGCTCTCCCACACGTCGCGATAGGGCAGGTAGCCTTTTGCGATCTGTTTGCCGATGTAGGCGTACGCGCCGTAGTCGCGGGTGGGAACTTCGGCGCCGGGGTTGGCTTGCGTCAAGACGATCAGCGTCAGAATCGCGAAGAGCGCGGCAAGCAGGATCGCGTTCCAGGGATTTTCGATTTTTATTTTGATTTTGCCCATGGATGACGGGATTATATCATCCGGGTTTAAGGCGGGAGCGTAGCGCAAAGGGAGGGGCGTGTGTTTTTATCTCGCCGTCACGTTTGCGGCGGTAAAACTGCAAGCCTGCCCGCGGCAGACGTAAACGACCACGATAAATTCACCCCGCTTCGTGAAGTTGTATGCGAACTCCTTGCCGCCGGCTTCGGGTCCGTATATGGTTGACCCGTTCTTCTCGCGCACGTCCCATGTGTAGGAACAGACGTGCGCAAACTCGCAGGTTTCGACCCTGCCGTCCGGGTAGATGACGAAGGATGTCCCCGCCCGGAAGGTGGCTGTAAAAGGCGCGCGCCCGTCGTAATAATTGGAGGCTATTTGCGCGGTCATTACGCCAATATCAGGAACATCTGTGAATGTTGAAATAATGGCGGGCGATGGGGCAATCGTTTCGGTAATTCCAGGGGTGGGGGTGAAATTCGATTCCCTGGCGGGCGTTTCAGATGGAACTACGAGCGAGGCGTCTGTGGCAGAAACAGTGGGGATAAGAGTTGGAGTTGAGTTCAACCTGGTATTCCACCAATTTTTAATCGGCTCATATGTAACAAGAAGCGTAACCAGTGTGCCGATTAGTGTAGTGATCGCCGCCATTACCGCCGGATCAACCTTCTGCCCCTTCTTTTTATTTTTATTCGACACGACTTCCTCCTGTATGTTCTATCTTGTGAAATCATTGTATAAATTCAGGAGGCTAAAGTCAAGCGGGGCGGTCATGGTTCGCGCGGCGGCGCGACTCGGGGCGTCTGCTTATCCAAAAACAACAGGACGTTAACGGAATTCTTGCAGACTTCGTTTAATATGACCCCATTGAAAACGAACAAGCAAGGAGAATTCACATGGGCAAAATCATAGGCATTGACCTCGGCACGACCAACAGCGTCGTCTCCGTCATGGAAGGCGGTTCCCCCACCGTCATCACCACCGCGGAGGGCGGGCGTTTATGTCCGTCGGTTGTGGCGTTCAACAAGAACGGCGAGCGCATGGTCGGGCAGACCGCCAAGCGGCAAGCCGTAGTGAACCCCGACAACACCATTTATTCCATCAAACGCTTCATCGGGCGGCACTATGAAGAAACCGCGGCCGAACGCGGCATGGTTCCCTTTCAGGTCGTCAAGGGGTCCAGCGACGATGTGCGCGTTAAAGTCCCCGTCAATGGCAGGGAATACTCGCCGCAAGAGATCAGCGCGATGGTGCTGGGCAAGCTAAAGGCGGACGCCGAAGCGTATTTGGGCGAAGCCGTCACCCAGGCTGTCATCACCGTCCCGGCGTATTTCAACGACAGTCAGCGCCAGGCGACCAAAGACGCGGGCAAGATCGCGGGCTTGGAAGTTCTGCGCATCATCAACGAGCCGACGGCTTCGGCTTTGGCGTACGGCCTCGATAAAAAGAAGAATGAAACCATCCTGGTCTTCGACCTCGGCGGTGGGACGTTCGACGTCTCGATCCTTGAAGTGGGCGAAGGCGTGATCGAGGTCAAGTCCACGAACGGCGACACGCATCTCGGCGGCGACGACTGGGACCAGCGCATTGTCAACTGGGCGGCGGATGAATTCAAGAAGGATCAAGGCATTGATTTGCGCAACGATCGCCAGGCATTACAACGCCTGCGCGAAGCGGCTGAGAAGGCGAAGGTTGAACTCTCGACCGTGATGGAAACGGAGATCAATCTGCCTTACATCACCGCCGATGCGTCGGGACCCAAACACTTGCAGTTGAAACTCAGTCGCGCAAAATTCGAGCAGATGACCGAAGACCTGCTTCAGCGTTGTCGCACGCCTTTTGAGTCCGCGTTGAAGGATGCGGGCTTATCCTCTGACAAACTGGATGAAGTGGTTCTGGTCGGCGGTTCCACCCGTATGCCGATGGTTTCGGACCTGGTGCGCAAGTTGACCCAGAAGGAACCGAACAAAGGCGTGAACCCCGACGAAGTCGTGGCGATCGGCGCGGCGATCCAGGGCGGCGTCTTGGGAGGCGATGTCAAGGACATTCTGCTTCTCGACGTGACCCCGCTCTCGCTCGGCGTCGAAACGATGGGAAGCGTAATGACTGTGATGATCGAACGCAACACCACCATTCCCGTCCGCAAAACGGAGACGTACTCCACTGCGGCCGATAGCCAGACTGCCGTGGATATTCACGTCTTGCAGGGCGAGCGCCCGATGGCTGGCGATAATATGTCGCTTGGGCGCTTCCGTCTCGACGGCATCCCGCCTGCGCCGCGCGGCGTGCCGCAGATCGAAGTGACCTTTGATATTGACGCGAACGGCATCCTGCATGTGACCGCGAAGGATAAGGCGACTGGCAAGGAGCAGAAGGTGACCATCACCGCCTCGACCAACCTGAGCAAGAGCGACATCGAGCGCATGGTGCAGGAATCAAAACAAAACGAAGCCGCAGACAAGAAACGCCGCGAAGCGATCCAGGTCAAGAATGATGCGGACAACCTCGCGTATCAGATCGAGAAGGCGTTGCGCGAACTCGGCGACAAAGTCCCGGCGGCTGAGAAGGCTTCCATCGAAAGCAAGGTCAACGAGTTGAAACAAGCCGCGCAGGGCGAGGATGTGGACCGAATCAAGAAACTGACCGAGGAATTGCAGAACACCTTCCACGCGCTCAGCCAGCAGTTGTACGCGCAGGGTCAGGGCGGACAAGCCCAGCCCGAGGGCGGACCGTCTTCGCCGCACGACGACAATGTGGTGGATGGCGAAGTGAAAGAGTAGGCAACCATCAAACCTCCGAAGTCTCAAAAACTTCGGAGGTTTATTATTCGGTCAATCGTTGGCAGTCAAAGCCTATTCTTTTGGAAGATATACCTGAAACCTGTCGAATTTTTTTATCCGGTAGTCCAGGTCTGTGGGGGGAGTTTCGCCCAACAACAGGATGTACATTGCATTCGGGTCCGTTTTGCAATCTTCGGTCTTGAAATGGAACTGCCCCAATTGGCGCGGATACCTGGCGGGGTTTTGCGGGTAATCGAATGGATACAGCCATTCAGCGGATCGCATCTCTTGCGCCAGGGCGGACGGCCCAGGCTTTTGGCTGAACAATACATACACATAAGATGAAGGCACAGTTTCTGTAAAGCAGACCGCCGCGTCTTCGCTTTTTTCCACGGCAAACTCGATTGCGGGAATGATTCCCGAGTTGAAAGCCACGCGCAGTTTTCTTTGGTGTTCCGTTCCGTAATAGGCTCGCTGAAACAGAAAAAAAGCGAGGAGAAGGACGGCGCCCCCGACCGGCAGGGCGGGCGGGATGCGCTCCTTCAATTCAAAAAGAAACAATCCGATGTAAAGTATGAGCGGGGTAAAGATCAGGTTGACGCGCGTCAGGTTGACCGGGTTAATCAGCCCAATGCAGACTGAAGCCAGCAGCCAGGCAAGAAGGAGTAGATGATACTCGGCGCGCTGTGTTTTTCGATAAATTCGCGCAAGCGAGAATGAAAGCCCCAGCAACGCAAGCGGGAATGTAACGGTATAAAAATACCCGAACGGCTTGACGCGATTCCAGGCGAAATCGTCCGTTTGCGTCCACAGCAGCCGCCACAGGGTTTGGGCGTTCTCGCCCATTTTTTGCAGGGGGGTTTGGTCGAACATCGAACCGAGGGATATATACCTCGCTTCGACTGGCAGGCGCGGAATCGTGAGCGATCCCAGACGCGCGCCTGGAAGCGATAACACGTTGACCGCAATAAAAACGAGAATGGGCAGGGAAACGAGCAGAAAGACGCCCAACCCTAGAATCGCCTGTGCGAAACGCATCCTTTTCGTATAAATCCAAAGCGGAACGCTTATCGAAAGGAAGATCGGAACCGCCGCATAAGAAGTCCCGTAGGCGTACATGCTCAAGCCGAAGGACGCGCAAGCCGCGACGAAAAAACGATTCGCATTGTCGGAATACAAAAATAACGTAAAGCCGGCAAGAAACACAAATGGGAAAATGTTCGATTCAACCGCCCAACGCGAAGCGATGACGTGCCAGGGGGAGATTGCCAGCAGGAACATGGCGATCAACCCAAACTGTTCGTTGACGATTTTCCTCCCCACAAGATAGATCAGCGGCAGTGAGAGGATTCCTGCGACAAGCATGGGCAGCCGGATGCTGTCAATGTTCAATTCATTGAGCGCGATGACCGGCATGATGAGATAGGCGTACAACGCGTTTTGCCCGCTGCCCCAGGAGATCAAGTGAACCGGGTAGGACATTCCGTAGCGGTCCACGCCGTATGTCAAAAGGTAGTAGGCGTCCAGCCCGATGGAGGCTTCGTCCGCGCTTATCCCGGGGGGAATCGTCCCGAATTGCCATGCCCGCGCAATCGCCCCAAGTAAAAAAATCGCCAGGAACCCGGCAAGCGGTTTGAATCGCGAAAGGTTCATCGAAAAGTCACCGGTTTTGTGAATGTTATAATCCCGTCGAAGTGTATCACAGGGAATGCGGCGTAAAACAACCGGCGAATCTTTATGAGCAAGAATTTTTGGAATATCATTTTCGTTGTCCTTTCCCTGCTGGCGATTGTGTTTAGCGCGCTGTTCGCCGCGTCCCCCGCCGCGCAGCCGATCCCGCATCGCGATTCGGGGGTCTTTCTTTATATAGCCGCAGGGATTCTGGATGGGAAACTCCCCTATCTGGATTTTTGGGATCACAAGGGTCCTTTGATCTACTATATCAATGCGATCGGTCTATCCATCGCTTCGCAATCCTATTGGGGAGTCTGGATGGTGGAATTCGTCTCACTGGCGCTTTCTGCCGCGTTATTTTTTTTAACGATGAGACGGTTCGCGGGCGGGACGATTGCATGGGTTGGCGCATCCATGTGGCTTCTCGCCTTCGGTCACGTTTTTACAACCCAGTTTGGGGCGGGGAATCACGTCGAGGAATATGCGCTTCCATTTTATGCGGCTCAACTCTATCTTTATCCGACCGAAAAAGATGAACGAAGCAATCTGAGATTTCTCTGGGTCGGTATATTTGCGGGTCTGGCGGTCTTACTGCGCCCGAATTTATCCTCCTTGCTTGCGGCGATTATCCTTATCGCGCTATGGTCCATGTTTCGCGGTACGAAGCAGGGCAGGCATAGCCATTTATATTCGCTCCTCTTTCTGACGCTGGGCGCTGGGACGCCGCTGTTGATTGCCGCCGGATACTTTTGGCGGAATCATGCCCTGCGCGACCTTTTCTCGGATGTTTTCCTATACAATTTCTTATACGCGGGCAGGGGCAACCTTTACGGAGAGGCTTTTCTGAATTCCTTCCGCGTAATGGGCGCGCTCAATTACCTTGCCTTTTTGGCATGGATCGCGCTGATTGTATCCTTCAATAAACTGCCGAAGCATTTCGGCGACATGGGGTTTGTCAAATTGATCCTGGTCGCGGCTCCCCTTGAAATCGCGTTTTCCCTCGTCTCCGGGTTCGGATATCTGCACTATTTCATTACCTGGCTTCCTTTGTTGGGCGGGCTTGCCTGTTTGTTCATACGTTTCATTTCGCAGATTGTCCCCGTTGAAACGCGCAGATATTTTCCCACCCTTCTGGCCGCTTTTTTGGCGATACAAGCCGCGCCTTTTGCCGGCGACTTGCGGGTTTATTTCCAAAACCCGGCAAAAGATAATGAAAACGGCGCGAATTCCCATATCTCAGATGAAAGCCCGCCTCCCGCGCTGACTGAGATTCAACCGCTCTACGAGTTCGCCCCAAAAGGCAGCCCCGTGTTGTTTTGGGGAAACGAAGTTCAATTCAATTTCATCATGGACCTGCCCTCCCCATCCCGGTACGTTTATATCTATCCGTTTCTCATGCCGGATTATGCCGCGCCTGAAATGCAGCGGGAGTTTCTCGATGCCATTGCCCAAAGCCAGCCTGTGATCGTGGATATTCAACCCTCCCTGACTCCGCCCATTCAATCCTTGAAACAATGGCGTCAATATCCTAAAGCGATGCCGTTGATTCGTTACATCGCGGAAAACTACAGCCGGGTCGCTGAAATCCCTGTGAACAGTTACTATCTCGCCGAAGGGCGGGAATGGGCGTTGCCACAGAAATGGATCGTCTGGGTGCGTGACTGATCTCTCAAACCCTTCGTTCCTTTATAATTCGCGCCATGCAAAACCCAAAAGTCGGCGATACGATCAAAGTCCACGCCTGTAAAGCGGACGGAATCATCTACCGAAGCTGGACGGCATTGATCAAGCATATCAGCCCGGAACTGGTCATCACGGTTGGGCGGGCAGGCTCCCCAGTGTTCAACGCCGAGGGCGCGGTCTCCCATATCGAACATCATTTACGCGCTTATTACTGGTTCGATAAATATCATAACTTGATCGAAGCGTTCGACCAGGGCGGAGACCTGATCCAGCTCTACATCAATATCGCCTCGCCGCCAGAATGGACGGACGGCGTCCTGAAGTTCAAGGATCACGAACTGGACGTTACCAAATTCCCGCACAAGCCCGCCGTGATCGTGGATGAGGACGAATTTGCCGAAGCCGCTGTGAAGTATCGCTATTCCCCCGAATTTCAGAAACAGATGTATGCCGCGGCGGACGAGGCGCTGAAACTGGCGGATGAATGGAAAGCGAAGCCCTGCCCCGTTTTCGGGCTGGAAGGCGGGCTTGCAAAATGAGATCGAAAACCTCAAATTGCATTGTAAAATGAGATCGCTGATCTCATTTTGCACACACCCAGACAGGAAACAATTCTCATGCTCAAGAAAAAGATCGCATTCATCGGGCCCGGCGTGATGGCGGAAGCCATGATTGCGGGATTGCTCCGAAAAAAACTCGCGGACGCGAAAAATATCATCGCCTCCGGTCCTCGTGAAGCGCGCGGCGAAGAATTGACAAAGAAATATGGAATCAACTTCACAACCGATAACTCTGCCGCCAGCCACGGCGCGGACGTGGTGGCGCTGTCCATCAAACCGCAGAGGTTGACCGAAGTGATGAAAGGCTTGAAGGGAGTCCGGGGCGACGCTTTGGTCTTGTCCATCATCGCCGGGGCGACGATCAAGAAAATCGGGACGGGCCTGAAGCACAAAACCATCGTCCGCTCGATGCCGAACACGCCGGGACAGATCGGCGAAGGCATTACCGTGTGGACCGCTTCAAAGGAAGTGACCGAAGAACAGCGGGAGATGACCCGCGCCATCCTCGGCGCGTTGGGCGAGGAAGTTTTTGTGGAGGATGAAAGTTATCTCGATATGGCGACGGCTCTCTCCGGGTCGGGACCCGCCTATGTCTTTCTTTTCACCGAAGCCTTGATTGACGCCGGGGTCCACATGGGGTTTCCGCGCCGCATCGCCGAGCAACTTGTCTTGCAGACCATCAAAGGCTCGGCTTCATTTTATGAGGGCGCGGGCAGGCATCCCGCCACGTTGCGGAATCAAGTCACCTCGCCGGGCGGGACTTCGGCTGAAGCGTTGTATTATCTCGATAAGGCAGGCTTCCGCACGGCCATTTCGCGCGCAGTCTGGGCGGCGTATCAGCGGTCTTTGGAATTGGGGAAGGAAAAGCCCGGGCATATTGATGCGGACGAGGGGAAGTAAACCGCCTCACATCTTTTACGCCGCTTAATTCGGCGGGCTGACGCTTCGATGAACTCAGCGCAAGCGCTCTGCCTCAGTTCGTGAAAGTCGGATATTGCAGATGAACCTTGATTACCTTGCGCTTTGTTTTTAGGACGCTGAAAACGCGGATGAACGCAGATTTTTTTGGCAAAACGCCCGAAACAATGCCTTGAATCCGCGTTTTCAGCGCTCGTCCGCGTCCTGATTTTAAGAGTGTAAGGTAATCAGAGATGAACCATTAAATCGGGCAAAAAACCTTAACGCGAATTGCGCGAAAGATGCGAATCCCGCGAATCCTTCGACAGACTCAGAGCAGGTTTTTCGCGTAAGTTCGGTCGCTTCGCGCTTTCGCGTTGAAAAAGCATCAGTCGGGATTGCTGGGTTATTTTGAAAAAGCACAAACCCGACTGGTTGCGCCAGCTCGAAGGGCTTCCATGCGCTGAGCAGGCGGCTTTAGCCCCGCGATTCTGATCTATGGATAGAGCCAGTAGGGAGCATTCAAATTCTGTAGAATCAAGCGGGAGCATTCAAATTCTGTAGAATCAAGCAGCCAACGGCAAGGCATCCCATTGGCGGCTAAGCCAGGCGGCTCGAGCCTTGGCAACCATGGTAGCGCC
>CAADGT010000107.1 GCA_900696595.1 uncultured Chloroflexota bacterium
CCTGCCGATGAGTCGGTGACCGTCCACGAATGTTCACGAATAAACGAATAGGCGCGCCAACATTCGCGAATTCGTGACTTTATTCGTGGACGGTTCGTGAGGATGGCAAAAGCGCTTAACATGAGTTGTTAATTTCCACCAGCGGACTTTTATGCGCTACGCAGGAGATTTACCCCGCAAAACCTCGAAGGCTGAGCATTTACGACAACCTCCTGTTTACGCTTTGCGCAGGGCAGGCGGGACAAACTGAAGTTTGTCGTACGCAAGCGGATCGCTTTGCGCAGGGCAGGCGGGACAAACTGAAGTTTGTCGTACGCGAGCGGATCACCAATTTCTCAACAGCGCGGAAATCAATTTCACCCGTTGGGCGAGACTGCCGGCAAAGACGTATTCGCGATCCGAGTGATAGCCTTCGCCGATCGCGCCGAGTCCGTCCAGCACAGGGACATTGAACGGGGCGACGAGGTTCGCATCGGAGGCGCCGCCCGTACCGCCCGCCTTGAGTTCGACGCCGATCTGCGCGGCGATGACTTGCGCCTTCTTGAAGGTCTTTTGCATAAGTTCGTCGAAGGGCATGGGCGGGCGGTTGAGTCCGCCGGTGATTTGCAGGGATGCGCCTTCGAGCGCGGGTTTGAGATTCTTCATCGCCGCCTCGACCCGATTCCATTCTTCGACTCGCATGACGCGCACATCCACTTCCGCTTCGGCTTCCTCCGCGACCACATTCGAGACCGTGCCACCCTTGATCACGCCAACGTTGACGGTGGTTTTCTTTTCGTAATCGGTCAATTTTTGAATGGCAATCACTTGATGCGCGATCTCTTCGATGGCGTTGCGCCCTTTTTCGTGATCGCCGCCCGCGTGCGCCGCGCGCCCTTTTGCTTTAACAGTGAATCCACCCACGCCTTTGCGCCAGGTTTTGAGCGAGCCGTCGAGCAACGCCGGTTCCATCACCATCGTCAGTTCGGCTTCGCGCGCCATTTTTACGATCAACCCGCGCGAAGTGTGACTGCCGATCTCTTCGTCGGATGTGCA
This sequence comes from uncultured Chloroflexota bacterium, assembly GCA_900696595.1. Lineage (GTDB taxonomy): Bacteria > Chloroflexota > Anaerolineae > Anaerolineales > Villigracilaceae > Villigracilis. Next base: position 1,036 of record CAADGT010000107.1, read on the forward strand.
TAACAGCGCGACAGACCGGGTCAAGCCGTTCTTCAACGCGTCTTCAATCGCGCCCAGCGAAATGGCGATGCTGGCTTTCATGTCCGAGACGCCGGGGCCGCGAATCTTGCCTTCCTCTTCGCGGTAGGGAAATTTTTCTATCGTCCCCAACGGGAAGACTGTATCCATGTGGCAGACGAGAAGCATGGGTTTCCCGCCGCTCCCCCAACGGGCAATGACGTGATCCCCCGTCTCGAGGTTTGGAACGACCTCGACCTTCGCCCCAAGTTTGCGCGCCTCTTCCGCGACAATTGCGCCGACTCGATCCACGGCGGTTTTATCGTGAGAGGGGGATTCGGTTTCGACAAGGTGTTTGAGGAGGGGTCTGAGGTTCATGGTGTGGGGGGAGGAGGGATGATATGAGATGCGAATTACGAGATAGGGGGCGCGAGTTATGAGTTACGAACAACGAAGATCGCCGCGCCAGCCAGCAGGCAGTATAGCGAAAAAATATATAGGGAATGATTGCGTAAATATTCCAACAGCCAGCGGATGGCGACCCAGCCGACAATGGCGGATGTAACAAATCCAGCGATGAGGATGGGCAGAAATTCGGTGGTGTTCGGCTGGAGGATGACTTGAACGGTTTCATACAACCCCGCCGCCATCAAAATGGGAGCGGACATGAGAAAGGCGAATCGCGCCGCCGAGGCGCGGTCGAATCCGCGCAACATCGCGCCCGCCATGGTCGCGCCGGAACGGGAGGCGCCGGGGAAGATCGCCAATACCTGAAACAAGCCGACGGTGAGCGCGTCCGTTGTTGTGGCGGATTCAAGCGCGCGTTTTTTTTTGTCGAAGTATTCGACAGCCGCGAGCAAAGCCGCCGTGAACAGCAGGCGAATCCCCGCCCATAGCAATGGGTCGCTGGACATGTCCTTGACGAAGCGGTTGAGCGCCAGTCCGACAAAACCCGCCGGGATGGTGGCCGCGATCACCAGCCAGCCCAGTTGCGCATGAAAATCGTCCACCGGTTTTCCGCGCTTCATGCCGTGAAAGACCGCCAGCGCGATCTGCCAGTAATCCCGCCAGAAAAACACCAGCAGGGCGGCGACCGTTCCAAGTTGGACGATGACGTTGAAGGCGAAGGTTCGATCGTCGGCGGGAAGTCCAAGATAGTGACCGACGATAAACAAATGCGCCGTGGAGGAGACCGGGATGAATTCGGTCAATCCCTGCACGACGCCGAGGACGATGGCGTGAAGAATATTCATGGATTTCGGTTTCGTTTCGCGTTATTCGACCATTGATTCAGCAATTCCGGCGCGCGGTCTTCAAACGAGCCTTCGGCGATATACGCGCGAATCCGCTCCATCAGTCGGATCAGCGCGCGCAGGTTGTGAATAGAAATGAGCGTCCCCGCGAGCAATTCCTTCGCCGCGATCAGGTGGCGGATGTATGCGCGGGCGAAGGTTTTGCAGGTATAACAATCGCAGGTTTCGTCAATTGGACGGTCGTCCCTCGCAAAGGAAGCGTTCATCAGGTTCAAGCGTCCCTCGGGGGCGAAGGCGGAGGGATGACGCGCCAGCCGGGTCGGCAAAACGCAATCGAAGATATCAACGCCGCGCAAAACGCCGTTGATCAGGTCTTCGGGCGTGCCGACTCCCATCAGGTAGCGCGGCTTGTTCTCCGGCAACAGAGGCGTGACAACGTCGAGCGTATCGTGCATCTCCTGTTTGGTCTCGCCCACCGAGAGTCCACCGATGGCGATGCCGGGCGTATCGAGCGCGGCGATGAATTTGGCAGACTCCGCTCTCAGCGCAGGATCAACCCCGCCTTGCACGATCCCGAACAGGGCTTGGTCGAGGCGCGTCTTCGCCTTCAGCGAACGCTCCGCCCAACGATGAGTCCGCCGCATGGCTTGCTTGATGTAGGCATGGTCGTTCGGGTCGGAACATTCGTCGAACGCCATGATGATGTCCGCGCCAAGGTTTTCCTGAACGGCAATGGACTTCTCCGGCGTCAAACGATGCGTTGAGCCGTCAATGTGACTTTTGAAGGTCGCGCCGTCGTCGTCTATTTTGCGGGTTTGCGCGAGGGAGAAAACCTGAAAGCCGCCAGAGTCGGTCAGCATGGGTTTGCGCCACTGCATGAATTTGTGAAGTCCGCCCATGTCGCGCACAATCTCGTCGCCGGGGCGCAGATAAAGATGATACGTGTTGCTCAACACCAGCGAAGCGTTGATGTCTTTAAGGTGTTCAGGCGTCAGCGTCTTGACGGTCGCCTGCGTGCCGACGGGGGCGAATACGGGAGTGAGCAGGTCGCCGTGCGGCGTGGAGAAAATCCCCGCGCGGGCGCGGTTGTCTTGGGCTGTGATTTGGAACTGGAACATTCCGCTACAATAACCCGATCGTGATTTTATTCGGGCGCACCAACAGCATCGGAACGCTCATGCTCAATTGCGGCACATAGGGGTTGGCGATCTCCGCGTCGTACAGCGAAAGCCAACTTGTGTTCATCACGTCGAGACTTGCCGCGAAATCGGCGGCGGTCGAAACGCGCAGGGAGGATTTGATCTCGAACGACCCTGCCAACACCTGCGCCGGTTGCATACGGCGGTTCAACTCCGATGAATCATAATCGGGCGGGTCATGCGCGGGCGGCGCAAGATGAAAACCGATCACCTCCGGTGTGGGAATGAACGCCTCCTCCTTTGAATAATTGCGCGGGGGCGACCCCGCCAGCTGAATAATGCTCGCCTTGTATAGATGGATGAAATTTGGAACCCCCTGTGTGCGCAACCAGATGCTGACCCTCATGTTCTCGCGCAAAATAATATCCCCGCGAATCAACATCGTCGGGGTATAGATGATGACGGTCGAGGCTTTTTCGTCGGGCGCAAGTTCTCGCATAACATTCTCCTGGTCGAATTATACACGCGATGTGGTTTCATATACCGCCCTTCCAGCCGACTCAGGACTCGTTTATACTCGCGCCGTCATGAAACCGCAGGATAAACACTGGAATATTCCGCCTCGCATCGCGCCCGAAGCGGATTCAGCGCTTCAAGCCTTTCCTCCGCTGTTGCGTCAGGCGCTTTACAATCGCGGCTTCGCCGACGACGCCTCGGCGCGCGCGTTTCTACGCGGCGAACCGAGCCACAACACCGATCCTTTTCAGATGACCGACATGGGAATCGCAATCGAACGCATCCTTCATGCCGTCGAAAGAAACGAAACCATCGCCGTCTACGGCGATTACGATGTGGACGGAGTCACAGCGACCGCCCTGCTGGTCGAGGCGTTGAAACATCTTGGCGCAAACGCGATCGGCTATATCCCGAATCGATTCGACGAAGGCTACGGTCTCAACAACAACGCGCTGGACGATCTCAAGGCGCAGGGAGTAAAACTGGTCGTCAGTGTGGATTGCGGCATCCGCTCGCCAAACGAAGCGGCTCACGCCCGGACTTTGGGACTCGACCTGATCATCAGCGACCATCACCACCCTGACGGAGAAAACCTGCCCGCCGCCTTCGCCGTCATCAACCCCAAACGACACGGCGATCTTTATCCCGATAAGGATTTGGCTGGCGTGGGGATTGCTTATAAGATCGCGGAGGCGTTGACCATCCTTCATCCTTCATCCTTCATCCTTGATTCATTGCTCGATCTCGTCGCCCTCGGAACCGTCGCCGACCTTGCCCCGCTTGTGGGAGAGAATCGCGTCCTTGTCAAAAAGGGATTGCGGCAGATGAGTCAGACCAGGCGGCAGGGATTGTTCTCTCTTGCGGCGGTCGCCGAGCTGAATCTCAAGAAAGTTAACGCCGGTCACATCGGCTTCATGCTCGGACCGCGCTTGAACGCAGCGGGACGATTGAAGGAAGCGCTCGCCGCTTTTGAATTATTGACTACGAGCGACGTCTTCAAAGCCGGTGAACTCGCCCAGCAGCTCGACATGCAGAACCGCGAACGCCAGCGCATCACAAGGGAGGCGCAAACCCGCGCAGAAGAGATCGCCCTGAGCGGCGACCCGGATACCTGCCTGCTCTTTGCCGCGCATGAAGATTTCAACCCCGGCGTGGTCGGTCTCGCCGCCTCGCGCCTGACAGATAAATATTACCGCCCCGCCATCGTCGCCTCCAAAGGCGCGGACGAAACGCGCGGATCATGCCGCTCCATCCCCGAATTTCACATCACCGACGCGCTCGATCAATGCGCGGATTTGCTCGTCCGTCACGGCGGTCATGCCGCGGCGGCGGGCTTCACCGTCCGCAATGAAAATTTAGAAGAGCTCGTTTCGCGCCTGAAAGCCATCGCCGGGGAAAAACTTTCGGGAACAGAACTCAAGCCCACCCTTACAGCGGATGCGGAGGTTGATTTATCCGAAATGCGCCCCGAGGTTTACGAAAAGGGACTCAAATACCTTGAGCCCACAGGCTACGGCAACCGCGAGGCGACCTTCGTAGCGCGAAGCGTCAAAGTCAAATCGTCGCGCACTGTGGGCGCGGAGGGGAAACATCTAAAATTGACGCTTGAAGATTCAAAAGGCGTCGTCCATGACGCCATCGGTTTTAAATTCGGAGAACGGCATAAATCCATGCCGCCGCGAGTGGATGTGCTCTTCGTTTATGAACCGAACGAGTACAACGGGCGGGTGACGTATCAATTGAATTTGAAGGACTTGAAAGCGGCAAACGGGCGGTAAGGGCGGGCGCTCAACCGCCTTCTCTTTATTTCTGCACCGGCAATTTTGCCCGCCGCCAGGCAAGCATCCCGCCCCGGAGGTTGAACGCCTTGAAGCCTTCCTTCGCCAGCATCTTCGACGCGCTCGCGCTGCGGTTGCCGCTCGCGCAAACGCAAACGATCTCGCGTTCCTTCGGCAATTCGTTCATCCTGCCGCGCAGGGCGTCGAGCGGAAGCAACTTCGCCCCTGCAATGTGACCGGATCGAAATTCATGCGGCTGACGCACGTCCAAGACCAGCGGATGTTTCCCGAACTTCAGTTTCTCGCTCAATTCTTCGGGGGTAATGACCGGCGTTGCCGGGCCAAAAAGGGCGGATAAAAATCCCATACGACATTGTCTCCTTGGTGGTCATATCCTCTAAGGGAGCGCCTGAAAACTCTTGTCCTTGTCATTTCGAGCGCCAGCGAGAAATCTTTTCCCCGCGAGCGCGCAGGATTTCTTCTCGCTCCGCTCGTCGAAATGACAGTTTTCAGACACTTTCGAATGAATCCTTCGGCGTTAGAAAACGCCGACTATGCAGATCGTTGCGCCGATTGCGCAATTACGGACCCCAGCGGGGCTGGTAATCGCAATAATCATTGTCCGTCAATCTTCTTACATCCGCGCCGTCAATGCGGATGATGTAAATCTCGCATCCGTGATCGTTTCCGTATAGGTCGTAATAGGCTGTAAACGCAACCCATTGACCGTCGGGCGAGATGGAGGGTCCCTGCGAGTTGCCGCCGGAGGGAGTCAAGATACGCGAGTCGCTTCCATCCGCGTTCATGATGTAAACATCCCGGTTCCAGGGTTGACCGGAATAAGTGACGATGAACAAGCCGTCGGGCGACCAGTCGCTTCGTCCGCGGATGGCGGGCAGGTCGCTGACCCTGAGCAGGTCGCTGCCGTCAGGCTTGATTCTGTAAAGTTGAATCGCGCCTTGCATGTCCGAAGCAAACAAAATATAAACGCCGTCCGGCGACCAGGTCGGGTCCCAGCCGGAGGCGTTCGGCACAGGCTGTGGGTTTGTCCCATCGCGGTTCATTATCCATATCTGGTTTGCGTCCGACGTTGAAAGTTTGAAGGCGATTTTCGAGCCGTCGGGTGAAATTTCAGGTCCGTTGAGGTTGCCGAGCCGGTCGGTGAGTTGTTTAACTTCGCCGCTGGAGATGATCGTTTCGTAAATTTCGTAGATGTTCGGTTCGCGAAAAGCGGCGTAGACGACGCTCGATCCATCCGGCGAGATGGACGGGTAATAGCGCTGGCGGTTGTCGTCGGTCGTCAGGCGGCGAAAGCCGGA
>CAADGT010000108.1 GCA_900696595.1 uncultured Chloroflexota bacterium
CCAAACGCCAGTCCATGAACGGCGAGCGGACTTCGACTCCGTGCGCCATGGAGAGGCGGTCAAAGTCGCGCAGGTTCATGGGCAGGTGTGTGAAGTGGAAGTCGGCGTAGAGCGATTTGAAGAGTTCATCCCGTCCGGCGAGACGCGGGGCGTCCTGCTCCATCCCAGGCGTGGAAAAAGGCCCGGGTCGGGCGACCAGCCATGAGGTCCGGTTTGAGGCGGATTGTTTTCCAGCCAGACGGTTTTTAATGGCATGGATGTAGGTGTCGAGTCCGTGAGTCAGGCTCATGCTGTTTCGGATCAAGGCGAGTTCGGCGTAGCGCATTGGGGTCGCGTCGCGCATGGCGGCGAAGACGTGCCAGGTGTAGCCGCCGAGGGCTTCGTCGCCGCCGTGCCCGTCAATGGTGGCGACCACGCCGTTTTGTCTTTGCATTTTGTGAACGAACCAGGGACCGAGATGAATGTCGGAGAGTTCTTCGAATTGATAAAGGATTTCGTCGAAGTGTTCGAGGTACATCCCGGCGTTCATTTCGCAGTAGATCGGGGTGACGCCGGTCTTTTTGACGACTTCATCGGCGTAATGGCGCTCGTCAATGATTTTGCCGGGCCACGTTCCAATAAATGCCTTTTGCCATTCGTGCGCCAAGCGCATGGTTGCGTCGCCCGATTTGCGGATGCGGCTCATGGAGGAGAGAACCGAACTTGAATCCAGTCCGCCGCTGAGGGCGGTGCCAATGGGAACGTCGCTTCTCATGCGGATGCGGCAGGCGTCGAGAAACAATTCGCGGTATTGCGCAACCTGGTCTTCGTATCGTTGGGGGACGTTTGGAAGATGATCGAGCGTGTTCCACCAGCGGCGGATATTCATTCTTCCGTCCGCGTCGAGCGTAAGGCAATGGCCGCCCAATAATCTTTTGAGTCCTTGAAACAGGCAGTCCTCCGCGCCTTCGACATGCGTCGCGTCTTCGAGCGAGTTGGCAAGCACGGTCGGGTTGTATTCGGCGCGGAAGTTGTCGAGCGCGAGGAAGGCTTTCATCTCCGAGGCAAAGGCGAAGCGCCTGCCGTCGAAGAGGTAGATCATCGGTTTGACTCCGAAGCGGTCGCGCGAAAGAAAAAGTTTGCGTTCGCGGCTGTCCCAGATGGCGCATGCCCACATGCCGTTGAGTTTGAATTGAAAATCTTCGCCCCATTTGTCGTAGGCGGCGAGAATCACTTCGGTATCGGAGTCGGTTTTGAAAACATAGCCGAGGCTTTCGAGTTCTTTCTTTAGTTCAACAAAATTATAGATCTCGCCGTTGAAGACGATCCAATACCGCCCGTTCAGGTAAGACATGGGCTGGTCGCCGGTGTTCAGGTCAATGATGGCGAGGCGGCGATGTCCCAGCCCGAGGCTGGCGGATTCGTCCGTGTAAACATCCCAGCCGTCGGGCCCGCGATGCGCGAGTTGATTGGTAAAGCGGATCAATTCTTCACGATTGACCGGTCTGCCATCCAGATTCCAAAAGCCGGTAATGCCGCACATAAAATCAACGCTTCCTTATCTCGACCAGTTTTTGAGCAAACGCCTCGAAGTTGGTCGTTTCATTATATCGTTCCCGCCAAACCTCACGGCTGCCCTGGCGTTTCGTCAGCCAGCGTTCGCGGTTGTCGCAGACCTGTAAAAGCGCATTCGCAATTTCATCCGGCGTGGGATTTTCGCCCAGCAAAAATCCATTCTTCTCGCGGACAATTTCAACGTTGCCGCCCACTGCCGTTGCAAGAACGGGGATGCCGCAACTGACGGCTTCCATCATGGCGACGGACGTCCCTTCGGTGGAACTGACGTTGAGGAAGACATCCGCCGGGTGGGAGAGGTAGGTTTGAATTAATTCAGGCTGGCTTTGATAGCCGGGGAAAAACGCTTCTGCATTGGCGGGAAATTCACCGGCAACCCGCTGCGTATATTGCCGCCGAATCTCCTCCGCGCCGCCGAAGTGAGTCCACTTGATCCTTTGCGCGGGGCGTTTTTTTGCGGCGACGACGACGCTTTCAAACAGCAGGTCAATGCGTTTGACGGGGTGAAAATTGGAGCAGGAGACAAGCCGCAAAACGCCGTCCGACGACGGGCTGGCAATCCCGCCGGGGTCCGGCACGCCGAGCAGAGCCGCTTCGTATTTTTCTTTGAATTGGGGATATTTTTCCCGCAGGTAGTTTGCGCCGATGTCCGAGTCTGCGAAGACGGCATCCGACAGGGAAATGGATTTCCGGCGCAGGGGCCAGGGTTTGTACAACTCTTCGTAAAGATCGTAGCCGTGCGCGCGAGAGACAACGCGCAAGGCAGGCTCTTCAGCCCTGACCCATCCCAGTCCCATTGTAATTTCCGTAAACCAGTAGGAATAGCACATCACATCCCGGGCGGAGGCGTTCTCTTTTTTCATCCAGTTTTTCAGCCAGTGTTGAGTCTGGCGCGCGGCGGATAAGAAGAAGAACATTTTTTTCAGATACGCCGGGGACAAAGAGCCGGGAAAGCGGCCGCGGATATCGTCGTATACGTCTTTTTGAGACAGAGACGAAAGGAACGCGGGAATCCGCTTTGCGAAAGAAAACCGAGCGGAAAAATCCAGCGCCGCTTCCACGCCGGGGGGCAGGGGCAGGGTCTTTCCGTATTTATTTTGCGGGACGAGAACAATGCGGTCAAAATATTTTCGCAAAATCCCGATCTCGCCCGCGAGAAAGGTCTGCTCGCCCATCACGTCGTAGGGATAGGCGTTCGTAAAGATGAGAAGTATCAAGGCAAAAACGCCTCGCGGTGTTTGGCAAATTCCTCGATGGCGCGTTCGTAATCGTCATGCCGGCCGATGTCCAGCCAGTAGCCGTCGAAGTTGAAGACATTGACCTTTTTTCCGTCGCGCATCAGTTTCAAGACCAGTTCGGGCAAATCCAGCCGCTCGCCTTTGGGGATGTAGTTCAAAATCTCCGGCTCGAAGAGATAAATGCCCATGCTGACCGAATAATGATAGGTGGGCTTTTCGATGTAGTTGGAAATCCAGTTGTCTCCATCCACTTCGATCACGCCGAGGTCAATCTTCACGTCGCGTTGATAACACGCCACAGTCGCCAACGCGCCGCGCTCGCGGTGATAGTTCAGCATGGCGTTGTAATCAATGGTCGTCAGCAGGTCGCCGTTCATCACCAGAAAAGTGTCGTTCAAATTGGAGACGAGCGCAATCGGTCCCGCCGTGCCGAGCGGTTGTTCCTCGCGGGAATAATCAATGCGAGTATTGAACTTGCTGCCGTCGCCGCAATATGCCATGAGCAATTCCGCCAAATAACCGGTCGCCAGGGTGATGTCGTCAAATCCCTTCTTTTGCAACTGGCGAATCACGATCTCGAGAATCGGCATCTCGCCGATGGGCATGAGCGGCTTGGGGAGAACGGTTGTGTATGGGGCAAGGCGCGCGCCTTTGCCGCCCGCCAGAATGACTGCTCGCATGTTACACCGTGTATTGGTCGGGTCGGTAGAGATCAAGATGAGCGGAGATCCACTCAATGGTGAGTTTCAAACCTTCGTCGAGAGAGACGCGGGGTTCCCATCCGATCATGCGTTTGGCTTTTTCGTTCGACGCCCACAACTTCATCACCTCGCTTTTGCCCGGTCGCACGCGCTGGGGGTCAGCAACGATCTTGGGAGTCTTGCCAATGATCTTGAAAATCTTTTCGGCAAGGTCGCCAATGCGGATGGTGTTGTCGTTGCCGAGATTGATCTCTTCGCCCAATACGCCTTCGGCTTCGGCGACTTTCATAAAACCGTCGGCGGTGTCTTTTACAAACGTAAAATCGCGCGAAGGCTCAAGACTGCCGAGTTTGACTTCGTCGCGGGTCAGCGCTTGAACGATGATCGTCGGGATGACCGCCCGCATGGATTGACCGGGACCGAACGTGTTGAACGGGCGCAGCGTGACCACCGGCGTTTCAAAAGAACGATAAAAACTTTCGGCGATTCTATCCGCGCCGCTCTTGCTGGCGGAGTAGGGCGACTGTCCCTGCAAGGGATGCTTTTCGTCAATCGGCACATATTGCGCCGTGCCATACACTTCGCTTGTGGATGTATGTATCACGCGCCGCGTTCCAAAATCGCGCGCCGCCATCAACACGTTGAGCGTGCCGTTGATGTTCACGTCGAAGACTTCGCGCGGGTTGACGTACGAATACGGGATGGCGATCAACGCGCCGAGGTGAAAGACCGTATCCGCGCCGCGCACGGCATTGCGCACCGCCTCGGTATCGCGCAGGTCGCCCTGCATGATCTCCACCTGCGAAAGAACCTCCGGCGCGAGCCGCTTCAACATGCCGAGGTCGTTGCGCGAGTTGTAACGCGCAAATCCGCGCACCGCTGCGCCTTCACTCGCCAGCCGTTCGATCAAATGACTGGCGATGAATCCGCCCGCGCCGGTGACCAAAACTTTTTTACCGTTCCAATTCATTTCAACTCCAATTTATTTTATTGCCAGGCAAGGGCGACCCTTTGCGGCGCAACCAGATCATTTGACGCCCCTGCGGGTCCGCTTGCGCCAATCGTCGAGCAGGTCTGATAAGGATTGATTAAGAGCAATGCGCGGATTCCAACCCGTCGCTTTTTTCAACTTCTCGAAACTTCCCACCTGCATGGGGATATCGTTCTTCTGAGCCCGCGCCGGATCAACCCGCGCCGATAACTGTTTCTTCGACTTTGACATCATCTTGCTCAAACAGCGCTGAATCGTCACAGCCTTCCCTGAGCAAATATTGTAACTTTGTCCGGCTTTGCTTTTTTCCGCGAGCAGGGCAAAGGCGCGGGCCGCGTCGCGCACATCCACAAAATCGCGTTTGGCGTCAAGATTGCCGGTGACAATTTCATTCTGATCCGAAACCTCCGCCAGCGCGATCTGACGCGCAAACGCCGAGCAAGCCAGGTCGGGCGATTGACCGGGACCGAGCAGGTTGAACATCCGCGCAACGACTACATCCAGCCCGAAGGCGTAATGATACCGCAAGGACGCCGCCTCCTGCGCCGCCTTGCTGACGGCGTACTCCGTCACCGGGCGCAGGGGGAATCGCTCCGTGATGGGGCGCGGGCTTTTGGTCAGCCCATAGACCGCGCTCGAACTCGCCAAAATTACCTTCGGCCGTTTCTCCATTTGCATAAGCGCGTCAAGCAGATTCAACGTCCCGAAGAGGTTGGACTCATAATACGCCTGCGGGTCTTGTGACTTGATCACGCCCGCCAGGTGGAACACGGCAGCGGGTTGGCAATCCGCTACGGCGCGGGTCAGAGCCGCGCGGTCAGAAAGATCGCCGACAAAAACATTCTCCCCCGCCGGGCGGAGGTCGAATCCAAAAACCCGCCAGCCTTCGCGAAGAAGTTCTTCTCGCAAGTGTCTGCCGACAAAACCGGAAATGCCAGTGATAAGCGCGCTTTTCATCATTCCTTGCAGGTCGCGTTTTCAACACGACTGTCACGCTTCAAGCGTGACCTACGATCTTCTTTACTCCAGTCAACGTGCCTTTCAAGCCTTTGAGGCTGTGGAAGTTCGCCGCGAACAGACCGATCAGCGCCCAATAATAAAAAAGCCAACGCCATTTCTCCCGCGCCCAACTCTTGCGGAAGAGGTAATCATAATTGACGACGCTCATCTCCGCCCATTGCTGAACTTTGAGGCGGTTCATCGGGCTTTCGTTGTGGATGAGCGTGGCGGCGGTTTGATAATAGATTTTATACCCGGCGTCGAGGGTTTGTTTGGAAATATCCGCGTCTTCCATCAGTCCATAACGGGCAAGGGCTTCATCAAATTTGGCTTTCTCAAACACCTCGCGCCGAAACGCCATGCAGCAACCGGAAAGACATTCGATAAATCCGCTTGCCTGGTTTTTATGCGGATGCGACGGCATCCCCGATGGATAAAATTTTCCATTGCGGGTTCCGACCGCGCCAAAGATGAAGCGGATAAAGCCAAAGAGAGCGATTTCTAATTTCAAACGCA
>CAADGT010000109.1 GCA_900696595.1 uncultured Chloroflexota bacterium
AACTGGTTTCGCAAAATCTCCCGAGTCCACCACGCGGACGAACCGGATGTTTGGGAGAAGCGCTTGAAGGACGCAGGCTTTACCCTCGAACGCTGGTGGCATTATTTTTCTCCCGCCTCGATGCGGGTGTTAGAATGGGGACACTATTTTGGTCTGCCCTCTGTGGCCGCCAAAGCCCTCACCGGAAAATGGATCATTTCGTCCACGAAATGGAATCTCGCGGCAACCGAAGCCTATGTGAGAAAATATTCCTCGCCCGAGCCGGTGGGGGATGGCGCGTTTACGTTTTATATTGCGAGAAAGCGGTAACGCCGACTTAAGTCGGCGCTACATTTAACCATGCCCTTCGACGAAAACTACTTCTCCTCCCACACCTATAAAGACATCACCTTCGCCAAATACAGCATGTATTGGTGGTCGAATCGATTCTTCGCCATGCTTGCCCGCCGTTATGGGCGGCGCGGAGCGCGACTGCTCGAGGTGGGATCAGGCATGGGGCATCTCACCGGTCAACTCTCGGCGTGGTTCGAAGCGTACGGTATGGATTTGAATCACTGGGCTGTCAAAAAATCCAAAGAAGTCGCGGAACGCGCGTCGCTGCAAACGGCGTCCGCGCAGGAACTTCCATTCAGGGACGGCGCGTTCAACGTGGTCATCATCAAACATATCGTCGAGCATTTGCCCGACCCGGCGAGAGCCATCAACGAGATCGGGCGCGTGACCGAGAAGGGCGGCATTTTGATTCTCGCCACGCCCAACCTTGGCTCCCTGCTCAAACCCTGGAAGGGCGACAAATGGATCGGCTACCAGGACCCGACCCACATTTCGTTGAAGCAACCCGAAGAATGGCTGGCTTTGATCCGGGATGCGGGCTTTGAATTCATCCGCGTTTTTTCGGACGGTTTCTGGGATGTCCCCTACATCCGTTTTGCGCCGAAGCAGATTCAAAAATTGTTCTTTGGCTCGCTGGGCGGGTTTCAAGCCGTCACCGGCTGGGTCTTTCTGCCGATGCGCTGGGGGGAAAGTATTCTCGTGATCGCCAGGAGGAAATAACGTCATACTCGACGTCCGCGTCATCAGCGAGGCGCGCTGGCAATGGATGGCGGACATCCAGGCGGGGTTGTATCAAAACATCGTGCGCGGCGGCGTTTCATTGGTGTGCAAGTAAAGGTTGTCAGCGCCTCCGCTCAAGCCGCCGTCCTGTGCGAAGCCCCCTGTGGGCGGCGGCGGTCTACGAGGGAAATCCCGCGCCGAGGACGGCGCTGGGAGCAAGTTACCTGACATGTTTTGCATGCACACTTTCATTGAATTACAGATTCCGAATATCGCAGAACGATTCTAAAAGATGAAGTAAACTTGGGCGGATATGGCTATAGAAACACCCGAACAAACGCCTGAGCAGGAACCCACCGTTCTCGACCTGTACAAATCCGTCACAAAGGACTGGAGTTCGTTCTCCAACTTCATCCGTTCGGTATGGGACGCGCGCCGCCGCGAGGAATTCGACCGGGCGCTGGCGCGCGAAGCGGCGCAGAACGCGGTGGCGGAACAAGTCGTCGAACCGGTTCGAGCCGGGACCTTTCCCTGGCGCGCCGCGCTGGCTTTCGGAATGGCGCTGTTCGCGCAAGCCCTGGTCGAGCCGCCGCTCCGCCTGGCGATGATTTCGGCGGCGCTCTATCTCGCCGCATTCGGCATGGGCTTGTGGGCGTATCGTTCCAATGAATGGCATCTGCCCAGTATGCCGGCCGCCTGGCGCATGGCGGATCCCTTATCGGCGCGGTTGCTCCCGTTGATTTTGGCGGCGGTATTGGGCGTCGCCGCGTTTTGGGCGTTCGGCGGGCAAAAATTCAACGCCGTAAACGTCTCCTTATGGCTGTTATCGCTGGCGTTTCTGGTTGTCAGTTTTTGGATTCGAGCGCCAAAGATTCAAACCCGGGAAGAAGAAGCGGAAAGCCCAACCAGGGTATGGGCTTGGCGCGGGGTCGAAGTCAAAATTCGGAACTTCGAGATCGTTCGCAATAAATGGGTCCGTCTCGGGTTGATCGCGGCGGCGGCCGGCATTGCGATTTTCTTCCGCCTGCACCAACTCGACAAGACGCCTCTCGAGCCGTTCAGCGACCATGCCGAAAAAATCCTGGATGTTTATGAAATCACTTCGCTTGGCAACACCAACATCTTCTTCGAACGCAACACCGGGCGCGAAGCCTTTCAAATGTACTGGACTCTGCTGGTACTCGCCGTCTTTAACACGGGGTATACCTTCCTCAGCCTGAAGCTCGGCACAGTCCTGCTCGGCATTCTTACCCTCCCCTATATATACATGCTCGGAAAGGAATTTGGAAACGCGCGCGTCGCCCTCTTTGCGCTGTTCCTCTTTGGAGTCGCCAGCTGGCCCAACATCATCTCGCGGATCGGGCTGCGCTTCCCGCTTTACCCGCTCTTCGCCGCGCCCACGCTTCTTTATCTCGTCCGCGGCTTGCGGACTCGAAATCGAAACGACTTCATCCTCGCCGGCATCTTCCTCGGACTCGGCTTGCACGGCTACAGCCCCTTCCGCATCGTCCCGATCCTGGTCGTTGTCGCGTTTTTCATCTACTTTCTTCATGCAACGTCGGGCGAAGACCGCCGCCGCGCGTTCTTCTGGTTCCTGCTGGTGGTCGTCGTTTCGACTTTTATCTTTTCGCCGCTCTTGCGATATTGGATCGCCCATCCCGATCATTTCGGATATCGAGCCTTCACACGTTTGAGCGGCGTGGAAACGCCCCTGCCCGGTCCCGCGTGGCAGATCTTCCTTTCGAACGCGTACAAGGGCTTGCTGATGTTCAACTGGGACGACGGGGAGATTGGCACCCATTCCGTCACACACCGCCCCGCATTGGACATGATTACGGGGGCGTTATTCCTGCTCGGCATCGTATTACTGATCGCGCGGTATATCCGCCAGCGCGATTGGCGCGATCTGCTTTTGCTGGTTTCCGTTCCCATTTTAATTTTGCCTTCCGTGTTATCGCTGGCGTTCCCGGGCGAAAACCCCGCCATGAACCGCGCGGGAGGCGCTTCGGTGACGGTGTTCGTCGTCGCGGCGATGGCGCTCGATGGATTGGCGACCAGTTTCGGGTCGGGGACGAAGCGCAGACTCCTCGCCGGCGGCATGGTGGGCATCCTGTTTGCAGGCGTCGCATATTTCAATTACGATCTCGTCTTCAACCAATTTTCGAAATCGTTTGCGGCGGCGCATTGGAATTCCTCCGAAATGGGAGCGGTGATTCGCGAATTCGACGAAGAATACGGGCAGGTTGACACGGTCTGGATCGTTCCATATCCCTACTGGGTGGACACGCGCCTGCCCGGCATTTGGGCGGGCGTGCCGGACCGCGATTTGGCCCTGTGGCAGGACCACCTCGCGGAGAGTCTTGCCTATCCCGCGCCCAAGATGTTCATCTATTGGAATGCGGACGCCGAAACCGACAGGCTTCTCAGGGAACTCTACCCGCAGGGCAAAATCACCCGCCATACTTCGGCTTCCCCCGGCAAGGATTTCTTCATCTTTTTAGTGGAGCGATGATTAAAGCGACAGCCGCCCGCAAAGCGACTGTCGCTTCTAAAACATTATGATCAACGAAAAGCGCTCGCGGCTGTACGATATCCTCTTCATCCTCATCCTGCTCGTGGCGGGATATTTGCGCCTCGGCGGCGCGGACTGGGGCGAAGGCTATCACCAGCATCCCGACGAGCTGTTCCTGATGGGCGTGCTGGACAACCTGCGCGCGAAAGTGTGCGACGACCCCGGCGTTCCTGTGGAGGCATGTCCCCCCGAAAAACGCCGCTGGATGAACATCGGCGAATATTTCGACAGTTCGATTTCCACGCTCAACCCCTACAATCGCGGGTACGGATTCTTTGTTTACGGCAACCTGCCGATGACTCTCACGCGCATCCTCATGGAAGCGGCGGGGAGGGATGAAATCGGCGTCTCGAAAATTTTCGCCCGGCACACAGCCGCCGTCGCCGACCTGTTCGCCATTTTCTTTTTATACCTGCTGGTTTCGCGCCTGTATGGGCGCGGGGTGGGCGCGCTCGCCGCGGGGTTCTCTTCGCTGGCGGTGATGCAGATTCAACAATCGCATTATTTCACGTCCGATCTGTTCGTTAATACGTTTCTCTTCCTCGCGTTGATCTTTGCCGTGGGAATTGTGGAATGGAAAGAGAAAAGCAACAAGCAACAAATAACAAGTAACGAGGGAGGAGGAACAAGTGATGAGAAACAAGGAACAAGTAACGAGGACGCCCCTGTAACTCGTATCTCGTATCTCGTTACTCGTTACTCGCATCTCTTCACTCGCCCCCTCGTCCTTCTCTCCCTCGCCTTCGGCTTCGCGCTCGGCATGGCGATGGCGTCCAAGATCAACGCCGCGGCGATGTCCATCGTGTTGCCGTTCGCTTTCTTCGTCCGCTGGCTGGTTCACGACCGTCACGAAAAACTGCCCGCCAAATACTGGGCGCTGGTAGTTATATCCCTCATCGCCGGCGGGCTCGCCGCCGTCATCTCCTTCCGCATCTTCCAGCCCTATGCCTTCGACGGACTCCTGCTCGATAAAGACTGGATCGCGGGCATATCGGAACAACGTCTGCAAGCCACCGGCAAAGCCGACCTGCCCTGGAATCTGCAATGGGCGCGCCGCACGCATTTATATTCCTTCGAGAATCTCACCGTCTGGGGGCTTGGGCTTCCGCTGGGCATCCTCGCCTGGGCGGGCTTTCTCTTTATGGGCTGGCGCATCCTCAAAGGAGAGTACCGCCACCTCTTGCTTTGGGGCTGGACGGCGTTCTATTTCATCTGGCAATCGCTTCAATTCAACCCGACGATGCGCTATCAACTCCCCATCTATCCGCTCCTCTGCATGATGGCGGCCTGGGCGGTAATCGAAGCTCCCCGTTATTTCAACACTCGTAACTCGTATCTCGCAACTCGTATCTCGTCTTACTTCCTCGGCTTCATCGTCCTCGCCCTCACCGCCGCCTGGGCGTTCGCCTTCCAAAGCATCTACCTGCGCGGCGAACCCCGCATGACGGCCTCGCACTGGATATTTCTAAACGTCCCCTCCTCGGTAAACCTTGTCATCGAATCGGAAAACGGGAAATACAACCATCCGCTCGCCGTCCTGCCCGACGTCCCCATTGTGAACGGGGCTCCCTACATCCTGCCCTTCATCCCAAAGGCGGACGGCGCGTTGACCGGGGCGACATTCACCTACGCCCGCGATGAATCCGGGATTCCCTCCCCCGTCACGTTGATCCTGACCTCCGACTCACAACCCGACCTCGAACTGGGTCGCGCCTCCGCCGCGCTCGATACTACGCTGACGGCGGATCCGCGCGGCGCGCCGTTGACCTTTACCTTCGAGAAGCCCATCCCCCTATCCGCCAAAGAATCCTATACCCTCAGCATCGAAACGCTCGGACAGGGGCTTTACATCGAAGGCTCGGCAATCGTCAACGAGACCGATTACGACTGGGGCTTGCCCTTCCGCGTTGACGGCTACGATCCCTACGGCGGGATGTACAGCAACGACGATCTCGTCCTGCAAGTCTATTGGCCCGACGACGCCAGCAAGATCAACCGCTTTGTGGATATTCTCTCCAGGGGCGATTACATCGTCATCCCCACCAATCATCAATACGGGCAGATCACGCGCCTGCCGGAGCGCTATCCGCTCACGACGTTGTATTACCGCGAGTTGATCGGCTGTCCCGCCGGGGAGGAGATCATCGAATGTTATCGCCTTGCCCAGCCGGGAACTTACGAAGGCAGGCTCGGTTACGAACTGGCGGCGGTCTTTGAGTCGTACCCGACTTTGGGAAATATCGTCATCAACGACCAGCGGGCGGAGGAGGCGTTCACCTTCTACGACCATCCCAAGGTGTTGATCTTCAAGAAGACGGATTCCTTCGACGCAGACTCGGTTCGCGCCGTTTTAAGTTCCGTGAATTTGGCGGCGGTCGTCCCGCTTACGCCGACTCAATTCGACGATTTCAAGACCCTGACGCTCCCGGAGTCGCGCTGGGCGAGCCAACGCGCGGGCGGCACATGGTCGGCGTTGTTCGATTACGACTGGCTTCAAAACAAATATCCGATTCTCGGTGTGTTATTGTGGTATGCCTTCATCTTTGCGCTGGGAATTTTTGCCTATCCCATCGCGCGGCTGGCTTTGCCGGGTTTGAGACAGTACGCCTATGCCCTGGGAAGAATCACCGGCATCGTGTTACTGGCTTGGCTTTCATGGATGGGCGGTTCGCTCGGGGCGCCGTACACGCGAATCAGCATCGGCGTGGCATTCGCTTTGGTCGCAGTGACCGGCGTCGGTTTGTGGATGAGGCGCAAGAGCGAGTTCAAGCACGACTGGGATTCCAACCGTCAGTTCTTCGTCATGGCGGAGATCGTCTTCCTATCCTTTTTCCTGATTGATTTGCTCATCCGCGTTGGCAACCCCGATATGTGGCATCCATCCAAGGGCGGCGAGCGTCCGATGGATTTTTCATATTTCAACGCAGTCTTGAAAAGCGAGAGTTTCCCGCCTTACGACCCCTGGTTCGCGGGCGGATACATCAATTACTACTATTACGGTTTTGTGCTGGCTGGCACGCCGGTGAAACTGCTCGGCATCGTTCCATCCATCGCGCACAATTTTATTTTGCCGACATGGTTCGCGCTGGTCGCGCTCGGCGCGTTCACGGTTGGGTATTCTGCAATTGAGAAGTCTCAAAACGAATCGTATCTCACAGCCCTTCGATATACCTCAGGACAAGCCCGCAACCTTCAACTTGTAACCGGGCTTTCAGCCTCACTGCTCACCGTCCTGCTCGGCAATCTCGGCGCGATTCAACTGGTGTTCAACGCGTTCCAACGCGTCGCCGCTCCAGCGGGCATCGTCCCTGCCGACGCGAATTTCTTTCAACGATGGGGCTGGGCGTTCCAGGGAATATGGAAAGTGACAACCGAAAACGCGATCCTGCCCATCGGGCGCGGAGATTGGTATTGGTTTCCCAGCCGCGTCATCCCGCCGGGACCCGGCAACGAGATCACGGAATTTCCGCTGTTCACGTTTCTGTACAGCGACCTGCACGCGCACATGCTGGTGATGCCGCTGGCGTTGTTCATCATCGCCTGGGCGCTGGCCTTCGCGCGCGGACGGGCGCAATTGACGCGCGGCGAGTGGATTGCTTCACTGGGCGTCGGCGCGCTGTTCATCGGCGCATTGAAGCCCACGAATACTTGGGACCTGTACACATATTACCTGCTTGCCGCAATTGCCGTCGCCTATACGGTGATCCGTTATTTTGAATGGAAGGGAAATGTCAATCTTTCTCCCCGGCTCGGCAGGATCGGGCTCGGGCTTGGTTCAGCCGCGTTGTTGTACATCCTCGGCGCGCTCTTCTATCTTCCGTTTACGCAATGGTTCGGGCAGGCGTACAACTCTGTCTCGTTCTGGGGGGCGTCGCGCACGCCGTTCTCTTCATATTTCACCCAATGGGGATTTTTCCTCTTCATCATCGCCGCCTGGCTGATTTGGGAAACCCGCGAATGGATGGCGGCGACTCCGGTCTCGTATCTTAAGCGATTACAGCCTTACATCGTCATAATCGAGATCGCCATCGCGGCGCTGATCGCCCTGTTCGTTTTCTTCATGGTGGAAAAGGCGGTCATCGGTTTCCTTGCCCTGCCGCTGGCTTTTTGGTGCGCGATTCTTATTCTGCGTCCCGACCAGCAGGACACAAAACGATTCATCCTGTTCCTTGCTGGAACGGCGCTGACCATCACCATCGCGGTCGAGTTCATCGCTTTGGTCGGCGACATCGGGCGCATGAATACCATATTCAAACTTTATCTCCAGGCGTGGATGATGTTCGCCGTCAGCGCGGCGGCGGCGTTTGGCTGGCTTCTGCCCGCCTTTGGAACCTGGAAACCCAAGTGGCGCGTCGTCTACCAGGGCGGGGTGTACGTTCTGCTGGTGTGCGCCTTCATGTTCACCCTGACCGCCGCCACAGACAAGATCAGCGACCGGATGAACCCCGACGCGCCGCACTCGCTGGACGCGATGGAATTCATGGCGCACACCCAGCATTGGGACGGGCAGACCATGGAATTGGCGGAGGACTATCGCGCCATCCGCTGGATGCAGGACAACGTGCAAGGCTCGCCCGTCATCGCCGAGGCGAACTGCACGGAATATCGCTGGTGTACGCGCTTCACCATCTACACCGGCTTGCCCGGCGTCGTCGGCTGGAACTGGCATCAGCGCCAGCAGCGCGGCATCTTCGCGCCCCAGGTCGAGGAGCGCGTGCGCGAAGTGAACGGCTTCTATACCACGCCGGACGTCCAACTTGCGCTTGCCTTTCTCAGGAAATATGATGTAAAGTACATTGTCGTCGGGCAGTTGGAGCGCAACGTCTACCCCGCCCTGCCCGACCTGCCCGATGGACTCGCCAAATTCCCACAATACGAAGGCGAGTATTGGAACGCCGTTTACAAAGATACAAACACGACGATCTACGAAGTTACTCGATAGCGCGGCTGCGCCGCAAACTTCAGTTTGCTTTTTGCGCGGGGACAAACTGAAGTTCGTCCTACCACGCAAGACCTTCTATAATCGCCAATTACCAATCACCGACCTCTAATCTCCAGGAGTCTCATGATCCTCCACATCGCCTCCAAACAAGACTGGTCTTCCGCGCAGGCGAAAGGCGAATACGCCGCGCCGAGTCTCGCAACGGAAGGCTTCATCCATTTCTCGACCGACAAGCAAGCCGTCCATGTGGCAAATGCATTTTATAAAGGACGCAAAGACCTCGTCCTGCTGGTCGTGGACGAATCGAAACTCGCCGCCGAACTCAAATGGGAAGCCCCCGCCGGACCTCCCGCCGAAAACATCTCGCAATCAGACCTCTTTCCGCACCTCTACGGACCCCTCAACCTGACCGCCGTCGCCTCCGTCCTCGACTTCCAACCTGATCCCGCCACCGGCGCCTTCACTCTCCCCAATCCATAATCGCCAATTACCAATCTCCATTCTCCCACTTTCATCCTTCCTTCCTCCTTCATCCCTCATCCTTTCCCCCTCCCCATGCCCGCCTTCCTCACCTGGTATCTCACCCTTACCCTGCTCGGCTTGCTTACCTTTCCGCTCGCATATCGGCTCTTCCCCGCCCTCCCAGATCGCGGATATACCCTCTCGCGCGCTGCCGGGCTTCTGATCTGGGGTTATGTCTTCTGGCTGTTCACCTCTTTTGGCTTGTCCCGCAACGATATCGGCGGCATCCTGCTTGCGCTCGCCGTCCTCATCGCCTTAAGCATCTGGTCACTATTCACTATTCACCATTCACTACGCACTTTCCTCCACTCCAACCTCCCCCTCATCCTCGCCACTGAAATCCTTTTCCTAATCGCCTTCGCCTTCCTTGCATTTGCCCGCGCGGCAAACGCCGAACTTGCCAGCACCGAAAAGCCGATGGAGTTGATGTTCATCAACAGCATCCTGCAATCCGAATCCTTCCCGCCGCAGGACGCCTGGCTTTCGGGCTACGGAATATCCTATTACTACTTCGGCTATGTGATGACCGCCATGCTTGCCCGCCTCTCATCCATCCCGGGCAGCCTGGCGCACAACCTGATGACCTCGCTCGTCTTCGCCCTCGCCGCCATCGGCTCATTCGGAATTGTTTATAACCTCCTCTCGCAATCGTTAATCGCCAATCGCCAATCGCCAATCACCGATTCCCAACTTCCAATCGTCAATCGTCAATCGTCAATCGTAAACGCGCTTCTCGCCCCGCTCTTCCTCCTTCTGGTATCCAATTTCGAGACCGTCCTCGAAGTCCTCCACCGTCGCGGACTATTCTGGAGCAAAGACCCCGCCGGAATCTTCGCCAGCCCGTTCTGGACCTGGCTCGACATGAAAGAACTATCCCAACCGCCCATCGAACCGTTCGCATGGACGCCCGAACGCTACCTCTGGTGGTGGCGCGCCTCGCGCGTGATTCAAGATTACGACATCGCCGGCGGCCACCGCGAAGTAATAGACGAATTTCCATTCTTCTCCTTCCTGCTCGGCGACCTGCACCCGCATGTGCTGGCGATCCCCTTCACCCTGCTCGCCGTCTCCATCGCGCTCAACATCTTCCTCGGCGGATGGAAAGATCGCAAAATCGAATTCCTCAGCGCGACAATACAAGTCAACCTTCCCGGCTTTTTCTTCGCCGCCCTCGCGCTTGGCGGACTCGCCTTCCTCAACCCCTGGGACATCCTCACCGGCGCGCTATTGATCGTCTGCGCCCACCTCTTCCGCCGCGCATCAGACGACGGCTGGAGTTGGGCGCGCCTCGAAGAAACCTTTCTACTCGCCGCCCCCCTCGCCTTCTTCGCCTTCGTTTTCTACTTCCCCTTCTACCTCGGCTTCTCATCGCAAGCGGGCGGCATCCTGCCAAACTTCATGTACCCCACGCGCGGCGTCCATCTTTGGGTGATGTGGGGGACTCTCCTCATCCCCATCCTTTCCCTCCTCCTTTATCTTTGGATGAAACCCCCGCCTCGTCCAAACTGGAAACTTGGATTCACCATTGGGCTTTCCCTCACCCTGATCCTTGCCCTCCTCACCCTCGCCCTCGGGCTGATCGCTTCAATCGTCGAAAAAGATTTCGTAAACAGCCTGCTCGCCTCCTACAACATGACCGCCGGACAATTCCTCGCCGCCACTTCTTTGCGCAGATTGCATCATATCGGCAGTCTCATCACCCTGCTTGCAATCCTGATCCCGTCGCTGGCATTACTCTTCGCTCATAACAAGGAACAAGTAACAAGTGACAAGGAGCAAGGCTCGTCACTCATATCTCGTCACTCGTCCCTCGTTTCTTCATCCTTCACCCTTCATCCTTCATCCTTTGCTCTTCTCCTCACCGCCCTCGCTGCCCTCCTCATCCTCGCCCCCGAATTCGTCTACCTGCGCGACCAGTTCGGCTACCGCATCAACACCGTCTTCAAGTTCTACTATCAAGCATGGATTCTCTGGAGTCTCGCCGCCGCCTTTGCAGTGGGATACCTCCTCCAATCCCTGCGCGGATTCGCCGGTATAAGTTTTCGCATTTTGACCGGCGCCGTCGTCTTCTGCGGCTTGCTTTACCCCGTCTTCGGCTTGGCGACCAAAACGAACAACTTCAAACCAATCAACGGCTACAACCTCGACGACTTCGCCCGCATCCAGCGCGAAAACCCCGAAGACGCGGCGGGGATCGAATTCCTGCTGACCCAGCCCGAGGGCGTCGTCGCCGAAGCGGTGGGCGGAAGTTACAGCTACTACGGGCGCATCTCCGCCTATACCGGCTATCCCACCGTGATGGGCTGGCCCGGACACGAAGCCCAATGGCGCGGCGGCTACGAACTGCATGGAACGCGGCAACAAGACATTGCAACGCTCTACGCCGCCGCCCGTTGGCAGGAAGCCGAAGCGATCATCGCACAATACGGCATCCGCTACATCTTCATCGGTCAACTCGAGCGCGCATCCATGAGCGTCAACGAAGAAAAGTTCGCGCTCAACCTTGCGCCGGTCTTTCAACAGGGCGGCACGGTTATATACCTGGCGCCGTAATCGCGCCGGGAGACGGGCAGGAGAACTTTCTGTGCGCATGCAAAACATGTCAGGTAACCTGCTCCCAGCGCCGTCCTCGGCGCGGGATTTCCCTCGTAAACCGCCGCCGCCCACAGGGGGCTTCGCACAGGACGGCGGCTTGAGCGGAGGCGCTGACAACCTTTG
>CAADGT010000110.1 GCA_900696595.1 uncultured Chloroflexota bacterium
CAGACCCCCGAACAGCGCGACGCGTACAGCCAGTTCACGTTTTGCATCAAATGCGGGTTGTGCCTTTCCGCCTGCCCCACTGTGGCGACGGACGCGCTCTTTCTTGGACCGCAGGCGCTGGCGCAAGCCTATCGCTACACAGCGGACAGCCGCGATTGCGGGCTGAAGGAACGCCTGGAGGCGCTCGACGTTTTTCACGGGCCCTATCAATGTCACATGGCGGGGGCGTGTTCGCAAGCCTGCCCCAAGGGAGTTGACCCGGCTTTGGGAATCCAATTGCTGAAACGGACTCTGGTGTTGGATGGGTTTGGCTTTGGGAAAAAGGAAAAACAGGTCTCGAAGGTCGCACCGCTGGCGGACGTTGTCAAACAAATCGAAGAGTTCGCGCCGCCGCCGCGGACGGCGAAGTAACGGGTTGTCGTTAATATTGAAGCCCTTCGAGACGTTCTGCGCAACATCAGTTATCTGCAATTTTCCAAAACATACGGCGCGAGTTTTTTTGCCAGCATGTTCTCGCCCGCGGGCGTGAGGTGGATGGCGCTATTGGTGAATTCATTCGCGGGCACGATGTCCCACAAATCCACATACATCCAGTTGTTGCGTTCGCTCAACTCCAGCATGATCTCGCGGTAATCGTCATACGCCCAGCGCGGGTAGAAAAAATTATAGCGGATGTCGCTGTTCGCGCCCGAACTTATTAACATCGGCTCATTTACGAGCAGCATGGGCGTTTCGCCCGCCACGCGAAAACCAGACTCCAACGCGTTGATGGCGAGGTCGTCTTCACTGAGCGGCGAGGTCAGGTCGTGATAACTTTCGTCCGCTTCAAAATCGGTTTGCGCTTTTTCATACCCGGTTGGATACGCCTGATCAATTCCAGTGGCGGACCACATCGCGCCATAGATCTGCAGGCGGAGGAAGTCCGCCCATGCGCGGCGGTCGCCGATGAAGGTTTTATCCCAGAAGGATTTTTTCACGAAATTGGAATCGCCCGCCTCGATTCTTAACTGATGGCTGGTTGCCAGTTCCCGAACCTTTTCCTCGTTGTAAGCCGCCAGCGGCGTGGACGTTTGCTTCTCCAGCGGGAAGGCCTCGAGCGTGGTCATCCACAAAATCAGATCGGGGTCGTAATTCATCGCGTATGAAAGCAGTATGACATCTTTGGTGAGGGAGATGGTTGGGTAGCCGAGGTTGTACGCGCGGACGGTTTTCCCGCAGGCGTTGAGTTCCTCCGCGTTGAGTTGCCCCGCCAGCGTTTCTTCGGGCCTGAGCAGAGTCCCCCACACCGACGAGTCCCCGACGATGACGACGCGAAATTCATCGTCCGCTTTTGGCGTTCCGGCAATGACGTGCGAAGCAAACATCGCGTCGAGATCGAAGAGGCTGAGGTTGTACGATTGTCTGGGGTTTTCGCCAAACGGCAGCCGCTCCCGCCCCGGGTAGAGGATGTTGTAAAGAGAGAACTGTCCAACCCCCGGCTGCCATGCGGCAATGGCAAGGTTGAAGAGGGCGAATAAAAGCAGTCCCTTGATGAGGACGTTGAGGGGTTTGATTTCTTGATTCATGATTTTTGTATTCCGTCATTGCGAGCCGCGCTCTTGTTCTTCGCGGCGAAGCAATCTTATGAGCTAATCATGAGATTGCTTCGGGCGGAAGAGCGCTGCCCTCTCAATGACGGAGTTAATGGACTCCAAACAATTTCAAAACAACCTGCCATGCGGCGGCAGGCGATGATAATGCAAAAAATATCCATCCAATCGCCACATAATGAAAAGTGAGCAGAATGCCGCTGATGTTGAGCGCGGCTTGTTTTGCAGGCGTGATCGCCCACGCGGCGGCTTTGGCTTTTGTAGCGTCGCTCCAGCGGTTGTGGATGAAGAGTCCGATTCCGTGCCACAAGCCCCAGAGGGTGAAGTTCCACGTTACGCCGTGCCAGAAGCCGATCAGCAACATGGTGGCGACCTGGGTCAGCAGAATCATCATCGGAATGGAGATGGGCTTTTCCCACGAGCGCAGCCAGCGGGTGATGGGATTGAAAAAGTAGGCGCGGAACCACTGCGTGAGAGTCATGTGCCAGTTGTTCCAGAACTGGGTCAGGTTGGGTTTGAGGTAGGGCGAGGCGAAGTTTTCCGGCAGTTTGATTCCGAGCAAGGCCGCGATGCCGAGGGCGATGTCGGTGTAGCCGCTGAAGTCGAAGTAGATTTGGAAGGCGTAGGCGTAGACGATGACCCACATCCAAAACGCGGAGGCGACCTGGGTTGCATTTGTGTCGTTCAGGGCGATGAGAGCGAGAGAGTCGGCGACGACGAATTTTTTGAACAAGCCAATCAGCAAGCGTTGACCTGCGGTAAGTATGTCGGATTGCCAATCCGACCCACGAAGGTCTTTGATGAAACGTTCGAGGCGGTCAATCGGTCCGGCGGTGAAGGCGGGGAAGAAAATGACGTAGGCGATGAATTCGTCGAGGTCAACAGATGGGAGGCGCCCCATTTGTTTGTCGCGGATGACGTGGATGAGGCGGAAGGCGACGTAGGAGAAGCCAAGCCAGGCGAAATCCGTAATGCGTGATGCGTAAACATCTTGACCTGAAAGCGAGCGGAAAAAGTAAACTGTCCAGTAGGCGAGGGCGGGGGTTTTCAGCGTGAGAAACAGCCCGATGGTCAGGATCAAGCCCGCCGTTAAGAAGGATGCGCTGAAACGCGTCAGACGGGATAAAACTGTCAGCGTCAGTCCAATTCCCAAAAAAACGAGGAGGGTGGTTTCGATCTGGGGCGGGCGCGAGGCGGTGAAGATTTGCAGGGCCGGGATGAAGCGCGTCAGGTTGAGGAGAAGAACAACGCCCGCGACGATGGCAAGGGAGGCGTAGTTTTTTCGTTGGTTGGGCGCGTCGGCGGCGATGAACCAGACGAGGATGACGAGGGCGAGCGTGGCAAGGGGAGCCCAGAAGTCGAAGCCTCGGATGGGCAGGGCGGGTTGCAGCCAGAAAATGACGACGACGCTGGCGATGAGGATGAAGCGAGTCCGCCCGCGGTTGCGAAAGAGAATTGCCCAGAGGAATGCGGCGGCGGCGAAGGTCAGGATTTTTTCAAGCGCCATTTAGAAGCCTTGATAGATCCATGTGGGGCTGGCGTCTGCGGTGAAGATGACGAGGGCGATGAGGATGAGGCAGAGGAGCAGGGCGAGGAGGTTTTCTTTCATGGACGATGGACGATGGACGATGGACGATGGACGATGGACGGTCTTTTCCATCATCTGTGGACTACCGTCTATGGTCAGTTTATCGGACGCCGCAGACAAGCCAATCCCCGTCTTGCTCGATGACTTCGTAGGCGCGGGCGGAGAGGTCGAGGGATTGAGGTTCGCCGTTGTAGCTCATGTTGAGCGTTCCGGCGCAGTGGACGATGGTTTTGTCGCCGTCGGTTCCGGTTTCTTTGCAGGACATTCCGTCCAGTGTGACTTCGACGAGGGCGAAGGAGTCGAGTTCGATCAGGGCGTCGTCTTCCCAATCGGCGCAGGAGTTGGAGATTAGGGCGGCTTGGTCTTTGCTTGCCAGTGCGGTGATGTAGTCTTCGACGGCGGTCGCCGCGCCGCTGGGGGACGCTCCGCAGGCGGAGAGGAATATGCTCAGGGCGAGCGTGAGGTTGGCGGGTTTAGTACGCACAGGTTCCTCCATAGGTTAATTACGTCATTGCGAGCCGCGTTCTTGTTTTTCGCGGCGAAGCAATCCCCTAGTGTGTTCACGAGATTGCTTCGGGCGGAAGTTCACCGCCCTCGCAATGACGGGATACGAGGGCGGATTATAGCACGGGGGAATTTGGGGTTGCGGGGATGCGAGCGTATAATAAGAGGAAGGAAAAGGAGGCTTCCATGAAAGCGATTACTGTTCGACATGGCGACCTTCTTCTTTTTTCACTCGGCGGCAAATGACGTTTTGCGCGTCACAAACCGTTGCGATGATCTATCGGCTTGAAACAACTTGACGGCTTTTTCCCTCCATGAAACCCCACCCCTCCCTTAAATCCATCCTCGCGGAATTCTTCCCACTGCACCGCACCCTCGCCTCTGACGGACAAGACAAAACGTTGGAGATCGTCGGCTCGTACATGCCCGATTCGTCCAATTACGCCATCGAGACTTACGCGCCGCTGACTCCCGTCTGGACTTGGAAAGTTCCTGAGCGATATTTTATTCATGAGGCGTATTTGGAAAGTGAAGATGGCGAACGCATCGTGGACTTCAAGGACAATCCGCTTCACATCGTTTCGTATTCGTTGCCAATTGATAAAGTTCTGAGTTTCGATGAACTCCAGCCGCATTTGTATTTCAACGAGAAACGTCCGCACACGATTCCATGGATATTCAAATACTACGAACGCGATTGGGGATTCTGCCTGCCGAAGAATACGTTCGATAAACTCCCACATGATAAAAAGTATCACGCGGTCATCAAGTCCGAATTCATCACCGACCCGCAGCGGGGATTCAAAGTGGCTACGGCAGTCGTCCATCCGCAGGGCGGAGCGAACCCCGAAGCGGGCGAGTTCCTCGTGCAGGCGCATACTTGTCACCCCATGCAAGCGAACGACGACGGCGCGGGCGTGGTCAGCGCCATCGAGTTGGCGCGGCGGCTGGCGGAGAATCCGCTTCCCGCTGGTTCGATGAGCGTCCGCTTTTGGTTTGGACCCGAGACCATCGGCACGATTGCGTGGCTGGCGCACAACGAGTCGCTCATCCCGAATCTGCGCGGCGGAATCTTCATGGAAATGACGGGCAACAAAAATAAAATTGCGTGGCATCACACCAGACAGCACAACCACCTCCTCGACCGAATTACCAATTACCAATTACGAAATACCGAACACGAAGCGCGAGATTTCGCCTCCGCACCCGCCAACGATGAACGCGTCATCAACGGACCGGGCGTCAACGTGCCGTGCATTTCGCTCAACCGTTTTCCTTACGACGAGTATCACACCACCGACGACAATCTCGACATCATCCACGAAGACATGCTCGTCGGCGCGGCGCAAACCGCCGAAGATATCGTCCGCATCTACGCCAGCAATTACATTCCGAAGCGCGCGTTTCGCGGTCCTGTTTTTCTCAGCGGTCACGGCCTCTGGGTGGACTGGCGCGATAACTGGGCGCTCAACCGCGCCATCGAAAAAATTATGATGCGCTTTGAGGGCGAACATACGATCTTCGACATCGCCGAGCAGGTCGGGCTGGATTATTTCGTTGTGCGCGAGTATGTTGAAAAATTCCGTGCGAAGGGATTTGTAACTCCGCTTCCGATTCCATCGGAGGCGCAAGATTCGTAACAAGACCTGACACCTGATTACCTTACACTCTTAAAATCAGGACGCGGACGAGCGCGAAAAACGCGGATTCAAGGCGTCTTTTCGGACGTTTTGTCAAAAAAATCTGCGTTCATCCGCGTTTTCCGCGTCCTAAAAACAAA
>CAADGT010000111.1 GCA_900696595.1 uncultured Chloroflexota bacterium
AGAAAAGATCGGCGCGACTTAAGTCTGTTTCAAATCGGTTGGCGTTTTATTGAAAGACAATTATTGCGTCTGTTGCCCTTTCCACTATCTTTATGCACCTATTCATGAAACTGTCGGGTCGCTAATCGGGTAATATGATTTGTTTTGCCAGTTCCACGTTCATTGTTTCCTCTTTTCTTGATTGCGCGCCCCGCGCAGTACGACAAACTTCAGTTTGTCCCTGTACGCAAAACGCAAACTGAAGTTTGCGGTACGGACGCGCTATGTCTCTTCTTTACAAACTTCGCCCGGGGCGCAGTTCTTTTTCAAAGTTTACGAATTCGCTCGCCACGCGCATCCCGACGCGTTGATAGAGACGGGTTGCGCCGGTGGTGTTGGAGGCGTCCACGCCCAGCCCGACCGTCTTCATGCCGCGCCGGTAAAAATCCGCGAAGGAGGCGTTGAGCAAAGCCAGCCCCAAGCCCCTGCTGCGCCAGGGTTTGCGGACTCCCAGTGTGCCGACCCAGCCGATTCCCATGCGGAAGCGATTCAGCGAAAAGCCTGCAATTTGATCGCCGTCCCAGGCAATTAACCAAAGGGCGGGGTCAAACTCGGGGCGCTCCAGTTTGCGAAACGACCATTCCTTGAAAGTCGCGTCATGACTGCCCCAATGCTCGCGGAAGGCTTCGTTATCCGCCTCCCACACCAGGCGGGCATGGGCGTCCTGGTCGAAGGGGCGGAGTTCGATTCCGGCGGGCAGGGCAAAGGCGGGCGCGGAGTCGAGTTGAATCTCCATGCGCCAGAAATAACGCGCAATGCTATAGCCTAAATCTGCGAACATCTGCCGCCCGTGCGCGTCCTTGCCGTCGGTGGCGGCTTGAAGGTAAACGCGCAAATCGGGTTCGGCTTGCTTCATCATCTCGCGGGCGCGTTCTTCGGCGCAAGTCAGCAGAGTCGTGCCGATTCCGCGCCCGTGGAAATCGGGGTGAACGTAACCGTCGGCGCTGAAATGGGCGAAGGCTTGCTCATTGCTCAACTCTTCGCAACCCACAATGCGCCCCTCCGCAGTCTGGACGATAAAGGCGTCCGTCTCAGGGTTAAAGCCGTCCTCGCGCCAGGCGTGTTCCAGGGATTCCGGCGTGACGGCGACGGTTACATCGCCATCGGCTTCGCACACGGCGTAGATGAGATCGGCCACAGCCTTGACATCTGCAAAGGTTGGGCGACGCAGGCTGAGGCTTGGGTCGAGAGGCGTTTTATTCGTCATGATTCAGTTCCTTCCAATCGTCGTACAAAATTCCCATGTAGAGCATGTCCCAGCGTTTGCCATCCTTGAGCAGGGCGCCGCGCAGGCGGCCTTCGTGGCGAAAGCCCGCCTTTTCATAAGATCGGATGGCGCGCGGGTTGTATTCAAAGACGGTCAGCGTCACGCGGCGCAGGTTGAGTTCCAAAAATGCAAACCGCAGGGCGGTCTTCATCGCGTCGGAGCCGTAACCGCGCCCCCAGTCATTGCGGTCGTTGACGCCGATGCCGACGAAGGCGTCGCGCGACTTCCAGTTGTGGATCACGTCGAGGTTGAGGTCGCCCAACAGGCGGTCGTCCTCCAGCGAACGGATGCTGAAATAATGCTGGGCGTCGTTCAGGCTTTCGATCTCTTTTCGGATGAAATCTTCGGTCGCCTTGACGGAATGTAAACGAGCGACGCCCGCATCCATCAGGCGTCTGAGTTCCGAATCGCGGAACCAGCGGGCCTGCGACTTTGCCTGTTCGCCATAATCAACCGCGGCAAGGCGCGTCAGTCTGCCTTTTAAAATATCGTTCATGATTCGCCTCGCGCAGACATCCAATCTTCGCGCAGGATGCCCATGATCAGCCCGTCGTGGCGGGCGCCCTCGCGCATTAAAATGCCGCGTTCGCGCCCTTCCAGAACAAAGCCGACCTTTTGGTAACTTTTGAAGGCGCGTTCGTTGAAGGCGTGCAAGCCGAGCGAGATGCGCCGCAGGTTGAGTTCCAGAAAACCGTATTGCACAGCCAGCCTCACCGCGTCGGAGCCATAGCCCCTGCCCCAATACTCGCGCTCGCCGATCAGGATTCCCAGCCAGGCTTCGGCGTGACTCCACGAAGCGACCCACAATGAAACCATGCCGATAAAAACGTCATGCTCGAGCGGATGGATCGCAAACCGAAAAAGATGGTCGGCGCCCTCGCGTTTTTCGTCCATTTCCTTGAGCGCCTTTTCGGAAAACATGCGGGACGGGCTGTCGTTGGCGAGGCGCTGGGCTTCGCTGTCGCGATCCCATTTGAGGATGGATTTGGTCATCGTCTCGGGGATGAAGGCGGACAGGCGGACGAGGGATCCGCGATATAAGTCGTTCATCGCTTCACCCCCGCCCGTGGGCTGATTCGCGCCATTCGGCATTGAGCAAGCCGAATCCGATGATGTCCCAAAACTGCCCGTCGCGGTGCATGGCTTTGCGGCGGCGGACTTCCTCCACAAAACCGAACTTTTGGAAGAGCCGGGTCGCGGCTTCGTTATAAGCGGGGACGACGGCGGACACCCGGTAGAGATTCAATTCGCCGAAGGCATAGCGCAACAGGAGGCTGAGCGCCTGCGAGCCATAGCCCTTGCGGCGCGACTCCGCTTCGCCGATGCCGAGGCGGATGAACCCGCCGCCGTTCGACCAGTCCACATACTCGATCAGCGCCTTGCCGATCAAGCGGTCGTCCTCGCGGGCGCGAATGGTGAAATAGAACAGGTTGCGCTCCTCGTCCATCTGTTTTTCTATGGACTCGTACTGTTTCTTAACCAGCGCGGGCGAGAGCGGACGGACGGGTTTCCATTCCATCAGGCGCATGAACTCGGCGTCGTGCGTCCAGCGCGATTCGATCTCCGGGTGAGTCTCATGGTCAATGGGCCCAAAGCGCGCGTCTTGAGACTCGAACAGCGGGGTTGCGATGTCGTACATGATTGCTTTCTCCTTAGAATAAAAAAACGGTCACAGGACAGACTCCCGCGACCGTTGATACGGTTAAACAAAAACGACCGCGGGTTTTTAGGCGCCGCGGTCGCAAGGCTCTACGAAAGAGGCTTAACGACGAACAGGCGCGCTACGACCAACGCCGGACAGTCCGGCGGCAGGGACGATGTAGAACTGCTTCATAAACATTGGGGTAACGCGCTCCTTTCTTGAAAATTCCTTTATTACAAGGTAGGGCGAGTTTATCATGCGATTCTCAGGAAAGTCAAGAAGGAATTTCATGCCGCGAAAATCGAACCTTTTCCAGCCGCGCGCGCAACATAGATATTAGACTTTATCGGAAATTATTTTGGACGCGGACAAGCGCGGAAAACGCGGATTTATTATTCTTTGGTCAGCGTAAATCCGCGTTCATCTGCGTCCGATAAGAGAACATTGCCTTATTTCCGATAACATCTATTGAACATTACGCGGAACGTCCTGAAGGCGTTCGCACATTGAGCCTGTTTTCCGCGCCAGCCCTCAGGGCGTTGCGAGACAAGGCGAACCTTGCCGTACAAGACAAGATAGTTAAACAAAAGAGGTTGTCATGGTTGCCGGAAATTCCGCCGAACGCCAAAATGAACCGCATCACGTCCTGATCATTTCGCAGAACGCGGGCATGGCGCGGGTCTGGAAGGCGCTCTTCGAACAAAAGAATTGCCGCGTGGTCTGCGCAACCTCGCCGCAGGAGGGCATTTCCTCATCCCATACCATCTCCCCCGCCCTGATCCTGCTCGATGTAAACCTGCCGGA
>CAADGT010000112.1 GCA_900696595.1 uncultured Chloroflexota bacterium
ACAATGGCGAGCAGGGGGATCAAGTAGCTGAGCATCGCCCACAGTTTGTCGTCCTGGGTGATATCGGACATTGGCGCTTGAGACATGGTTTATTCCTCCGAATAAGTTGAGTTTGAATTTTGAGTATTTTACAACCTTTCATGCGGAGGCGCAACCAGCCAATTTCACCCGATGGTACTGCGCGGAGTCCAACGCCTCCCGACGTTTGAGATTCCAACGTCGGGAGGCGTTGGAATCCTATGCTAGAATCGCGCCATGACCATCCGCGTTGTATTCATGGGTTCGCCTGATTTTGCATTGCCCAGCCTGCGCTCGCTTGCAAAAAATTATCAGGTCGTCGGCGTCGTCGCCCAGCCGGATCGCGCGTCGGGGCGCGGGCGCGAACTGAAAGCGCCGCCCGTTAAAACGCTGGCGCAGGAGTTGAACATCCCCGTCATCCAGCCGCAGAAACTGCGCGAACCCGAAGCGATGGATCAAATGCGAACATGGAAGCCCGACCTCATTGTTGTTGCCGCGTTCGGCCAGATTCTGAAAAAGGACGTTTTGGATTTACCCCGATACGGATGCATCAACGTTCATGCCTCACTGCTCCCGCGCTGGCGCGGCGCGGCGCCGATCCAGACCGCCATCCTCGCCGGGGATGAAGAAACCGGCGTGACCATCATGAAAATGGATGCGGGATTGGATACCGGTCCCATGCTGGCGATGAAAAAAATCCGCATCGAACCGGACGCGACGGCGGGTTCGCTCTTCGAGGCTTTATCCACGCTGGGAGCGAATCTACTTATCGAGACCCTGCCCGCATACATTGCCGGAAAAATCGCGCCGCGACCCCAACCTGAAGCAGGAGTCACATACGCGCCGATGCTCAAGAAGGAGGACGGGCGATTGGATTTTGAAACGTCCGTCGTTGAGTTGGAACGGAGAATCCGCGCCATGAACCCGTGGCCCGGGGCGTGGATGACGGTCAACAATGCGACGTTGAAGATTCATCGCGCGCGGGCGGGGCAGGGAAAGGCTGCGGCGGGGGCGAGGTTTATCGAGCAGAATCAGCCCGCAGTCGGGGCGGGAGGCGGGGTTCTCATCCTTGAAGAAGTGCAACCGGCCGGGAAGCGACCCATGAGCGGCAGGGCGTTTCTTTCCGGCGCGCAAAATTGGGAATCTGGATAGTTTGCGGTTTTGTTTTGCGGAGGAGGACGGCAATGACCGGATATGTCGGCGCAATTGATCAGGGGACGACCAGCACGCGGTTTATGGTTTTTGATCGCAGTGGGAATGTGGTTGCCGCCCATCAGAAGGAGCATAAACAGATCTACCCCAAGCCTGGCTGGGTGGAGCATGACGCGCTGGAGATTTGGGAGCGGACGCAGGAGGTGATCGAAGGCGCGCTGGCGAAGGGCAATCTTTCCGCGGTGGATATTGCCGCCGTCGGCGTGACCAACCAGCGCGAGACGACGGTGATCTGGGATAAAAATACGGGACAGCCAGTCTGCAATGCCATCGTCTGGCAGGACACGCGCACGGACGCGATCATCTCGAAATTTGCAAAATCCGGCGGACAGGATCGGTTTAGAAAAAAGACCGGACTGCCGCTTGCCACATATTTTTCGGGACCCAAGATCAAGTGGATTTTGGAGAACGTCAAGGGCGCGAAGGAAAAAGCGAAGAAAGGCGAACTGCTTTTCGGCAATATGGATGCGTG
The DNA here is from genome assembly GCA_900696595.1 of uncultured Chloroflexota bacterium. Lineage (GTDB taxonomy): Bacteria > Chloroflexota > Anaerolineae > Anaerolineales > Villigracilaceae > Villigracilis. Next base: position 1,703 of record CAADGT010000112.1, read on the forward strand.
GATCATCTGGAAGTTGACCGGAGAGCATGTCACCGATGTGACCAACGCCTCGCGTACGATGTTGATGAATCTCAAGTCGCTGGAGTGGGACGGCGAGATTTTGAAGGCGATGGGAATTCCGCGCGGACTTCTGCCGCAGATCCGCTCGTCCTCCGAGGTTTATGGCGACGTCAAATCCGGCGTGTTGAAGGGCATTTCCGTGGCGGGTGACCTGGGCGACCAGCAGGCGGCGTTATTCGGGCAGACTTGTTTCAAGGCGGGCGAGGCGAAGAACACCTACGGCACGGGTTGTTTTATGTTGATGAACACGGGAAAGAAACCTGTGCAAAGCAAGGCGGGTTTGTTGACCACGCTCGCTTATAAGATCGGCGACGCGGACGCCGTGTACGCGCTCGAAGGTTCGATTGCCATCACCGGGGCGCTGATTCAGTGGCTGAGGGACAACCTGGGCTTGATCCAGTCGTCGGCGGAGGTCGAGGCGCTGGCGAAATCCGTCGAGGATAACGGCGGCATTTACTTCGTCCCGGCTTTCAGCGGGTTGTATGCCCCCTATTGGAAATCCGACGCGCGCGGCGTGATTGCGGGGATGACGCGCTACGTCAACAAGGGACACATCGCCCGCGCCGCGCTCGAAGCGACGGCTTATCAGACGCGGGAAGTGTTGGAGGCAATGGAAACGGATTCGGGCGTCAAACTGCGCTCGTTGAAGGTGGACGGCGGCATGGTGTTCAATGAGTTGTTGATGCAGTTCCAGTCTGATATTTTGAATGTCCCGGTCGTGCGCCCGAAGGTGGCGGAGACCACGGCGTTGGGCGCGGCTTACGCGGCGGGACT
>CAADGT010000113.1 GCA_900696595.1 uncultured Chloroflexota bacterium
CCGGCGAGATGGCGAAGACCCGTTTGGCGGTGGCGATCAGCAAAATTTTTTTTGCGTCCGAGGCGATGAATTCGACCGCGCCCAGATCGGGATGGCGGCGGATGCCGAGCAAGGCTCCGGGGAGGGGAAGGCTTGGGAGGGCAAGCGGCCGGGTCAAGTCGGAGGCGGGACGCATCCACTCAATATCGTTGAGCGGGATATCCTCCACGCGCAAACCCCAGGTCAGCGCCAGGCTGTCGCGGTCTATTTCATAATTGGCGCGATGGAGGGCGAAGATGCGATAGGCGAAGAATGGGATGGGGGCGAATGTCGCCAGCGAGACCAATAACCAGGTCAGGAAGGCGGGACCGACGTCGGCGGCGGATAGTTGGAAGAAGCCTGCCACCGTCGCGCCCGTCAGGACAAGCAGGATGATGCCGTGAACGAGCAGTCCGCGTTGTTTGGGCGGCGGGAACGAACCGGTGTTCATTTATCAAAACCGGTTGAAGCGGACGTTTTGATCCATATTTTTTGCGGGGACGATTCTTTGCAGGGCGTTTTGTTTTTCATGCGTCGTCTCATATCATGGTTTGAATATTTTGAATCTCTTCCAGCGGAATCGTTTCGACGCGCTGTTGAGTCCGTTTTTTCAACTCAATCATCCCGTCCTTCAACTTTTTTTCCCCCACCGTCACCCGCGCGGGACAGCCGATCAAGTCCGCGTCGTTAAACTTTACCCCGGCGCGTTCGTCGCGGTCGTCGAACAGGACGGCCATGCCCGCGTTGGTGAGCGTGTTGTAAATTTCTTCGGCTTTGGCTTTCGTATCCATCGTCTTGCCGGGGACGTGCATCAGGTACGCGTCGAAGGGCGCGGCGGCGGCGGGCAGGGTCAGCCCGTTATCGTCGTGGTACGTCTCGGCGAGGGCGAGCGCTAAATTTGCAACATCAACATCCTCGCCGGACGCAATTTGAAGCGCAGGCAGGAGTTCGAGCGGCTTTCCGCATTTTGCGCACGCATCCCCGGCTTTGACTTGCGCCAGGTCCGCCACCACGTCCGCCGCATAATCGCGCGGAAAATTCGCGTTCAAAAAATGATAGCCGCGTTCGTTCGCCCCCGCCGCAAGATTTTGCGATTTTGGGATGAGATCGTCCACCAGGATGAGCGCGTTCTTCAGCCCAATCGGGGAGGCATATCCCGCCTCCGCCCCGGACTTTGAAATGGATTCTTCGTCCGCAATTTTTACCCCGCCGATGAGTTTTTCCAGTTTCGCTTCGCTCAACTGCATGTCGCCGCGGACGGCGGCGAAGACGAATTGATTGTCCGCCTTGCGAAGGTACATCAACGCCTTGGCGGTTTTCTCTTTGGGAATGTTCAGCAGGTTTGCCAGCGCTTCGATGGTGTTGCAGTCGGGCGTGGGGATTTTCTCCAGCGGGCGTTCGGCTTCGCGCGGCATGGCGGTCTTTTTGAATTGCGCCAGTTCGCGCCGTTCGGCGTAATGACCGGACGGGCAGACGGCAATCTCAACATCGCCGCCGGAGATCGGGAAATAAATATCGCGCTCATTGTAGCGAATCGGCAACGAAAGGTTGAAGATGAAGGACAAGTCTGCCGCCGATTTGTTCAACCGTTCGATCATCCGTTCGCCCAGCGCCGTCAGTTCATTTTCGCGGGTCACATATCCCGCGCGGACGAGCCAGCCGAATCCCTGTGTGCGGGCGTTGTTCGGAAATTCGCGCTGGGTTTGGATGTTGAGGGAGGTATATTTCATGGATGAAAAAAACCCTTGCAAAAAGGATTATGGACTCCAACGACTCCCGTCGTTGGCAGTCAAACGTCTCCGATGTTTGACTGCGGTTTACGCCTTTTTTTTGCGCGCGAGTTTCTGGGTCGCTTCGGCGGTGGGAGTTGGCTCCGGCATTTGCATTGGCGTTTGGGCGATGGCTTCCGCCTGGGCGGCTTCGGAGGGCGTCGCTTCGGGGGTCGGTTCAAGTTGCAGGTCAACCGATTCTTCCATGCGGATCTGCCCGCGCAGGAACGCGCCTTCCTCGGTCACGAAGGCGGTGGTGACCACGTCGCCCCACACGCGCCCGGTCGCGCGGATTTCCAGTTTTTGCGTGGTGATGTTCCCGCGCACTGCGCCCGCCACAATGACGGTATTGGCGCGCACGTTTTGGCAGGTCACGCGCCCGGTCTCGCCGACGACCAACATTCCGCGCAGGGCAATCTCGCCCTCGAACGCGCCTTCGACGCGCACCCCGCCCGCCCCGTTGATCGAGCCGTGCCAGATCACGCCCGAACCGAGGACGGAGGTGATCCGCTCCACGGCCTGAACAGGTTGCGCGGTTTCTACGGGGGTTGCGTTGCGTTTAAACATGCGGCAATTTTACCGTACAATACGACCCATTTTTCCGCGTTTCACACACTAACATGATAATCAACGGTTTACGAGGGCAGGTCCGTCCGAAGGCGGAGTTTTGCAGGCTGTTGATTGCGCTTTCAAACCCGGGCGGATGAGAGTTTTGCCCGGGAATTAAACACTTCAAAGGAGAGAGCAATGAAAACCAGGATTTTCGCGCTATTTTTGTTGACCCTCGCGCTGGTTGTCTCGGCATGCGAGGGAGGAGAGGAGACTGTCGCGGAGACTGCGCCGCCCCAACAGGCAGCCACCGACGCCCCAGATTCAAGCCAGCCTACCGAGGCGGCCCCCCAGCCGGATCAGTTTTACCTGCAAATTACCAACGTGGTTGGGACGGTGGAAACGCGGGCGAACGCCAATGAAGCCTACGCTCCCGCCGAGGTCGGCCAGCGACTGACCGAGGGCGCGCAGATCCGCACCGGCGCGGATGGGATCGTCGCCCTGTATCGCGACGCCGTCACCATGGTGGTAGTGGACAACAACTCCGAGGCGCAGATCAAAACCCTGGGCGGCACAGCGGAAGCGCCCATTACCATCATGACCGTGCTGACCGGCGCAGTTGCGCTCGATCGTCACGGCGCGGAAATGCCGGCAGGCGCCGTCCTGAGCGTGGAAACGCCCGAAGGCAATACCGGGCAGGTGTTGGGTTCCACTGTGCGCGTTCAATACAACCCTGAAACCAAAATAATGACCGCCACCTGTCTGACCGGAACCTGCGAATTCGTGCGCGGCGACCAGAAACTTACGCTTGAAGAGGGTCAGGCAGTGGACATCGAAGGACTAATGCCGCCTCCCGGCGCGCCCGAAGAAATGTCGGTGGACCAAGCCAACCAATTTCTGGAGATGGGCTACCAACTTTGCGGCGGCTGTCCCATCACCATCGGCGACATCCGCGACGGAGGGTTGAGCGAGGCGTCGCCAGCCCCCGATGATTTGGGTAGCGATGAGTTCGAGGATGGCGAAGATTCCAGCAGCGACTCTGGCGACTCCAGCGACGACTCTGGCGACTCCAACGACGGCGATTCAAGCGGCGATTCCGGCGACAGCGATGGCGAAGGCGGCGATTCCGGCGACGGCGGCGGCGAAGGCGGCGACTCCGGCGACAGCGGCGGCGACTCCGGCGGAGGCGGGTAAGACTCCAACCGCCTTCCGCGATGGATGTGAAAGGCAGACAAATCGTCGCAGACTATAACAAAAAAGAACGCGGTTCCAACGGAAACCGCGTTCTTTTTGTGCGTGCAAAACATGTCAAGCAATTCGCTCTCCGCCGCCGCCCCCCTCACTCAACGCCCACCTCGTAACCTACGACCTGCAACCCGTAACCTGTAACCTGCAACCCGTAACCTGTAACCTGCAACCCGTAACCTGTAACCTGCAACCCGTAACCTGTAACCTGCAACCCGTAACCTGTAACCTGCAACCCGTAACC
>CAADGT010000114.1 GCA_900696595.1 uncultured Chloroflexota bacterium
GGCTTTTCGAGTGGGGGCTATTCACTGCAAAGCCCGCGCCGTGTATGGGGTCGTTGATAAAATCCACCGTGGCTTCGCGCAGGTAGTCCATCGAGACTTCGTCCACAACTACTTTCACGCCGCCAGACTCGAAGGTTGTGTCCACATCGCGGAAATTGTTATCGAGCGCCATACCGAAGTTCACGCCGCAACATCCGCCGCCCGCCACATATACGCGCAGGGCGTAGCCATCGAGATTGCGTTCGGTCAGGATATTCCGCACCGCCTCGCTGGCGGCCGGGGTTAGGGTGAAGAGCCGTGTGTTGATTTCCTGGAGCATAAAGTTCTCCTTGATCTTTTCCAATTTCGATAAATGGTATCAGGTTTGATGGGGTATGTCAAACACTTTTCGAAGGCGATTAATTCCGCGCTCATTTTCTTGACATAAACCCCTCCCGCCTGTAAAATCCCCCTGCTTAAAAAAGGCGAAAGCCTTTATTTTTTCATCTCTGTAGGAGGAGTATCGTTTCATGTTCACTATGGGATTATCCAGCATTGAACAGATCGCGATCTGGGCTGTCTTTGGCGTTGCATGGCTTGGGCTCGGGTACGCGGTTTTTTTACGCTCGCAGATTCTCGGCGAAGATAAAGGAACGCCGAAAATGCAGGAGGGTTGGGGCGCGATCAAGTCCGGCGCGAATGCTTATCTGACGAAGCAATTTTGGTCCATCCTGCCGTTGATCGGCGTTCTGACCATCGCCCTCTTCCTTTCCGTTTATGTTGTTCCCCCCTCACCTGAGGCTTCTGCATGGCATTGCAGCGCCATTCAGAAAATTGGCGCAGGAATGGATCGCGCGGCCGCAAAGGAAGCAGTGGAAGCCTGCGTTAATACGTTGACGCCGGAAAATAATCTTGCTGCATACCGGCAGGTTCAATTACTGATCGGCATTGCGCGCGCTTTTGCCTTCGTCATGGGCTCGTTCTTCTCGTTGACGGTCGGTCAGATCGGCATGCGCATGGCGGTTGAAGCCAACGTCCGCGTGGCATCCGCTTCCCGCAGGTCCTTCGGCGACTCGCTTCGTATCGCCTATCGCGCCGGGACGATTACCGGTATGCTGACCGACGGCTTGGGTCTGCTGGGCGGAACAACCATTTTCATCATCCTTGGCATCGCCGCGCCGGACGCCCTGCTTGGCTTCGGCTTCGGCGGCACACTCCTCGCGCTGTTCATGCGCGTTGGCGGCGGTATCTTCACCAAAGCCGCGGACGTGGGCGCAGACCTGGTCGGGAAGGTCGAAGCGGGCATCCCTGAGGACGATCCGCGCAACCCGGCGGTGGTGGCGGACCTGGTGGGCGATAATGTCGGCGATTGCGCCGGTATGGCGGCAGACATCTTCGAGTCATATGAAGTGACCATCGTCTCCGGCTTGATCCTCGGCCTGGCTCTCTGGCATGCGACGGGCCGCCTCGAGTGGATCGTCTTCCCGCTGATGGTGCGCGGTATCGGCGTGTTGGCGTCCATTATCGGCACATACTATGTGCGCGGCGGCGAAACCGGCAAGAGCGAAGACGCCATGAAAGCCATCTTCAGAGGCTTCCTCACCTCGGCGGCCATCTCCTCCGTTTTGTTCTTCATCGCCGGTTATTTTTACTTGAACACCGCCGAAATGAATCAATGGGGCGGCTGGTGGCGTATGCCGACGGCTGTCGGCGTGGGCGTCCTGCTTGCCATCCTGATTGACCGCCTGACCGAATATTTCACCGGCACTCACGCCGCGCCTGTGAACGACATCAAAAAGGCGGCGGATACAGGCCCTGCGACCTTGATCCTAAACGGCGTTTCAGTCGGCTTTGAGTCCTCGGTCTGGTCGGTGGTCGTCATCGCCTTGACCATCATCGCCTCCATCTTTATCTTTGGAACCATTCCGGGCATTGAAGGCGTGGAAAAGGCAACCTTCATTTTGTACGGCGTGGCAATGACCGGCATCGGCATGTTGACCCTGACCGGCAACAACGTGGCGATGGACTCCTTCGGTCCCATTGCGGATAACGCCAACGGCATCGGCGAGATGTCCTGGTCCGGCAAGACCGATAAAGATACCAAGCGCGCCCAGCAGATCATGGCAGACCTCGACGCGGTGGGCAACACCACCAAAGCCATCACCAAGGGCGTGGCAATCGGCTCTGCGGTAATCGCGGCGGTATCGCTCTTCGGCTCTTTCCTTGTGGATGTCTCCCGCGCGCAAGCCGGCTTCGGCGTTCCCGCGGCGGAACAGATTCAAGCCGTCGGCATCCGCGTTGACCTTCCGCAGGTGTTTGTCGGTATGTTGCTCGGCGGCGCTTTGCCGTGGTTGTTCTCCTCCTTTGCCATTCAGGCTGTCGCCCGCGCGGCGTCTCTCATCGTGCTGGAAGTCCGCCGCCAGTTCAAACTGGGCGTGTTGGACGGCAAAGTGAAACCCGATTACGCGCAAGCCGTCTCCATCTCCACTACCGCCGCGCAAAAGGAATTGGTCTCACTGGCGCTTCTTGGCGTTGTAACCCCGATCGTCGTCGGCTTGCTCCTGAACGTGGAAGCGCTCGGCGGCTTTTTGGCGGGTATCATTGTTTCCGGTCAGTTGTTGGCGGTCTTCCTCAACAACTCCGGCGGCGCGTGGGATAACGCCAAGAAATTGATTGAAGACGAACCGAAGGACCCGGCGAAGAATCTCGGCAAGGGCTCCGAACGCCACAAGGCTGGCGTGGTCGGCGATACGGTCGGCGATCCCTTTAAGGATACGGCCGGTCCCGCGCTCAACCCGATGATCAAGGTCGTGAATCTCGTGGCGGTCATCATCGCGCCCATCGTTGTGCAGTATCAGGGCGTTCAAGGACCGGCTCTATATGCAGTTTGGGGCGTATCCGCCCTCCTGCTCGGCGTCCTCGCCTGGGCAGTGATGCGCTCCAAGGCTCCCGCCCAGGAGATGGCGGCGGATGTGAAGCCTGCAAGAGCCGTAAAGAAAAGCGCAAAGAAGAAGTAAAGGAAGAAGTAAAGGAAAGCGATGAAAGCCCCGCCCGCATAATGGCGGGGCTTTTTCACCGATTCAATGTGTTATTACAAACACACATAGCCGCTCCCGTTGGGGACGGAGGCTTTGTGCATCGCCTTGCCTTGTAACGCCTTGGCGGAAGGGTGTTTGGATTTGCCGCGTTGACATCTCCATCTATTTCTTATTACAATCCAAAAGTGAATAAAATAAATGAATCGAAGACTCTTACCCAGGCTGAATGGATTGGCTTAATTCTCGGAATCTCGGTTCTTTTCGGGGCTTTTGTCCGCTTCTTTCCCGGACTCATGACTGGTTTTCCCCTCAATGATGGAGGCATGTTCCTGAGCATGATCCAGGACCTGCGGGAAAGCCGGGGCATTTTGCCCGAGTTTACATCCTATAACCGATTGAACATCCCCTTCGCCTATCCGCCGTTCGGGTTTTATTTTGCCCGATTTTCATCGGACATTTTTGGCGCTTCGGATATAGACACGCTTCGCTGGCTGCCTCCGCTCGTTAATACGGCATCCATCCTCGTTTTTTATTTGTTAACCTCCGAGATTCTCTCGTCAAAGCAGTTGGGCGCCCTGGCTGCCGGATTTTACGCGCTTATGCCGGGGGCGTATGGGTGGTTCGTGATGGGCGGCGGTCTCACGCGCAGTTTTGGTTCGATCTTTTTACTGCTCGCCGTCCTGTCGGTTTTGCGCGCATTTAAATCCGGGACGGCGTGGAATACCGCATTGTCAATCCTTTATTGCTCATTGACGGTTCTTAGCCACCCCGAAGCCGGCTTGCATACCGCCGCCATTTGTGTACTGTTGTGGTTTTTTTACGGGCGGAACGCCGGGTCTTTTGGGCGGGCAATATTGATAGGCGTCGGCGTTCTGCTTGCAACGTCTCCCTGGTGGTTGACGGTCGTTTCATATCACGGGCTGCTTCCCTTTTTCTCCGCTTTGCATACCGGCTACAATGGGAAACCCGTCTGGATCGCTTTGGGAGATTTATTGATTGGCGCGGACGTCACCCCTGTCTTGGCGATTTTGCGAATAATCGGCCTTATCTGGTCGCTTTGGACGCGGCAATATCTGTTGTCGCTCTGGGTTCTTCTGCCGTATCTGGTCGAGCCGCGCAGCGCCCCAAGTGTGGCGAATTACCCTTTGGCGATGATGCTGGCGCTGGTCTTTGCGCAGGCAATTCCCCGGTCAATCTCGATCCTGGGGCGCAAGCCGGCGGCGGAAATTCATAAAGACAAAAAGGTCAATAACATTTTATTGGGCATCCTGATCTATATGTTCATCGAATCAAACCTGTATGGATTTCGCCTGGTGGGAAACAGTCTTACCCCCGGCGAACGCGACGCCATGAGCTGGATCGAATTAAATACGCCCGCCGACGCGTTCTTTCTGCCGTTGACCGGCGTCTTGAGCCCGGAAACCGACCCGTTCGCAGAGTGGTTTCCCGCTCTTACGCAACGCCACAGCCAATCCACCATTCAAGGTTATGAATGGACGCTTGCGGACGGCTTTTTTCGGCGTTATTCCCTTCTCTCGGAATTACAGAGGTGCGATTCCGTAGACTGCGTCGAGCGCTGGTCGCGGGAAAACGACCTGCCGTATGATTACGCCGTCCTCGCGGCGAACCGCGCCAAAGGGAAACTTGGGCGCTCCTTTCAAATGAATCCCGGCTACGCCCGGGTTTATTACGCGCAGGATATTGCGGTCTACGAAAAAAAACCATGAGAAGACAGCCCGTGTTCCAAAGCATTTTATTGCCCCAACCCATCCCGCATGTTAGAATGCGCGCATCTTTCCCGAAAGGAACTGTCAAATTATGGAGGATGTAAAAGAGTTCGGCGAGCGGATCATCGGCAGTCTGGAAAAGGTGATCGTTGGCAAGCGGCAAGCGCTTGAACTGGCCGTCATTGGATTGTTGTGCCAGGGTCACATCCTGATCGAAGATGTGCCGGGAGTGGGCAAGACCGTGCTGGCGCGAAGCCTTGCAAGGTCGTTGGACTGCGTCTTCAATCGCATCCAGTTCACGCCCGACATGCTGCCCAGCGACGTGACCGGCGTTTCGATCTTCAATCAGCAAAAGAATGAATTCGAGTTCCGCCCGGGTCCGATCATCGGACAGGTCATCCTTGCGGACGAGATCAACCGCGCCACGCCGAAAACACAGGCGGCTTTGCTCGAAGCCATGGAGGAGCGCCAGGTGACCGTGGACGGCGTGACCCACGCCATGCCCAAGCCCTACATCGTGCTTGCCACCCAAAACCCCATCGAATATGAAGGGACATTCCCGCTTCCCGAAGCGCAGTTGGACCGCTTCCTGCTTAGGATGCGGCTTGGCTACCCAAGCATCAACGACGAAATCCGCGTCATGGAAGACCAGCAACTCCAGCATCCGCTCGAGGCGTTGACCCCGGTTGCGAACGGCGCGGACGTGATGAGGATGAGCGAAGCCATCCGCCGCGTGTATATATCCAACGCGGTCAAACGCTATATCGTTGATCTCAGCACGCGCACGCGCCAAAGCCAGGAGGTCTATCTCGGCGCAAGCCCGCGTGGGAGTCTTTTCCTCTCGCGCGCCGCGCAGGCAAGGGCGGCGTTGCATGGGCGCGACCACATCCTGCCTGACGACGTCAAGGCTCTTGCTGTGGCAGTGCTGGGGCATCGCATCATCGTCAGCGCGGCGGCGCGGTTGCGAGACCTGAGCTCCGACCGCATCGTACAGGAGATTTTGATCGCCGCGCCCGTACCGGGGGGCAGCTACGAGGCGGCGGCAAAGGATCATTGATGAAAGCCGGGCGCATCCTCCTCGCCATACTCTTCCTCGTCGGCGCGGCTGGCGCGCTGGTTAACGGCGCGGCGCTTTACACCCGCTTCCTTTACGCCAGTATTTTGATCGCCGCGCTGGCGTGGGGCTGGACGCAATGGGTGGCGCGCGGGCTTGCCGTCGAACGCAGTTCGCGTGTGTTGCGCGCCAATGTGGGGGATGTGCTGGAGGAGAACTATAAGATCGCCAACCGCGGCAGGCTTCTGGCGCCGTGGATCGAAGCGCTCAACCTTTCCGCCATACCGTTTGCCGCGGGCTCGCGATTGTTCACGCTCGTGCCGGGAAAACGCTTTCGCAGTTACACGGCGCGCACCTGGCTCACCCGGCGCGGAAGTTTTCAACTCGGCCCCACGCGGGTGACGGCGGGCGACCCGTTCGGTCTGTTCACGGCTGGCAGGCAGTTCGAATCCAAAGACACACTGGTCGTCTTTCCCATGATTCACCAAATTCATTCCTTTCCGTCCCCGCAGGGCATGTTGACGGGCGGACCCGTCATCCGCAGAAAATCGGCGGATATCACGCCTCATGCGGCGGGCGTGCGCGAATACGTCCACGGCGACGCGATGAAGCGCATCCACTGGCACACCAGCGCAAGGCGCGGCAGGCTGATGGTCAAGGAGTTCGAGCAGGACCCGCAGTCCGAAGTGTGGCTCTATCTCGATTCCCACCGATTTGCGCATCACCAAAAGGAATATAAAGAGATGGAGATTCCCTTCGATGGCGTGTTCCTGGTAAAAAGACCGAAGATCGAACTGCCGCCCTCCACGCTCGAATATTGCGTCAGCGCCGCGGCTTCGCTCGCGCATTACTACATCCGGCAGGGGCGCGCGGTTGGGTATGCAAGCGCCGGGCAGGTCCTCAACATCCTCCCGGCGGAACGCAGCGAACGGCAGGAGGCGAAGATTCTCGAAACGCTCGCCTTCGTCAAAGCCGACGGCGACCTCTCGCTCGCGGGACTCGTCGCCACGCAAGCCGCGTTATTGCCGCAAGGCTCGAGCGTCATCCTGATCACATCCACAACCCGCCCCGAATTATTGCTGGCGGTGGACGAATTGATCCGTCGTTTTCTTTCGCCGGTCATCGTCCTGCTCGACGCGAAAACCTTCGGCGGTCCATCGAGCAGCGCCGACCTGCTCGCCTCATTGCGCGAGCGGCGCGCGCCGGTCATCCCGGTTTCGTGCGGCGACGACCTCTCGCAAGCCCTCTCCGCAATTCCCACAAATTTCAAACCTCAGGATTCTCGCGCATGGCAGACGCCAACATCGTCCCCATTGACCTGAACTTTCAGGGCAAGACCCAGGCGATCGCATCCTATTTGATTCGGGATGGGGACGCTGTTGTTTTGATCGAAGGCGGACCCGGCTCGACTCTTTCCGCGCTCGAAGCGGGTCTGGCGGACCAAGCCTTATCCACCCGGGACGTGACTCACGTCCTGCTGACGCACATTCACCTCGACCACGCGGGCGCGGCGGGGTGGCTCTCGCAACAAGGCGCGGAAATTTACGTTCACCCCATCGGCGCGCCGCATTTGCTCAACCCCGAAAAACTCATCGCCAGCGCGACGCGCATTTACGGAGATAGGATGAACCAACTCTGGGGGGAGTTCCTGCCCGTAGCGCAGAATCAACTCAAAGTCCCGAAAGAAGCGGAGGAGATCGTCATCGGCAGACTGCGCTTCCTTCCGGTTGATACGCCCGGCCATGCCGATCATCATTATTCCTACATCTTCGAAGACGTTTGTTTCAGCGGCGACGTGGGCGGGGTGAGGATTCCCGGCTTTCAATATTTGCGCGCGCCCATGCCGCCGCCCGAACTGCATTTTGGAAAATGGCGCGAGTCCCTGGCGCGCCTGAGGGCGATGAAGTTCAAACGCATCGCGCCGACTCATTTTGGAATCTACGACGATGTGAACTGGCATTTGAATTCGCTGGACGATACGCTGGCTTCGATGGAGCGCTGGCTGGAGCAGGTCATGGCGCGCGAGCCGTCCATCGAGGAATTGCGCGCGGAATTCACGGCGTATATGGAGGAGGAAAGCCGCGAGAAAAACCTGAGCATGGAGGTTGTCCGCGCCTATTCGCTCTCGAACCCGGTCGGCATGAGCGCGGACGGGTTGATGCGCTACTGGAGGAAGGTTCGCGCGGGGTAATATGTCATGCTTTTTGCATGATGCTTGAGACATGGCAAAAGCGCTCAATGACGATATACTTGTAACGCAAGCCTATAGGCTTGCGTTACATAATCGAAGGAGAATAGATGAAAGATTTCATTGCGATCTCCGATTTTTCATCGGAGGAAATTCGAGACCTGCTCGACCTGGCGGCGAAACTAAAGCAGGAATACTTTGAGAAAGGCAATCAACCGATCTTCGCTGGCAAAGTTTTGGGGATGATCTTCCAGAAGCCGAGCCTGCGCACGCGCGTGTCGTTTGATATGGCGATGCGGCATTGCGGCGGCGACGCGCTTTACCTCTCCCCAAACGAGATCGGGCTGGGCAAACGCGAATCTATCGCGGATGTGGCGCGCGTGCTATCCGGTTATGTGCAGGCGTTGATGGCGCGCACGTTCGATCACGCGCATGTCGTAGAACTGGCGAAGTGGGCGGATATTCCCGTCATCAACGGCTTGAGCGATTACAACCATCCCTGCCAGGGCTTGGCGGACGCGCTGACGATCGTCGAAAAATTCGGCGCGAAATCGAAGGGACTGAATGTCAGTTATGTCGGCGACGCCAATAATGTAACGGTTTCGCTCATGCATGTCTCCGCCTTGCTGGGCTGGAACATGACCGTTGGAAGCCCCGAAGGCTACGATATGAATCCCAAAGCGGTTGAAATTGCGCGGGAGATCGCAAAGAAAACGGGCAGTAAATTGACCTTTGTGCGCGACCCGCATGAGGCGGTAAAAGGCGCGCATGTCGTTTATACCGATACATGGACGAGCATGGGACAGGAGGAGGAGACTGCCATTCGAGAAAAAATCTTTCCGCCGTATCAGGTTAACGCCAAATTGATGAGCGAAGCGGACAGGGACGCAATCGTGATGCACTGCCTGCCCGCGCATCGCAACCACGAATTGACCGACGACGTGGCGGACGGGCCGCAATCGGTCATCTTCCCGCAGGCGCACAACCGCCTGCACGCGCAAAAGGCGATTCTGGCGCGGTTGTTTGGAGTTGCGTAAGGAAGATGAGTGGAGAGTAGATGACTAGAGAGTAGATGAGTAGAGAGTAGATGACTAGAGAGTAGATGAGTAGAGAGTAGTCGTCCCCTCTCAAACCAATCTCTAATCTCTAATCTCTAATCTCTAATCTCTATTCTCTAATCTCTAATCTCTAATCTCTAATCTCTATTCTCTATTCTCTAATCTCTAATCTCTATTCTCTAATCTCTAATCTCTAATCTCTA
>CAADGT010000115.1 GCA_900696595.1 uncultured Chloroflexota bacterium
AAATTTGGATTGTCGAAACCAAAGGGCTGGAGGATTTGGACGTTCCGCTCAAGATGGAACGCCTGAGAAAATGGTGTGAAGATATAAACGCCGCGCAAAATAATATCCGCTTCGATTACGTTTTTGTAGATGAAGAAGATTTTGAAAAGTACGCGCCAAAATCATTTGACGAGCTTGTGAGGAATTTCAGAAAATACAGAGATTGATAGTTCCTCGTCCATTGCGGCGGGTTGATTTCAAAAAATTCCGGATTATTCGCGAATATTTCTAACCCTGCATCCCCCCTCCTCGCGGAGCGGCTGTCCGCGAGCGGGTCGCATTCATCTCCCGTGTGCGCGCAAAACATGTCAGGCAGGTTGCTCCGTGCGCCGTCCCCGGCGCAGGATTCCCTCGTAACACGCCGCCGCCCACAGGGGGCTTCGCACAGGACGGCGGCTTGAGCGTATGCCGCGGACAACCTTTGCGTGCGCGCCATCTCCCCGGTGCATCCAGCAATACATCCGATCAGTGATGATTTCGTCAACGCGTCCACCCACAGTCCGCGCGCATGGACGACCTTGACGAATCGGCTGGTCAACAGCGTAATGCCGCTGTGTTCGAGAATCAAGCGGAATACAAGGCAAAATAGAATCCCTATAATGGAGAAAATCCCGTCGTCCGCTTTGAAAGACCCGGACGCGCCAGGCGCGTGGATGCGCGAAGACAAAAGCCCGTCCCGGGTTTTCCGGGGCGGGCTTTTGTAACTTGTAACTCGTCGCTGTTTGCTCGCCTATGGCGGCGGCGTTTTATTCTCCGCTTCGAGAGTGGAAACATTTTCAGCCTGCGCGGTCTGTTGCGCCTGGGCGGATTCGGTGGCGGCGGTGACGAAGTTTGGTTCGTCGGGGACGCGCTGTTTCCAGAAGTCAAAGGTTTCCACGCCGTATTCTTCGCGGGCGGCAGTCAGCCATTCCTTGAGGGCGGCGTCTTTGGCTTGTTTCAACTGATCCGCGGTCAGCGGCATGTCTCGTTTCGCCATCAATTGAATGATGTGAAATCCGAACTCCGATTGCGCGGGTTCGAGCGTGAAGTCGCCGGGGTTTTCGAGCGCATATGCGGCGGTTTCGAATTCGGGCACCATCTGATTCTTGCCGAACCAGCCGAGGTCGCCGCCCTGCGCGCCGGAGCCGGTGTCGGTGGAGAATTCGCGGGCGAGTTCGGCGAAGTCCGCGCCGTTTTTGAGTTTTTCGATGAGGTTCAACGCCGTGGCCTGATCCGCGACGAGGATGTGGCGCGCGCGGATCTGCGTTTCGTGGGTCGGAATGTCGGCGGAGAGGATCTCTTCGAGCCTTTCGCGCAGGATCAAATTTTCGAAGAAGGACCGGACGTAGGTTTCGTCAATGCCGTGTTTGGCGAGGTTCTCGTTCACATCCTTCAATACATTTTCGAAGCCTTCGCGCGTGAACGGGGTGGCGGTGGGCAGGGGCGTGGAGGTCGGTCCCGTTGTGGGCGTGGCAGTCGGCGCGAGTGTCGCCGTGGCTGTGGCGGTCGGTTCGAGCGTCGCAGTCGGTTCGGCGGTGGCGCCTTCAACTGTCGGCTGGGGAGGGGCTGAGGGTGTGGATTCAATCGTCGGCGTGGCGGGAGGCGTGGCGGTCACATTGGGGGTGGGGGTGATGAATTCCGATAGATCCGGTTCGGTAGGCAGAACCATGACGGTGGGAGTCAGGGAAGGGGTGGGGCTGCCGTTGGGATAAAAATCGAACTCCGCTTCGATCCGCTCATTGAGTTCTTCTTCGCTGACGACGATGCCGCGTTTTTCCGCCTCGAGCCGGATGAGTTGTTCGTCTATCATCGCGTCCAGCACGCTCTGCCCGACGAGTTCGGGCGCGTTAAGCTGGGTTTCGATGCTTTGCAGTTGGGCGCTTACGTCCATGCCGAAGAATTGCTGGTATTGCAGATATTGGGAGTAGTCGTCAATCAATTGCTGGCGGCGCAGGCGCACGCGCGGCTCGAAGTCTTTTGCCAGGATTTTGACGTTGCCGACGATTGCCACGGGGCGGTTGAGTTGCAGGACGTTGGCGTCGAGCCAGCCGTAGAAGAGGAGCAGGGCGACCGCGGCGAGGACGCCGAAAAAGGCGTAGAGGATGAGGCGGGTCTGTTTCCGCTCCCGTTCGAGGCGGGCGATATGTTTTTTGTGCAATGCGGGTTTTTTGCCCGATTCGTTGCTCATGGAAATTCCTTAATGGACCTGAAAGGTTTTTTTAACCCGTCAGGTTTTTGATAAAAAGGTTCTTTTGGGTCTAGTGGGGTTGCGGTACGCGGGTTTTACGGAATGACGGATTGCGCGGAGAGATCAAAGAAGGATCCGCGTAATCCGTTCATCCGCGTTCTAAAAAGGTTTTACCCCGCCAAAACTCAAGAAGCCGGTAAAAATTCAGGGCATGGACTCTCTGCCCATGCCCCGCGTGGCGCGCGGTGGATGCCTAGTCCACGCCGCGATTGGCGAAGGGCAGGAGCGCGACATGGCGCGCCTGTTTCACCGCCGCCGCGACAAGGCGCTGGTGTTTGGCGCAGGCGCCGGTCTGTCGGCGCGGGCGCATGTTGCCCTCTTCCGTCACATATTTGCGGAGAAGGTCCGCTTTTTTATAGTCAATGGTCAGGGTTTTGTCGGCGCAGAATTGGCAGAACTTGGGCTTGGCAAAGAATTTGCGGTCGCCGCGTTCGCCTCCGCCTTCGCCGCCTGAACCGGATCGTTCGGGTCGTTCGTCGCTCATTTTTTTTACTCCAGATTGTCTTCTCTTCCCATCGCAGGGGAAAGCCTAAACACGAAGGACACAACGGGCGCAAAGGGGATTTGGCTTGCGTGTTTCAGAAGCCTCGACGACCTTTGAGACCTTTGTGTTTGAATGTTTTAAAACGGAAAGTCTTCTTCCGCCGCGCCGTTGACGGGTTCGGCGGGGGCGCTCTCCGTCTGGTTGGCGGATTCGCGCCGGTCTCCGAGCATCATCATTTCGTTGGCGACGACCTCCACGCTGCTGTGCTTTACGCCTTCTTTGTCCTCCCAGCGGCGGGTTTGCAGGCGCCCTTCCACGTAGACTTGCTGTCCTTTGACGAGATACTGTTTGCAGATCTCAGCCAGCGTGCCCCACGCCACAACGTTGAACCATTCGGTTTCGGTGTGGCGCTCGCCGTCCGCGCTGTTCCAGGCGCGGCTGACCGCCATTGTGAAGGTGGTGACGGGCTTTCCGCTGGGGGTGTAGCGCATTTCGGGGTCCTTGCCCAGGTGACCGATGATCTGTATCTTGTTAAGGCCTCGGCTCATGACGACGCTCCTGTATAAATGACCGGGTGAATTCGATTAGCCGACCGTGGACAGCATGTGCCGCATGATCGACTCTTGGTAGCGCAAATTGCGTTCGAGTTCAGATACGGCGGTCGGCTTGAGGGTGACGTTCAAGAGAACGTATTGACCTTCGCGGTGCTTGTTGATGGAGTACGCCATACGGCGGCGGCCCCAAACCTCTGCCTTGTCCACGCTTCCGCCGGACTCGACGATCCAGCCTTTGACCTTTTCGAGAATGCCGTTTGTGGCGGCTTCGTCCAGGTCGGGCTGGATGATGCACATCAGTTCATAACTACGCATGTGGGAAAACCTCCTTTCCATGGGTTTGTTCCCGTTCGGGTCGTGGACCCGCCGGCAACGGAAAGGCACGGATGTTTATGTCGCGTACCTACAGCGGACGGGAGTTTACCACAGGAATCGGGCCGCCGGGGGAAATTGTGTGCATGCAAAACATGGCAGGTAACCTGCTCCCAGCGCCGTCCCCGGCGCGGGATTTCCCTCGTAAACCGCCGCCGCCCACAGGGGGCTTCGCACAGGACGGCGGCTTGAGCGGAGGCGCTGACA
>CAADGT010000116.1 GCA_900696595.1 uncultured Chloroflexota bacterium
AACTATAGTTTATACAGATCGCCGTATAAACCGCCCGTCATTATAAACTGCTGTGACGGGATTTATGCGGACGTTTTGCTGTATAATCCATTAAATACCACAAATCCTGCAACCCAATTATACACCCGCCCTCCCCGAAAATGCCGCCAACGAGGGCAAAAGACGCGCCAAAAATTGACAGATGGATCTTCATATCTAGGACTTTTCAAATCCGCTCTTGAGCATTAACAAATTAATCCAGCAAACGATGTTGAATTCCAACCATGCCCGCACAGACATTTATCGCATCTCAGGACGGGGATGTCCGCGCTATTTTTACAAAGCCGATTGAAAATCCGCTTCAGCGGATTTTGTATGAGTAGCCTGACGGTTCACCGTCAGGCGGGGATGGGAGGGGAGGGAGCGGCGTCAGGCAAAGATTGCCAGGTTTAGTTGTTAACCCACCTTGCATAATTTTGCCTGGCATTGCGTAGGGGCGGCCCGTCCGGCTCTTATGGAACCCTGGAACGCAACGAAGGATCGCCCTTCATCGCATCCCCGGATGGCGACATCGGCGTCATTATCACAAAGCCGATTGAAAATCGGCTAACCCGCTTCAGCGGATTTTGTATGAGTAGCCTGACGGTTCACCGTCAGGCGCGGCATGGGGTGGCGGGACGGGACAAGGATTGGCAAATACGGATTTTTCATTTGTTTTTCAGTCAACCCCGCCCTAATCCGCGCCCCAAAAAGGATTTACGAAACGCCCTCTAAAACAAGGCGCCTGCGCCAAGCGGATAGTCGAACATACCGAGACCCTATCGAAGCGTTAGCCCGCCGAATCCCAGCACAAGCCAACAGACTTCGAACGCTACAAGGACAAACCCCGTGCAACCCACACCCGCCCAACCCAAAAAACTCCTCGACCACTACCGCGACCACATCCGCCTCAAACAATACTCCCCGCGCACCGAAAAAACCTACCTCAAATGGGTTCGCGAATACATCCTCTACCACAACAAACGCCACCCCAAAGAAATGGGCGCCGAACAAATCCGCCAATTCATCACCCACCTCGTCGTCGAACGCCAGGCCTCCGCCTCCACCCAAAACCAGGCCATCAGCGCCATCCTCTTCCTCTACCGCAACGTCCTCAACCTCCAACTCGACCAATCCCTCCTAGACTTCACCCGCCCCAAAAAAGGCAAACGCGTCCCCGTCGTCCTCTCCAAAGAAGAAGCCCGCGCCGTCATCGCCGCCATGAAACCGCCCTACAAACTCATGGCTCAAATCATGTACGGAGCCGGACTCCGCCTCATGGAATGCCTCCGCCTGCGCATCAAAGACATAGACTTCGACAACCACCGCATCCTTGTCTACGACGGAAAAGGAGGCGACGACCGAGTCACCATGCTGCCCGACAGCATGATCGCCCCCCTCCGACAACACATCGAACGCGTCCAACTCCTCCACAAAAAAGACCTCGCCAAAGGACTGGGGACCGCCTACCTCCCCGGCGCATTGGAAAAAAAATACCCCTCCGCCGCCAAAGACTGGCTCTGGCAATACCTCTTCCCAGCCTCTGCCCTCTACGCCGACCCCGCCACCGGAATCGCCCGCCGGCACCACATCCACGAAACCGCCCTACAGCGCGAAATTCGCAGCGCCGCAAAAATCGCCCAACTCGAAAAACGAGTCACCCCCCACACCTTCCGCCACTCCTTCGCCACACACCTCCTCCAAAGCGGATACGACATCCGCACGGTTCAAGAACTCCTCGGACACAAAGACGTCAAAACCACCATGATCTACACCCATGTATTGAACAGAGGCGGCTTGGCTGTTAAAAGCCCCCTCGACCAAGAATAACCATCAACTCTCCCCGTATAAACAAGGACAAAGTCACAAATTCCTCCTGCGCTGTCCTCGGCGACGCGAGCGTACCATATACGGTAGAGAAACCGCCAAACCTTCTTCCCCCACCTTCCGCCCTTCACCCTTACAGATAATACGTCATCCTCTGCAAATGCGCCGACGGATCAATATACTGCACCTTGACGTTCCCCGGAACGTTCAAGCTGACAGGCGCGTAATTGAGAATGGCTTTCACCCCGGCTTGAATTGCCAGATCCGCCACCGATTGCGCGGCCGAGGCGGGGACCGTCAACATCACAATCTTTACCCCAAGTTCCCTGATACGCTCCGCCAAGTTCTCCGCGTCCTCCACGCTGAACTTCCCGATCGGCGCGCCCACCTTCGACTTATCGTTATCGAAGATCGCCACAACCCGAAAACCGCGGTTATGAAACGCCTGATAATTGGCGAGCGCGTGACCCATGTCCCCCGCCCCCACCACCACTACATCCCAAATACGATTAACCTTGAGTATCTCGCGCAATTTTTCGATCAGATATTCGATGGAATAACCCGTGCCTTGCTTGCCGAACTCCCCGAACTGCGAAACATCCTTGCGGATCTGCGCCGCCGAAATCCCCACCTGCTCGCCCAGTTCCTGCGACGACGTGGTCTTCAAGCCCAGGTCCGACATGCGTTGCAACGCTCGCAGGTACACAGGCAACCGCCCGATGATGATGTCCGGTATCTTCCTTGCGTTCATAAAGCCCTCGCCGAATTTGACATGCCGCAACTATACCAAAAAAAATAATTTTGTACAATTCGGTACAAACGCTTCACAAACGGAATTGCAAAAGTCGTTCCCGCTTACCCCTCGTGAGTCGGCTTGACTTGACTCCCTGTCCACGCCTGGAGTTTCTCGCTCTCCGGCGCGCCCTTGCGACCGATGACTTTGTACACATTCACCGCCTTCGTCTTACCCTTGACCGTCACCGCGTCCGCCAATTCCGCGTCGAACTCATCCTTGATCTGCTGATATGTGCTTTCGCTGACGAGGATGGGCCAGGCGTAAGTCTTCGTCAAATCTTGCAGGCGGGCTGCCAGGTTGGCGTTGTCGCCGATTACCGTGTAATTGATGCGCTGTTCCGAACCGAGCAAACCCACGAAGACTTCGCCGGAATTGACGCCCACGCCCATTTCGATCTGACTTGGACGCCCCTCCTTCGCCCATTGATCGCGCAAGTTTGCCAGCGCCTTCCGCATATCCAACGAGGCGCGGACGGCGCGCGCCGCGTGATCCTTGTACGGAACCGGCTCGCCAAAGAAGGCGATGATCGCATCGCCCTCGTATTTATCCACCGTGCCGCCGTGCTTATAGATCACCTGCGACATCGCCTCCAAATACGGGTTGAGCAGCGAGACCACATCCTCCGGGGGCAACTTCTCTGAAAGCGTCGTGAATCCGCGAATATCCGAAAAAATGATCGTCAGGTCGGCGCGCTTGTTGAGCGAATTGATATCCCGCGTCCTCATCATCTGATCCACCATCTGCGGCGAGATGAAGCGGCTGAACAGGTTTCGCACCCGCCGCTTCTCGCGCTCCTGCGAAACGGCTTGTTCCAGCGTGGGTAAAACAACGCCGAGAAAGAGCATCCCCTCCGGCGCGGCGACTGGCAGAACATACCTCTGCCCGACGAAGAGCGCGAGCGCCGCCCCCCAATATGCCAGCGCGCCCACGACCATCAACGAGATCGTCAGGGACGGACGCTTGGAGAGCGTAATCAAATACGCCAGCAACGCCGCGCCCAGAATCGCAAGCAGTGAAGCCCAGGGCGGGGCATGAGTGATGTATTTTCCGTTGAGGATGGTGTCCACCGCGTTTGCCACGATCTCCACGCCCGGCGTGGGATTCCGCGCCGAGAACGGCGTCGGGTAAATATCCTGCAAAGTGATTGAAGTCGCGCCGATCAATACGATCTTGTCGCGGAAGGCGTCCGGGTCCTGTTCGAGCGCGATGCCGTCATGAACGTCCGAAGCGGAAAAGGTTGGGTAGCTTCCGGCGGGTCCCAAAAAGGAAATCGGCAGCGCGCCCGATTGCAGGGCAATACTCCGCCCGTTGAACCGAACGCCCGCATCCGTGAAGGCGGGTCCCTCCACATTCAGGTACAGACGCGCGATCTCAAACGCCCAATGCGGATAAACCTCCCCTTGAAACGTATTGAAGGCGGAGACGCTGCGCACAACTGCGTCGTCGTCGCGGCGAATGCCGGTGATGCCGAAGCCGTCCAGCGCATCCTGATAGATGGGCAGGGGTAAAAGCCGCGACTCGGTCACAAAACCACTGTCCGAATCGCGCAGAATTTGCATCACGGTCGCCGCCGCTGGCGCATCCCCAAGCGCCTCGGCGAACAGCGAGTCGTTCTCTGGCTGGCTTTCATCCGGCTCAAACAGAAAAATATCCACCCCGATCACCCTGCCGCCGCCTTTATTGATCTGCCCGGCGATTTCCGCGAGATATGAGCGGGGCCAGGGCCACTGCAAACCCGTCCAATTGAAAGACTGGTCGTCAATGGCGACGATGACGATCTCGCCCGTAGGCTCTTCCACGCCGCGCAGGCGCATAAAAACGTCCCGGATGGAATATTCCAGCCGCTCGATGGGCGTTGTGACATCGGCGAACAACCCCAGCGATTCGAGCGTCAGAAGGAAGATCGCCGTTCCGACGAGAAGCGCGGCGCGAAGGTTTACAGTTTTGGATTCTGATTGCATGATTCGGTTTATCCTGGATTCGATCGTTTCTATATCAGATATGCTTCGTTCCGCTCAATTCGAAATTGCAATTCTGATTTCGAATTGAGCGCGAACCCAATCCCCTGTTGACGCCGGCGTAATCTTAAGCAGTTGAACGACGCCCGGCTCGACCCGCGCCGATTGCGCCTCCCCGCAACCGATGGGTGGGAGTCCCGACAGGGTCAATTCTACTTGAGCCGCCCCCGTCTTGCACAAGAATTGGATCGCAATTTCCGATTGCGATGACGAAAACGCCAGCCAGTCTTCCAAGTCGTCCGGCGCCGAAATTTCTCCGTCGAATTGAATCGCCCGCGCCGACGCGGGTGAGAGCGCGAAGTTCGCAAGCGGCGCATCCGCCGTATCCCCGTCCGC
Organism: uncultured Chloroflexota bacterium; assembly: GCA_900696595.1. Lineage (GTDB taxonomy): Bacteria > Chloroflexota > Anaerolineae > Anaerolineales > Villigracilaceae > Villigracilis. Next base: position 4,996 of record CAADGT010000116.1, read on the forward strand.
CGGCGCGGCGATTTTCTCAGGCGCAGACTCAGAAGTCTCCGCGAGCGGCGTCCCGTCGCCGAAGATCGGAATCGCCACGGCGTTTGCGATTTCCACAAAATCTGCGCTGACCCAGCCCGCCCCTTCCGGCGCAGGGGGATACGAGATGTGAAACCATCCGCCCGAAGAATTCTTCCCCATGATGAAAACAATATCGCGTTGATTCAACAACCCGAGCGAATCGAAATCCCCGCCCGGTCCACTTCGCACGTTGACTCCCCTCAAGATCGCGCCTCTCGCCCCGGACCCGGAGCCTGCGCCTGCATCCACAAGCGGAACCTCCCCCGAAACCTGCACATAATCCGCGCGAACCCAGCCGTTTCCGTCGTCGAAGACGATGCGAAGCCAATAGCCGAACGATTCTTTTCCGGCGACTTGCACCGTCGAAAACGGAGGAATCGTTCCCAACGATTGACTTGCCGTGGACGGCTCGACTCGCACATTGACCTCGCTGGTTGTCGTGCCGGGAATCGGGTCAATCGTCGGCGCGGCGGTCGGCGGCGATGCCGTGCGCGTGGATGGGGGAGCGGCGCTCGGCGGCAAGGTGGCGGTGACGAAAAGCGGCAACACAACATCCGGCGTGGAAGGGCTTGCGTCGCAGCCGGAAAGTAAAACTATCAGGGCTATCCAAATCAGAGCCGTGTTCTTCATCGAACCGGAATTGTATCCAAAAAAAACTCACCCGCGAAATCGTTCGGGGTGAGCGGCGCCTTGTGGCGCCCCCGCGCAGACTCGAACTGCGCTCTTCGGCTCCGGAGGCCGACACTCTGTCCACTGAGCTACGGGGGCGGGACGAGCCGGATTTTACCATTGTCTCCCGCTCCTGCCGGGTTTTTTAAACCCGGCAGGAGCGGGACGGTAACTTACGTCTTCGCCTGCGGCGCAAGCGCGGCGATGCTCTGCCGGTGTTTCTGGATGATCGCCGCATTGCCCTTCTCGTCGCCAAACTTTTCGAGTTGTTCCTTCTTGTGAGCCAGCTCGCCGAGATACTGATAGAAATGACTGGTGGCTTTATACGACCCGCCGCTCAACGCCGCCATGCGCGCCCCGAACTGGAAGAACGAGACGGCTGTTTTATATTGCGCTTCCGAGATCAAGCCGCTGCCCACTTCCTCGCGCAGGTGCTTCTTCAACAACCCCTGCTCGTGGCGGATGAGCCAGATGATGAAGCCGAGGAAGATCAGCCAGCCCGCCCATTCGAGCAGGATGACCAGAGCCAGACTGCCGAGACCCGAAACGAACACCAGCGAAGTGTTATGGAAGGAGTGAGCGAGGACGGCAAGAAAATAGCCGATAAGCGGAGCGACAAACTTGACCAGGATATTCCGGTTTGTGCGCGCTACGGCAAATCCCAGCCCGGTGAACGCCGTGTAGAAGGGATGCCCCCAGGCGAATACGCCCACGCGCAGGGCAAAATTCGTGAACATACCGCCCCAACCGGCTTCGCTGTACTGGCCCAGAAAATAGAAAACGTTTTCTGTGGCGGCAAACCCCAGCCCGGCGATGCCGCCGTAGATGATGCCGTCCAGGATCGAGTCGAATTCCTTGCGGAACAGGAAAAAGACGATCATCACCGCCAATCCCTTCATGAATTCCTCCACCAGCGGCGCAGTGATCGAACCGCCGGCGATGTCTTCCAAAACGGCGTCATTCAACACGAGGCTGAAACCGATCTCGAAGACCGTTGCGATGATCAACGTCCCGATGATGGCGACGAACCCGCCCCAAAAAAACGTGGCCAGCAACAGCCAGCGCGGCTCTTTTTCGTAGCGGTCGAGCCAGTACAAAAACCATGAGAAGAAAAATGCGGGGATAAACGCCATGGGAATTGCAGCAAGAACAGCCATAATACTCCTCCGTGAAATTGGGATTTGAAACGACAAACCTAATTGTAATGAAGTAAGTTGGATTGTCAATCCGGCGGGTAGGTCGGATTGTCAATCCGACCTACTTGAAAATCAACCGCGTTCGTTCCACCCGCGCCGTTTCCGGTTCGATCCCCAGCGCCGATAATACTTCTTCGGGTCTGCCGGTCGCCCCTTCGCGCGCGGCGAGAGTCATCTTCAGCCATGCCGTCCCGTCCGCTTGCGCGATCACGCTTATCATCTCGATCAGCGGACGCAGGTCATAGGTCTTGCTGCGCCGTTCGCGGATGAGCGCCTCGGAATTCATCAACGCCTCGACCCCCCGCTTCAACTCGGACCCGGGAACGGGTTCCGTCAAATGGACATCGTACGACGCCGAAAGCGTTTGCGTCTGCAAGGCGGGCAGGTTTTCCTCCACCGCTTTCACCTCGACGATCTGAATGTCGGGCGGAAGATTGTCCTTCAACCTTGCCGAGATCTCGCCGGGTTGAATATCTTCATTCAGCCGCACATCCATGACTTCGGCGCGGGAGGAAAAACCCAGCGGCAGGGCGGCGGCGAGGCTGATCTTCGGCTGGGGATGGAATCCCTGCGAGTAGGCGAGGGGCAGGTTGGCGCGGCGCATGGCGCGTTCCCACAGGCGGTGCAGGTCGAGGTGGCCGACATATCGCAATGCGCCCTGTTTGGCAAATGTGATGCGGACTCTCATGGCTTCGGCTCGGAGGCGATCTGCTCCAGCCAGCGGTGGATCAAAGTCTGCATGTGCCGGTATGGGCGATAGGTATGCTCAGGGATGCGATGAGACAGGTCGTGGTCGGAGAATTGAAGCGGGCTGAGCGTTTCGATCAATTCGACGATATTCCCATACACGGCAATCTCCTGCGAGACGATCTCGTCGAAGGCGATATTCTTGTATGCGCCAAGGACGGTTAGGTCGCGCTTGTTCTTCTCGATCAGCGGAGATTCGTAATCGGGATAACCGAACTCTTTATGGAAATTTTCGAGAGCCGAGAACGAAGCGGATGGCGCGTACGATTCCCCGTGATGGATTTCGCTCAAGCGGTCTGCGATGAACTGCTCGCGCGAAAGGACCTCCGCCAGCAAGTCTTTGACGGTCAGCCCGCCGGAGACGCCGCGCAGGGTCAGGCGGCGCGCGAATCCCACCTGGTTGAGCAACAACTCAAACTGGTCGCGTTCGTTTTGCAGACGTTCAAGAATCTGTGTCTTGTTCATAAGAAGCATTAACCACAAAGACCACAGAGTTCACTGAGATAAAAATTGTCTCCTCTGTGATCTCCGCGTCCTGATATGAAAAAAGGATTCGTAGGTCATGACGCTCGCGTATCGCGGACAGTCACGTTACAAACGTGACCTGCGTTTTTCATCCCTTCGACAGGCTCAGGGCAGGCGCTTCGGGGTGAAACCCTTTCATGGATACTCTGCGGTAAAGATTGCTAATCGCCGACCAGCGGCAGTTCCATCTCCATTTTTCGCGTGGGAGATTTAACATCGGGACACTTCCAACCCTCTCCGGGATTCTCGCGGCGCAGGTTGGCAAAAGTCGGCAGGATGCCGCAAGCGTAGCAGTTCAGGCGGCAGTCCACGCGGATCTGTCCCTCCAGCGACATGCGGAAATCCTGAAAGAGATAATTTTTGCGCACAGCGGCGGTGATGTGTTCCCACGGAAATATTTCATCCGTGCGGCGCTGGCGGTGGGTGTAAAAGGCGGGGTCGAGACCGTGTTCTTTGAATGCCGCGATCCAGGTCTCGAATTTTCGCCCCTCCTCCCAGGCGTCGAACTTTGCGCCGTTCTTCCAGGCGGTGTGAATCACCTCCGCCATGCGCCGGTCGCCGCGCGAGAGCCAGGCTTCCACCAGCGTGTCGTCGGGCTTGGTCCAACTCAATTTGATGTTCCTGTCCTTGAATAACTCGCGTTTGAGCAGGGCTTGTTTTTCGAGGATGTTCTCGCGCGTGTCGCAGGAAACCCACTGAAAGGGAGTCTGTGGCTTGGGGACGAAAGTGCTGACGCCGACGTTTAATTTCACCTTCCAGCCCGCAACTTTTCGCCCCTCGGCGATGACGCGCTTGCTCAAATCCGCTATCGCCTGCACGTCTTCGAGAGTCTCGCTGGGGTGCCCGATCATGAAATATAGTTTGATCGTCGTCCAGCCCCTCGCGTAGATTTCGCGCGTGGTGTTGATGATATCTTCGTCGGGAATGTATTTATTGATGATGCGCCGCATCCGTTCGCTGGCGGCTTCGGGCGCGAGCGTGAACCCGCCGGAGCGATGCTGTTTCAACTTCTCCATCAATTCGATTGAAACCGACTCGATGCGAAGCGACGGAAGCGATACCGTGAGTTTCCTGCCCTCGAAGCGTTCGCCGATTGCATCCACCAAATCCTTGATGTGAGTGTAATCGGACGAGGAAAGCGACAGCAGGGCCAGTTCTTCGAATCCAGTGGCGCGGACGGCCGCTTCGGCCGCTTCCACCACCTCTTGCACGCTTCGTTCGCGGACGGGGCGGGTGATCATCCCCGCGTGGCAGAATCTACACCCGCGCGTGCAACCCCGCATGATCTCGACCGAGACGCGGTTATGCACCACGTCAATGTTTGGCACAATGAATTTCACCGGCGGCGGCGGAAGTTTTCCCACAATGCGTTTGCGGATGGTCTTCGGCGCTTCCGGGATGAGCGGCTCGACGGCTTTGATCGTCCCATCGTCCATGTAGGCGGTTTCATAGAAGCGGGGGACATACACGCCGGGGATTTTTGCCAGCTCGCGCAACCTGTCCGCGCGTTTTGCGTTTTGAGTTTCCTGCAACCAATTGACGATCTCATGAATGACTTCCTCGCCTTCCCCGACGATGAATGCGTCCATGAAGGCGTGCATCGGCTCGGGGTTGACGGCGGAATGTCCGCCCGCGATGACGATGGGATGCGAATCATCCCGATCTGAAGAACGGAGGGGGATGCCAGCCAAATCCAGGACGTTGATGGCGTTGGTGTAGAGAGTCTCGTAAGGGAGAGTAAAGCCGATGAGGTCGAACCCGGACAGGGGGCGTTTTGATTCGAGCGCGTAGAGCGGAATCCCATGTTCGCGCATCAGGGCTTCCATATCCAGCCAGGGCGCGTAGGCGCGTTCGGCAAGCGCATCCTCCCTTTGATTGATCTGGTCGTAAAGGATCTTCAAACCGACATTGGAGACGCCGATATCGTAAATATCGGGGAAGACAAGCGCCACGCGAGTCTTTGCCGCGTCCCAATCCTTGCGGATGGAGTTCAATTCGCCGCCCACATAACGACCGGGTCTTTCAACCTTTAAAAGAATTTGTTCGAGTTTCGCCTCGATCTGCTCAACGGTAAACATGGCGCGATTATACCTGATGCGAGTTTCGATACGCTGAAAATGAAAAAGGGTCGCCCGGCGCCGGGCGACCCTCGCTTGATACGATGGATTATTGATGAGACGGGACGGATTGCGCCATCGCCCTTACGATGCCGTGACGGGCGCTGGTTTCTTCATCCGCTCGCGCCCCCACAGCCAGAGCGCGCCCAGACCGAAGAACATGACGATGAAGCCGATCAGCCAGCCCACGAAGGGCAGTTTGACCAGCAAGCCGACGAAGATCACGCCGAGCAGGAGGGGCCAGATTTTACTTTCAGCCAAAGCAGGGTTGAAGCGGCCGAGGATCCAGCGTCCGCCCAGCCACGCCACGAGAATCTGCGACCCGAAGCCGGTGAACAGGACGAAGCCGACGATCAGGGCGAAAAGCAGGGCGAGGCTGACCCAGATGATGGTTCCGGTCACGCCGCCGAGAGTCAACGCTCC
>CAADGT010000117.1 GCA_900696595.1 uncultured Chloroflexota bacterium
AACGTCCCGGCGCGCGCTGGACAAAGGAGGGCGCTACCATGGTTGCCAAGGCTCGAGCCGCCTGGCTTAGCCGCCAATGGGATGCCTTGCCGTTGGCTGCTTGATTCTACAGAATTTGAATGCTCCCAACTGACGCGCCACATCGCGCGCTTGTTCGCGCAGGGTTTTGAGCAACGTCTTCTCGTCGCGGATGTCCACGCTGAAGGTCGTCTCCTGGCTGACGGATTTCGTCTCGTACTCGGTGACGATGGGGCGGTTGTCCACGCCATTGGCATGATTCCACAATTCGCGCCCGTTTTCGCCGAAGAGATGGATGAGTTCCTTTTGGGGCCAGGCGGCGATGTCGCCGATGGTGTGGATTCCGAGTTCGGCAAGACGCGCGTTCGTTTTTGGCCCCACGCCCCAAAGCATATCCGCAGGCAGTGGGGCGAGGAATTTCGCTTCGTCGCCTGCGGGGACGACGGTGAATCCAAACGGCGGCTCGTTTTTCTTTTTGCTCGATTTCTTGCCAACCTCTGTCGCAATCTTCGCCACGAGTTTGTTGGACGCGATGCCGACGCTCGAGGGTAGATTCAGCTCGGTTTGGATGATCCGCTGAAGGTCGAGGGCGAGGCGGGTTTTATTCGCTTGAATGTCGGAGAGGTCGAGGAAGGCTTCGTCTATGGAAATCTGTTCGACGAGTGGGGTTAATCCGCGCAGTTTTTCCATGACCTTTTCGGAGTGTTCGCGGTAGAGTTTATGCCTGCCGGGGACGATGATAAGATTGCGACACAGCCGCAGGGCGCGCGACATGGGCATGGCGGAACGGACGCCGAATGCGCGCGCCGCGTAGGAACAGGAGGCGACCACGCCGCGCTCATCGGGCTTGCCGCCGACGGCGAAGGGCTGGCCGCGCAAAGCGGGGTTTTGAATCTCCTCCACCGAGCAGAAGAAGGCGTCCAGGTCGAGGTGCAGGATGACGCGGGGCATGACTCGATTATACGGCAGGAAAAATGGGAAGAATTGACCATCATTTTGTTTTGAATTCATTATTGAAGGATTATTAAAGAAAAGTTATACTAGGTGAGCGTATAGTCAAAACGGAACTTTTTGGCTGTTTACAACGTCCACACACCGTTTGACTTGATGGAGGAAGAAATGAAACCTGTTTTGAAAATTGTTACAACACTGCTCCTGCTGGCGGTTCTGTTCTCGCTTGCGCCGGGTGGGACGACGACCGCGAGCGCGGCGACCTGTTATTGGGCGCAGTTTGTCGCGGATGTCACGATTCCCGACGGCACGAACTTTTCGCCGAATACCGCCTTCAAGAAAACCTGGCGGATCAAGAACATCGGCTCGTGCGCGTGGGGGAGCGACGTTTCGCTGATCTTCGACAGCGGCGAAAAGATGGGCGCGCCCGCTTCGCTGATCATACCCACCACCGTCAACCCGGGACAGACGGTTGACCTCACGGTGGATATGACCTCGCCCTCCGCCGCCGGTCATTACTTCGGTTATTGGAAGTTCAAAACCGCGCAGGGAGCCACGTTTGGCATCGGCTCGACGGCGAACAAATCCTTCTGGGTCGAGATCCGCGTCAACGCCGGGACGACCGCCGGGTACGACTTCACCGCCAACGCCCCATCCGCCCAATGGTCGAGCGGAGCCGGTTCGTTCACCTTCCCCGCCGCAGACAACAACGCCAACGGCTTCGCCTTCAAAGTGGACCAGCCCAAACTCGAAAGCGGCGTGACCTCGGCGCAGGCAGGTTTGCTCTTTGGACCGAACAATGTCACCAACGGCTTCGTCAAGGCGACCTACCCCGCTTTCAAAGTCCAACACGGCGACCGCTTCCAGGCGACCATCGGATGCGAACAGGGCGCGACGAATTGTTATGTGGCGTACAGCCTTTATTACAAGATCGGCGCGGGACCCGAAACCACCCTCTGGACCTTCCGCGAAAAATACGAAGGCTGGACGTATAACGTCAACCTTGATTTGAGCAGGCTTGCCGGGCAGGATGTGACCTTTATCCTTGTTACCTCCGCCTACGGCTCGCCGACCGGCGACCGCGCCTTGTGGGTCAACCCAATCATCGCCCGCGCCGGAGGCGGACCTCCGCCGACCGCCATCACGCCCGGCACGCCGGTTTCCGTCACCCCGGGACCGAACGCCTGCGACCGCGCCCAATTCATCGCCGACGTGACCGTGCCGGACGGAACATCCTTCGCTCCAGGCATCGGCTTCAGCAAGACCTGGCGTTTGAAGAACGTCGGCTCCTGCACCTGGACGAACTACTCCATCATGTTCGATTCCGGCGAACGCATGGGCGGGCCCGAATCCGCGCTCATCCCCGCCTCGGTCGCTCCCGGGCAGACGGTGGACATCACCCTGCAACTGACCTCGCCCACCACCGCCGGAACGTATCGCGGATATTGGAAACTCAAGAGCAGCACCGGCGCGCCCTTTGGCATCGGCTCGGCGGGGACGAAGTCCTTCTGGGTCGAGATCAAAGTGAGCGGCACCGGAACCGTCCCGACCACGCCCGTCACGCCGGGGACGCCCATCACACCCGGCACTCCGGCGACAGCCATCCCCGGCACGGTCTATGACTTTGCCGCCAACGTCTGCGCCGCCAAATGGTACAGCGGAGCGGGCGAACTGCCCTGCCCCGGCACGGATGGCGACGCAAAAGGTTTTGTGCTGATCCGCAACCCATCGAAGATCGAGACCGGCGCGAACGATACCCGCACGGGCATCCTGACCTTCCCGCAAAATATAAATAACGGCTACATCCAGGGCATCTATCCGTCCTATCTGGTCAAGCCCGGCGATAAATTCCGCGCCACCATCGGATGTGAGGCGGGCGCAAGCTCCTGCTACGTCGTCTTCCGACTCGACTACTCCGAATCCGGCACGTCCTCGATCGTCACTCATTGGGCGTTCGTCGAAAAATTTGAAGGGCAGGTCTATAACGCGGATATTGACCTCTCCTCGCTTGCGGGCAAAAACCTCAAGTTCGTCCTGACCGTTCTCTCCACCGGCTCTCCGGCTGGCGACCGCGCCTTGTGGGTCGCGCCGATCATCTACAACGCATCCTCATCGCCGGCGCCTGCGTCTGCGACTCCCACAGGCACAGCCACGCCCACATCCACGACAGGGCCCAGCGCGACCCCGACCAACACAACTGCGGCTCCGTCCGAAACGCCCACGGCAACCGGAACGCCCACCCCGACCAACACACCGTAGCCGGTCATAAAAAAAGTTCCCGTTGTCTCGAAAGACAACGGGAACTTTTTTGTACCGCAAATTTTGTACCGCAAATTTCAATTTGCGAACCGGGCAAACGAATTTTTTCGCGCTTGACATGGTGACTTAATGAATCGAATCTACGCCCTGACCTTGATCCTCCTTGCCGCCTGTTCCTCGACCCCGACTCCCGCCTCTTTCTTCGACGCCGCGCCGGTCACTTCGACCCCGAACCTGGGGATCACGCCGGAAGCGATTCCCCCGCCTTCTGCGACCCCGCCTGCGACCGAAGCGTTCTCCGGTTCCGCGCCTGAGGCGGGCGAATTGTACTTCTTCCTCCAGCCCCGCGTCGGCGGCGGAGTCATCGAACTCGTGAAAGTATCCGCGTTATGCGTTACCGACCCGATCAACTGCCCGCCGCTGGAAAGGATTCCCGCGCCCTTCGCCTTCAACTTCACCATCAACGCCCTCGCCTGGTCGCGCGATGGAAGATACGCGGCGTTTTCGTATTCGAACCAACCGAACGGCACGCCCCAACAACTCTGGCTCTTCGACGCGAACGCGCGGACATGGAAAGCCATCGCGGAATTTCCATACATTGACCCGCCCTTTTGGTCTCCCGATGGGACGTGGATCGCCTTCCGCACGCAGAATGGCGCGGGCGGCGAGGAGGTCTTTATCATTCGTCCCGACGGAACGGAGATGAAAAATATCGGCGCAGACCTGCCTGCTGAAGGAAGCCCCTACATCATGGACGGTTGGTACACGGAGAATGTCATCATGCGCTCCGCCCTGCCCGGCGCGCATGGGAATATTTATCTCGTGCGCGCCGCGAACGGACAGTCCCGCCCGATGTTCGAGACCCTGCTGACCAAGGCGCAGTTCATCGCCTCGCCGGACGCCGGTTTTTTTGCCTACGACGAATACGATTACAACTCGCAGGTTCATTTCGTCAAGGTCATGGAGCCGGACGGCGCGAACGCCGAAACGATCGCCCAGTTTACGGGCGGTTCGATCTACCCCATGCTCTGGTCTCCCGATTCAAAACTGATTGCCTTCAATTATTACGGAAACCTGACCGGGGGAAACCCCGTTGCGGAAGTATTCATCATTCCGCGCGCGGGCGGCGAGTTGAAATCGGTTTACAAAGGAAACACGGTGGGCAGGCTGTTATTCTCCCCAAGCGGGAAATATCTCGTGATCGAAGAGACTACATCGTCCACGGGCGGTCATCTCTTCCTCGTTGATCTCGCCTCCGCGAGCGTCGGCATCCTGCAAGCCCCGGGACTTTCGACAGATTACGACTGGTACGCCCCTTCGTGGAGGCCGTGAGGCGGGACAGGCATGTCCTTTCCTCGAGAAGTTTCGCCGGTCACGACTTTCTTTTTACATCCAGGATGGCGATCTTGGTCGAATGATTGAACGGCGCCGGATCGGTTATGGGTTTTCCAACCCGGTTGAAGCCGATGAAATCATCGGGGACGGGGATCAACTCGCGGATATTCAGATAACCGTCTTTGCATAAGGCTTCGAGAGCCCGCAGATAATCCGCGCCGCTCAGGTAAAGGGCGTTGTTGACGGCGACGAGAATCCCGCCGTCGTTTATCAGGGGACGGACTTTGTTGATGAGCCGTCCGCTTTCGTGGAGCAAATCCACCTTGCCGCGCGGGGTGACGGAGAAGAAGGGCGGGTCGAGGATGACGCAATCGAAGAGTCGTTTTTCGTTTTTCAAGCGGGCGACGAGGGGGAAAAAATCCCCGGCGATGAAATTACGTTTATGGATGGGGAAGTCGTTGAGTGAAAGGGATTTTTTTGCAAGGTTCAGAAATCTGTGGTCGCGGTCGGTTTGGGTTACTTCGTGCGCGCCTCCTGCGACAGCCGCCACGCCCAGGCTGCCCGTGTAGGCGAAGGCGTTTAGCGCGGTTTTTCCGCGCAGGTTTTCCAGGATCCATTTCCGCAGGTTGCGCGCGTCGAGGTAGAAACTTGCGTCGCGGTTTATGGTCAGGTCGAGCGCGTACCAGACTCCGTGTTCGTTGATCTTTCGGTCTGGCTGATTGCCGAACAGCATCTCGCCGCGTTTTTTATTCTGTGTTATTGCGTTCTTTTTTTTGACGAGGCTTGCGCGTAGCCAGGTTAGGGTAGACTGAATGTGTTCGGTCAGTTTTCGGATGAGCTCATCGCCGCCGCCGTCGGAATGATCGTGGACGACCAGCGTGTTTCCATAAATGTCCAGCGCAAGGTTGGGCCAGCCTTCGTAGAATCCGTTGAAGAGGCGAAAGGCTTTTTCGAGGCCGACTCCGCTCGAGGTCCGGTTTGAGGCGGGGTTTGCATCAATGAATTCCCGTCTCGAGGCGATGGCGTCATCCAGCAGGGGGCGGAGGGAATTAAAATCCACGCGGGCGGCGATGGCGCGTTCATTCATGGATGAATTCTGTTTCGGTGATGAGGGGCAGGGTTACGGTAAATATAGTTCCTTTGCCCGGCGCGCTTTCGACGGCAAGGTTGCCGCCCATGAGGTTGACAATTTGTCTTGAAATGGAAAGTCCCAACCCGTAGCCTTTGCGCAGGGCTTTGTGGGCGTCGGGCAGTTGTTTAAACGGTTCGAAGATGGTTCCGAGCGCTTCAGGCGGAATGCCGGGACCGGTATCGGCGACGCGCATCGTCCATTCGGTTTGCGAGATGGGGGTTATATCAACCTTGACTCCGCCGCTTTCGGTGAATTTGATGGCGTTGCTGACCAGATTGACGAGGATTTGCTTCAGACGCTGGGCGTCTCCGACGATTGAGACTGGCATGGATTCCGCGATTGATGCCTTGAACTCGAGTTCCTTCGCCTCTGCCAGCACGCTCAGTTGGTTGCAGGTGGATCCCAGCGCTTCGCGCGGCTCGAAGGATGCGATGGAGAGTTTGAGCCTGCCGCTGTCCAGTTGAGCCTGGTCGAGCAGTTCGGAGACCAGGCTGTCGAGGTATTGTGCGCTGTCGCGGATGCGCCCGAGGATGCTGATTTGTTTTTCGGTCAGGTCGCCGTAGGATTTTCGCGCGATCAGGTCGGTATAGCCGAGGATGATTCCGAGCGGCGTGCGCAGTTCATGGCTGACGTTTGCAAGGAGTTGCATTTTGAAACTGTTTGCGCGCATGGCTTCGTCGCGGGCGATGGCGAGCGCGGATTCGTTTTCTTTAATGGCGGTCACGTCGCTCAGGGTGACGATCCAGCCGTTGTTGTTTCCGTCCGCTCCACGCAGGGCGCTGACGTATAGATGGAGCCAGCGCATGGGTTCGTCGTCTTTTTGCAGGACGATCTCCTTGTAATAACCGTGCGTCTTCAGGTCTTTCTCGTGGATGTAGACCCAGGGGTGAAAGACGTCGCGGAAGGGGTTTCCGATTGCGAGGTCGGCGCGCAGGCTGAACATCTCCGATGCGGACGGGTTCAACTCCGCGATCCGCAGGTCGGGTCCCAGCACGATCACGGCGTCGGATATGCTTTCGAACACGGCGCGATGCGCCACAGGGGCGATGTCCAGCAGGCGGTAACGCAGGAAGCCCCAGCCGAGGATCAGGATCGAGATCGAGAACATCACTGAAGTGATGTCTATGCGGATCGGCAGCAACCCCGCGATCACAATTCCGTTCGATACCCACGGCAGCAGGATGGCGAACATGTTGACGACAATTTGCGAGCGATATATGTCGCGTTTTTCCCAATATTCTCCCAGGAGGAAGTACGCGCCGATGACGAGCATTCCGTAGATGTATACGGCGTGAATCCAGAACCACCATCCGGGCGGGTTGTCGAGCAGGATCAATCCGGAAGCCGGGTCGGCGTAGAGGTTGAAGTTTGCGAAGAACCAGCCGTGCGAATCGGTGGTGAGGACGATGAGATAGGTGAGGATGGGGAAGGCGAGCGCAAGTTGAATGTTGCGCGGTGTGAGGAGGTTTTTGCGCCCCGAATAGGCGAGCGCGAAAGCCGTCCATGAGAGCGGCACGCCGATCACGCCGATATAGCCGATCTTGACCGCCCAAACCTTGACGGGCAGGGTTGCGCCGCCAAGTTCGAAGATGTAACAAAACGCCCAAAGCGACGCGAAGAAACACATCGCAATGAACGGGGGCGCGGCGGGATGCTTTCGATAACGCAAGGCATGCGCGCCGAGAAAAAATGTAGAGACGACCGATAAGCCCCAAGGGTAAAGGAGCGGCGTAAACTGCATCTCCGAATTATACAACCGGACGAGCGCGGGGCGATATTGCGGAAACGTATCGAAGCCGTCTCGGATTTATGGGGGCGTTGGCGAGCGCCTGTTATGCGGTTGTATTGCCTACGGGTTTGGCGTGCCTTGTACGGCGACTCCGACCCAGGTAAAGACGCGCTTCTCGCTCGTTGCGCCGGAGGAGATCCAGATCGGTTGTCCCTGCTCGTCCACGCCGGATTGCAGGACCGGGACGACCCACCAGCGCATAACGTGCGCCACGTTGTCTTTCGGACGGAAGGTTGTCGGCACGATGTATTTTGTGTCGGTGACGTAATCGGTGATGCGGCGGGTTTGGCTGGCGGTCACATCCTCGATGACGACTTGATAGGCTTCGCCATCGCGCAGGACTCCGACCGATGCCCACTGCAATGTCACGACATCGTTTGCCAGGGTGAAGGCGGCGCCGTCCGCAGGCAGGAGCAGGTTCGGGGCGGGGTAGGGAGGCGGAAGAGTCGGCGTGCGGGTTGGTTGGTTCGGGTCTGGGGCGCGGGCGCATAATGGAATCTTCAGTGTCGTTCCGAGGAAGACGTTATCCGTCGTTAAGCCGTTAAATTCCATGATCGCTTCCGCTGGCACGGCATAGTTAGCGGCAATACTGGACAATGTATCGTTTGCCTGAACTGTGATCTCGACAGTTTCACAGCTGATGCGCGTCGCCTCCGCCGGGAGCGGCGTGTTGGTGGCGGGAGGCGGAACGGTGGGCGTCGGGTAGGGTATCAGCAATTCTTGTCCGACCGAGATGGGGCAACTGGACGGCAGGTTGTTGAGGACGATGATGCTTTGAACGGATACGTTGAAGTTGAACGCGATCTGCGAACACGAGCCATCTGTGGCGGAGACGGTGTACTTAAACGGAGGCTGGAGGGTGGCGGTGGGAATGTCGGTGGGCGGAAGGGTGGCAGTCGGCGTCAGCGACGGCGTCGGCGTTTCGGTCGGCGTGGCGGTTTCGTCGGTCGAAAAAGATTGAGGGTCTTTTGGCACAAGCGCAAAGGTCAGCCCGGCGGCGACGGCGATGACCGTTAAAAGCGAACCAATCGCGGCGGGCAGGCTGAGAGTCACTTTCGGAAGGCTGGCGGCTTGAACGGAGCGTTCCGCTTTTTTCACCGCTTTGGATTCCGGCTGCGGCGCAAACTCCGTGCCGCACACGAGACAGCGTATTGCGTTTTCACTCAGGCGCGTTCCGCATGTGGGGCAGACTTTCGTTTTGCTGTGAGACGATTCTTGAGTCATACGGGCGGGGATTATACCATTCTATCCGATGTGAAAATTTTTATTGGCAGGCTTTCGTGCGCGATAAAAGTATGTAAACCGGATTGGCAATCCGACTTACATTTAATCCGAACCGGGTTTCGATTTGGAGGTGACCAGCACTTTGTCCACGCGGCGGCCGTCCATGTCCATGACCTCGAAGCGAAGCGCGCCCCACTCGAAGTGATCGGCGGTTTGCGGGAGCCGCCCGAGCGAGGTCATCACGAATCCGCTCAGGGTTTCGTATTCGTCCTCGTGGGGCAGGTCTTTGATGTTGAAGATTTCCTTGAATTCGTCCACTTCCAACATGCCGTCGAGCAGCCAGGAGCCGTCCTGCCGTTGGGTCGCCTGCGGTTCGTCGCCTTCCATTTCGCCGACGATCTCTTCGAGGATGTCGGCGATGGTCAACAGTCCCTGCAAGCCGCCGAACTCGTCCACGACCAAAAGCATCTCGGCGTTGTTTTTCTTTAATACCTCGAGCGCGCGCGAGGCGGGCATGGTCTCAGGGATGAAATGCGGGGGTTTAGCCAGTTCCTTCAGGGAGATTTCCTTGTTCGACAGGGTGGTCACCAAAAGGTCGCGCGATTTGACGATGCCCACAATGGTCTCGAGCGAATCCTGCCGGACGGGGAAACGCGAGTAGGGGCTGTTGCCGATCTTTTCGAGAATCTCTTCGGTTGTGTCGTTTACGTCCAGCCAGACGATCTCGGTGCGCGGGGTCATGACCGAGTACACGCGCGTCTCGCCGAGGCTGAACACGCCCTCGACCATGTCCTGCTCGGCTTCCTCGAAGACTCCGGCTCGAGTCCCCTGGTCTATCAGCACTTGCAACTCCTCCTCGGTAATGGGCGGCTCGTTCGTCGGTTTGATTCCGAAAAGCGTCAGGACGAGGTCTGTACCGTTGCTCATCAACCTGACCAGCGGGGAGAATAACCTGGAAATGAAGAGCATCGGTCCGACGACCACGCTGGCGATCCGCTCCGGTTTGTGGATGCCGAGCCTTTTCGGGACGAGCTCCCCCAGCCAGATGGTCAGGATGGTAATCGTCACCACCACAATTCCCAACGCGATGGATTCGCTGTACGCGCCGATGTACGGAATGTTTATCATCGAAGCGGAGAGGGATTCCGCGATGGTCGCGCCGCCGACCGCGCCCGCCAACACGCCGATCAGGGTGATGCCGATCTGGATCGTGGAAAGAAAGACGTTCGGGCTCTTCAACAGGTCGAGCGTGGATGCGGCGTTTTGATCGCCTTCGTTCGCCAGTTGTTGAAGTCGCGCCTTGCGCGAAGCGAGCAGGGCGGCTTCGGACATCGCCAGAATGCCGTTGATTAAAACCAACAGAAGGATGATCAGAATTTCACTGCTAATGCTCATGAGGTTGTTTTAGCGGCTGTCCGTGGAATCGAAAATCATCCCGCTTATACGCAGGGCGAGACGAAGCCGTTCAGTTTCAGGGGGAGGGGGATGAGAATCTGTTTCTATGGGAATATCGGGCATGATTTTTCTTGCTTGCAGGTTCGTTCCTATTGTACCCGAAATAGAAGCGCGGTGAAGAATTCTTCCGCGGAGCGGCTGTTCATTTTTATTTGCTCCAATTCGCCGGAGCGGTGAAGTTCGATCCCCCTCTCGACCGCGCGCGGATGGACGGCGCGGAACTTTTCGAGGTATTTACTCGAAAGGATTCGCTCCCCCCGGCTCGCCAATTCCCATTCGGTGTGAAGCGTAACGAGAACAGACTCAAGCGCATGATTTTTCGGATGAAATACCTTGATTGGTTTCGAGTTGAAATAAGGGGTTTTCCCTAACACATCCACGCTGCCCGCCCAGGGATCGCGGGCCGCGTAATACAGCGTCCTGACGCTGGACATATAAAAAGCGCCCATGCAAAGCGGACAGGGTTCCATCGTCGAATAAAGCGCGGCGGAATGGCGATCTTCCTGGTCGAGCGTAAGTTCCAGCAGCGCGTTTACTTCAGCATGAGCGAGCGTATCCCCGAAGATTTGCTTCCCCGGCGCGGATGACTCTGTGATGCGATTCCTCCCGCGCGCAACAATATTTCCATGCGCGTCCGCCACAACCGCGCCGATGGGGACAGTTCCGCTTGTGTACGCCTCCCATGCCATTCCCAAAGCCGCCTGCCAGGGCGGGGAGAGGGTTTCCCACATGGCGCCTACTTCTCCTTTCTGTTCAAACCGTCGTCCATGTCTGACTTGTGGCGGAGCGAGCGCAATTCTAACGCGCCAACGCAAATCATCGAACGACGATGCCTTTTCCGTTTCGCGCTTCGCCGACGACCCAAAACGACAGGTTTGCCTCCCCTGCTTTTCGCTCGAATTCGTCCATTTTGTCTTTCGCCACGCCGAACAACAAGCCCCCGCTGGTCTGTGGGTCGAACAACAGCATTTGCGAAGGTTCGTCAATGAAATGGAATTCGACGGACGGCTCGAAATGACTTTTGTTATCGAACGCGCCGCCGGGGAAGATTCCTTTTTCCGCATAACCCCGCGCGCCCGAAAGCATGGGAATTTCCGAAAACTCGAAGTGAAGCGAAACGCCCGAAGCCGCCGCCATCTCCGCGGCATGACCGAGAAAGCCGAAGCCGGTGATGTCCGTCCCGCCGGTCGCGCCGACTTCCATCGCCAGCTCGCCCGCCGTTTTATTCAGGCGCGACATGGATTCAATCGCTTCCTGGATGTGCGCCTCCTCCGCCCGCCCCTGTTTGATCGCCGTCGTCGTAACTCCCGCGCCGAGCGGCTTGGTCAGCGCCAAAACGTCCCCCGCTTTCAACCCGCCCTTGCGGATGATTCTTTTCGGATTCACAAACCCGACGGCGACCAAACCATACTTCGGTTCATCATCTTTGACCGTATGCCCGCCCGCGACGACCACGCCCGCCTCGCGCGCCTTTTCCGCGCCGCCGCGCAGGATTTCACTTGAAATCATTTGCGGGAGATTATCCGGCAGCGCCGCGATGTTCAACGCCAGAAAAGGCTTGCCGCCCATCGCATAAATATCCGAAAGGCTGTTCGCCGCGGCGATCGCGCCGTATTCGTAGGGAGTATCCACCACCGGCGTGAAAAAATCCGTCGTGACGACGATGGCTTGTTCGTCGCTTAAACGCCAGACGGCCGCGTCATCCGGGGACGACAGACCCACCAACAGGTCCGGGTATGAAGCGGGGTCGAAGATTTCCTTGATGGGACGCAGAACCTGCGCCAGCGCATCCGCGCTTAATTTGGACGCTCAGCCCGCGCAGGCGGAAAGAGTCGTCAGGCGGATTTCGCGTCCGGTTTGGGGAATGGGCATCGTTAACCATAAAGACCTGACAGGTTTTTAAAACCTGTCAGGTCTGGTGATGTTTGATTACTGCCCGACCGCCGAACCCGGCAGGGGCAGGATGAATTGCTGGTCGCTCGGCACGAAGATGGTCTGCACGCCCGGCGCGAGATTCAAAATATACTGGTACTGAATCAATTCAGGCGTAAGCGAAGCCGCCAGCAGGCGGTTTGCCTCCGCCTCAGCCTGCGCTTGAATCAAAAGCGCCTCCGCTTCGCCCTTCGCCGCGATCACCTGCGCGTCCGCCTGGCCTTGCGCAACCTGGCGCGCCTGTTCGGCTTCCTGCTTCTTCTGCTCGACCACGAACGCCGCCTGTTGCGCCAGTTGCTCGGCGATCTGTTTTTGTTCCACCGCCGCCGCGTATTCGTCGCTAAAACGGATGTTGCGCAGGACGAAATCGCGCAGGATCAAATTATTCTCCGCGAAGGTTCGCGCCAGTTCCTGCGTGATCGAATCCGCCATCTCGGCGCGTTTTGTGCTGACGATCTCCTCCACGCCGTACTGCGAAGCCGCGTCGCGGATCACGCCGCGCGCCTGCGTGCGCACAAACAGATCTTCGTAACTAAAACGCCAGGTGGAATACAACTGCACCACCTTCAATGGGTCCACGGCATAGATGACGGATGCGTCAATATAAACCTGCTGCCCGTCCATGGTACGAACCTGAATCGCGTCGTCGCCCTGCATCTGCCCCTCGTCCGGGGTCGAAGAGAGGGTATAAGTCTGGTTTGTGCGCGGATAGCGCTCCACCCTTTCGGCGAACGGCACGATCCAATGCAAGCCTGAATCCAGCGGGTCGGAGCGGATGCCGCCGGAGCCAAGCACTGTGACCACCACGCCGAGTTCGTCCGGTTCGATGAAAACGATGCCCGCGCCGATCGTCGTCAACAACAACGCCGTCACAATCAAAACAATGGCGGCTGTGCTTAGCCCGCCTACAGGCTGTTTGCGGCTGGCGCGCACCGAAATCGCCACCAGGATACCGATAAAACCGATCCATGCAAACGAAGCAATGCCTTGAAGCAAACTTGAAATATTCATGGTTCCTCCAGTTGTATGTCGAAAATTATACCCGCCTTATCGTACCGCAAAGTTTACTTTGCAGGCGGGAGGCAGGCAGGCAAACCTTGCCGTACTGTATGACATACGTTAAGATTTTTCAGATGAAAACCGCGCAAGGCAGGGTCGAAGAAATTTTTTTGGATGGCTCCGCCGGGATCGTTTGCCCGCCCGAACTGATTCCCCATCCCGGGCAGTATCTCCACGCCCATGCAGACGGTTCAGTCTCGCCGCTGGCGGTGTCGCTGTTCCCAAGCCTCATCTCCCCAAAAGGATTCCGCTCCGCGCCCGCCGCCCCGCCTTCGTGGAGGCCCGGCGATATTTTGCATTTGCGCGGGCCCATCGGTCGCGGCTTTTTCATTCCGGCAAATGCACGGCGAATCGCATTGGTCGCCTTCGACGATTCGCCGTCGCTCCTGAGGGGTTTGATTCCCGTTGCGATGAAACAAAACGCGGAGGTCGTCCTCGCCTGCGATTCGCAAATCGCCGATTTGCCCGAGGTTGTCGAAGTCCTGCCGTTGGAGGCGATGGGCGAGATTCTCCGCTGGGCAGATTACGCCGCCTTCGACGCGGATAGGGAGAATCTGAATCGGCTGATGGAAAGGCTGGCAGGGATGAACCAAGCCGGGGCGGGGATCGAGGCGCAGGTTCTCATCCGCGCCGCGATGCCGTGCGGGGGGATCGCCGACTGCGGCGCGTGCGCGTTCATCCTCCGTCATGAATGGAAGATGATTTGCAAGGATGGACCCGTTTTCGATTTGAGGGGGATTAAGTAGCGCGCCTGCGGACCCGCGTCAATACCAGATGCGGAAGGATGTGGTGGTTTTTCCCGTGTGTCCGTTGAACGAACAGGATATTTCGACGTAGATCAGGCTGCCGTAAGGCTGGTTGTTGAAGGCGAGCGAGAAGACGCCCACGCCGTTATTGTCGCTGGGAAGCGCGGTGGAGTCTTTCATGCCGTTGGGCCAATTGACCACGGCGACACATTCGGCGCCCGCCACCGGCTGCATGTTTTGATCTTGCGCGATGACGAAGAACGATTGGTTGTCGGTTGAAAGCGTTACGGCTTTTAATACGAAGGCGCGCACGCGCACTTCGCTGACGATGCGCGGGGCGTTATCGAGCGGGTTGACGGGCAGGAGCAGCGCCGGGTCTTCGTTGAGTTTGTCGAAGAAAACGCGCCCGAGATCGGAGACGACGACGCGCACTCCTTCAGGGCGCCACGGCTGCCATTCAAGTCGCGCGCGCTCAAAGTATTGCACGATCTTGTTTTCGTGATACTCGAATCCGGAGATGGGGAAACCGAACTGCGCCGCGCCGCCGTGTTCGTCAAAAAAATCGAGGAAGGCGAAGCAGACGGAAAACCCCGTCTCGGCGTAAAGGCGGCAGGCGAACGAATTGCCGACCTCGAGCGGGTTCGAGGCGGCGTACATCTCGCGCCCGAGCGCGGTCAGTTGGACGCGCGATCCTTCGGGCTGGTCTTCATGCAGTTCGAATCGCGCGCGCTGAAAATATTGCACGATCCTGCCGTCGGCGCTGCGGACTTGTTCGGTGATGGGGTAGCCATAGATGTATTCCGCGTCCGGGTTGCTTTGGTAGAAGGCGAGGAATTCGCCCGCGACATTATGCCCCGTTTCGCTGAAGTAGCGCGAATCCGCCGATTGAGCGCGGACAGGCGCCTGCGCGGGCAGGAGCAGGATCAGGAGCGCGATGGGCGAGATGAGTTTACGCATATTTCCACCTCTGTCATTATACTCAGAAACACCCTCCGTGACATTACAACCGCTTATCTATGCGATAAGGGGATTTCCCTGCGATCCAATAAAGCCTGGACTATTCTTTGCGCGGCATTGCCGTCGCCGTATGGATTTGCCGCCCGCGCCATCTCGGCGTAGGCGGCTTGATCGTCCAGCAGCCGCGCCGCCTCAGACGTGATTTTGGCGGTATCTGTTCCTGTAAGTTTGAGCGTCCCCGCTTCGACTCCCTCCGGTCGTTCGGTCACTTCGCGCAGGACGAGCGTGGGTATCCCAAACGCCGGAGCCTCCTCCTGGATTCCCCCGGAGTCGGTCAGGATGAGATGCGCGCGTTTCATCAAATGGACGAGGGGCAGGTAATCCATCGGCGGCAGGAGGGTGATGTGATCCACGTCTTTCAATAAGCGGTTGACCGGTTGCTGCACGTTCGGGTTCAAATGGACGGGATAGACGATCTCGATGTCGCCTCGCTTCGCCAGTTGGATCAACGCTTTGCAGATGTCTTCCATCGGCTTCCCGAAATTTTCGCGTCGGTGGGCGGTGACGAGGATTAAGCGGCGAGTCCCTCCTTCCTGCGCTTTTTGTTTCTCGCCGCCGAATCCCAGCTTTTCCATTAATTCACGAACTTCTCCCGGCTCATCCTGTTTCGCAACGTATTGCAAGGCGTCAATGACTGTGTTTCCCGTTACGTGAATCAAGCCTTCATCCACGCCTTCGCGCAGGAGGTTTTTCTTCGACCAGTCGGTGGGGGCGAAGTGCAGGTCGGCGATCACGCCGGCGATGCGGCGGTTTATTTCCTCGGGGAAGGGCTGCCATTTGTCGTGAGTCCGCAAACCCGCCTCCACATGCCCGAATTTGATCTTGCGGTAGTAACATAACAGGGAGGTCATTGCTACGGTTGTGGTATCTCCCTGCGCCAGTACCCAATCCGGCTGGAAGTCCGCCAGAACGGGGTCGAGATGCGTGAAGATGCCCGCGCTGAGTTGCGCCAGTGTTTGATCTTCGCGCATCAGGTTCAGGTCGTAATCCGGTTGGATTTGGAACAGGTCCAATACCTGGTCGAGCATCTGCCTGTGCTGGGCGGTGACGCATACCTGCGCCTCCACGCCGGGTTCGGCGGCAAGTTGACGGACGACCGGGGCAAGTTTGACCGCTTCGGGGCGGGTGCCGAAAATAGTAAGGATTCGCATGGTAGTTTTCTTGTATAAACGACTTGATTACCTTACACTTTGTTTTTAGGACGCGGAAAACGCGGACACTTGCACCTGGCGCAAGTGCAGGTGTGAACGCAGATTTTTTTGACAAAGCGCCCGAAAAAAATTCCTTGAATCCGCGTTTTCCGCGCTCGTCCGCGTCCTGATTTTAAGAGTGTAAGGTAATCAGATAAACGACTATATTTTTCCCGAACCAAGCCGGGTGAATCGAAAGCCCGCATTTTTCCATGCGGACGCATCCCAGCCGTTGACGGCATCTACGACGATGCGAGCCTTTGTCTTTTTTGTAAGCGTCTCAGGGGTGAGTTGCGTAAACTCGGTGTGCCTGACGAGCAATAATAGCAGGTCTGCATCGCGGATGGCTTCGTCCAGCGTAGGGACGATGGTAATGCCCGGAAGTTTTGCGTCCGGTTTGAACGGTTCGCAGGCAAGCACGGCGGCGTCTCCTTTTTGAAGGATGCGAACGACCTCCGCGGCCGGGCTTTCGCGGATGTCGTCCACGTCGGGTTTGTAGGCGAGGCCGAGCGCGGCGATTTTCTTTCCTTTGAGGATGCTCCCGGCGGACTCTCCGCCGCCGGGGACGGCGGCGCGAGCGAGGAATGCGCGTTTGACCGCATCTACCACGAATTGCGGCTGGGCGTCGTTGACCTGCCTTGCGCGATAGATCAACGGCGTCAACTCGGGCGCGGCTTCGACGAAGAACCACGGATCCACGCCGATGCAGTGACCGCCAACGCCGGGCCCGGGGCTGAGAATGTTGATGCGCGGATGCAAATTGGCGAGGCGGATCGCCTCCCAAACATCCACGCCGAATTTGTCGGCGAGGCGCGAGAATTCGTTGGCGAGGGCGATGTTCACGTCGCGGGTGGTGTTTTCCATGATCTTGACCATCTCGGCGGTGGTGGCGTCGGTCTGGATGATTTTTCCCTTCACAAAGATGGAGTACAAGTCTGCGCCGGCTTGCGCCGATTCGGGGGTTGCGCCGCCGATGACGCGCGCGTTCTCGATCAACTCACGCAGAATCTGACCAGGCAGGACGCGCTCCGGCGAATAGCACAGGTGGAAATCCACGCCCGCTTTCAGCGAAGACTTTTCTAAAATGGGGGCGACCAGTTCCATCGTCGTGCGAGGCGGCGAAGTCGATTCAAGTACGACCAGATTCCCTTTCCTCAAATGCGGCGCGATGGATTCGGCGGCGGAGGCCACGGCGCGCATATCTGCGAGTTTGTAAGGCTGTCCGTTATAGTCCCCGGTTTCGTTGTGTTTGAAGGGAGTGGGGACGGCGATGATGAAGGCGTCGGCGGGTTCGGGTTTGAGCGCGGCTTTGAACCTGCCGCTCCTGTGCGCTTCTTTGAACGCCTCGTCCAGCCCCGGTTCGTGGATGTGAATCTCGCCGCGGTTGAGGGTTTCGACAACTTCAGGCAACACGTCCACGCCCAGCACATCCACGCCGTTGGCGGCGAAGACGGCGGAGGTGGGCAAGCCGATGTAGCCGAGACCGATCACACAAAGTTTGTTGAATATCACACATATACTCCAGTTTTATGGAATGTCTTTCGTTGCGCGGGGATTCAAGAGATTTTTTTTCGGGCGTTTTGTCTAAAAATCCGCGCCCGCCCGCGTTCTCAGCGGCTTAGAAACAAAGCCTAAGGCGATTGAAGATGAGCCATTGTTTTTTGAGCGGGACGAACGAATTCTAACCCAAAACATCCGCCGCGCGTCCTGCGACCTCCCGCCCAACTGTTGCGTATGATAATCGAAATTGTTTTTCATGCTGTATAATGAAGCGGAGGCGCAATGGATTTTCTACTTGACCCGAATATCGCGTACCTGATCCTGCTTGGGGGCATTCTGCTCGGACTGCTGGCGATTGTCACGCCGGGGACGGGGTTGCTTGAAGCCGGGGCGTTCATCTGTATAGCCCTCGCAGGCTACGCGGTGTACAATCTGTCGGTCAATTGGTGGGCTTTGCTCGTCCTCGCGTTGAGCATCGTCCCATTTCTGTACGCCGTTCAAAAGCCGAAGCGGGAGATATACCTCGGTATTTCCATTTTCATGCTGGTCGCCGGTTCGGTCTTTATCTTTGCAACAGACGGATGGCGACCAGCCGTGAATCCGCTGGTGGCCTTATTGTCGTCGGGCATGGCGGCGGCATTCATCTGGATCGTCGTCCGAAAATCTGTGCAAGCCGCCGTCGCCAGACCCAGCCACGACCTCGATGCGTTGGTGGGGCAGGTGGGCGAGGCGCGAACCGCCGTCCACGACGATGGGAGCGTTTATGTGGGCGGGGAGTTATGGTCGGCGCGAAGCGGGAGTAAAATCCCTGCTGGGAGCCATGTGCGCGTGATACGCCGCGAGGGCTTCGTCCTTGTGGTTGATAAGGTAAATGTCGAATAAACCCAAACAAGCATAGGAGTGAATCATGGATTTTCTCGGTGGAAGTTTACTGTGCATCGTCGGCGCAATCCTGGTCGTCGGCTTTATTTTTCTCGCCAACGCGATCCGCATCGTGCCGGAATATCAGCGGCTGGTCGTCTTTCGGCTGGGGCGCAGCGTCGGACCGAAGGGGCCCGGCATTATCCTGCTGATTCCAATCATTGACCGGGCAGTCAAGGTGGACCTGCGCGAACAAGTGCGCGAAGTCCCGCATCAGACTTCGATCACCAAGGACAACGCGCCGATTTCGATTGACTTCCTGTGGTATTACAAAGTGCTCGACCCGGCGGAATCGGTCTTGCAGGTCGGCAATTTTGAATCCGCGGCGGCGGGCATCGCGGCGACCACCCTGCGCGCCGTCATCGGCGGCATTCCGTTGGACGACGTGCTGTCGGAGCGCGAGCATATCAACAACATGCTCCGCACCCGCCTCGACGAAGTCACCGAACGCTGGGGCGTCAAAGTGACCAATGTTGAGATCCGCGAGATCATCCCGCCGCGCGACGTGCAGGACGCGATGAACCGCCAGATGTCCGCCGAGCGCATCCGCCGCGCCGTGGTAACCGAATCCACCGGCACGCGCGAAGCGGCAGTCAACGTGGCTGAGGGCGAGAAGCAATCCAACATTCTGCGCGCCGAGGGTCAGAAGCAGTCCGCGATCCTTGCGGCTGAAGGCGAACGCCAGGCTCAACTGCTCCGCGCCGAAGGTTTCGCCCAGGCGCTCGAACAAATCTTCAACGCCGCCAAGACGGTTGACCAAAAGACCATGACGCTTCAATACTTTGAAACGCTCAAGTCGCTGGGCATGAGCCCCTCCACCAAATACATCTTCCCGATGGAGTTCACAAGCCTGCTCGACAACTTTTTAGGGAAGGAAGCGAAGAAGTAGGGTGAGCGTATAAGGTAAACAGGCAGACATGTAAACACGTCGGTGGAAAGTGGAATGAGGGGATTCTGCTTTCCACTTTTTTATTGATACAATTCGCGCATGGAGATCGTTCCCGCCAACCTGCTGGACCTCAACGCGCTTCGCAAACTGGAACGGGAGAGTTTCGAGCGCGACGCCTGGCCCCTCTTCGACCTGATGGCGGTTTTGACTTTTCCCGATGTGATTCGACTCAAGGCGGTGGAGGATCGCTCCATGATCGGATTCGTCGCCGGGGACCCGCGTCCGCGCGACGGGTGGGGCTGGATCGCCACCATCGCGGTTGACCCACGCTTTCGGCGGCGCGGAGTGGCAACCGCGCTGTTGCATGAATGTGAGAGGCGGCTGGGCGTGCCGAAATCGCGGCTGACGGTGCGGTTCTCGAACGATGCCGCCATCCAGATGTACGGGCGGCAGGGCTACGCGACCATAGACGTGTGGAAATCCTATTACAGCGACGGGGAGGATGCGATGGTGATGGAGAAGACCCTGTGACTGAAAAAAAAAACCGGCAAATGGAATTCGAAGCCCTGCGCGGGCTGTCCATCGTTTTGCTGCTTTCTTTGCACAGCGAGGTCTACGACCCGGTCGTCTTCGGCGAGACGTTGAAGCATATTGGTTTTTTTGTCGCTTCGTTCCTCCTGGGGTCCTTCTTCTTTCTCGCGGGTTATTTCACCGAGATGTCGCTCAATAAACCGAAGGCTAATCTTCTGACCTTCGCCTGGTCGAAGTTCATCCGCGTCTATCCGCCATATTGGATCGCCCTCGTCCTTTTTTTGTATTATCTCGGTTATACGCTCAAGCGCCCGGACGCGGCCGTCTATGCCGCCAACCTGCAAGCGGTTTTTTCGCCGGGCTTCGTCAAACCTGTGTTGACGCTCTGGTACATCAGCATGTTGGTTGTGTTCTACATTCTTTTCGGGGGGATGATGTTCGCAATCCGTTCGAGCCTGGGGCTGGGGATCGCCTCGGTTGCGGTTTTCGCAGCGTGTTATTACTCCCATATCGCATGGAGACTTTTTGATCCGCGTTTCTTCCAGTATTACTTTATCTTTTTGGCGGGAGTCTTCTTTTTCCGATTTGGCGCGGCGCGGGAGAAACTCTACAACTGGAATCCATTTTTTAAAATCATCCTCGCCGCTCTGAGTCTCCCCGCCTTGAATTGGATGCTGGAAAACTCGCAAACCGAAGGGGGCTTCTTTCTCCTCAGCGTTGACTTCTTCATCCTCTCATGGATATTGACGGCGTTGACGCTCTTCCGCGCAGGGATCGGGAACTGGCATATCTGGCTTTGGCTTTCCACGGCGTCCTATTTTGCGTACCTCTTCCATCGTCCTTTATGGCGGCTGATGGACGACCTGCTCGGGCTGGAAGCGAATATGACGGCGGTCTACCTCCATTTGACCGTCGGCGCGATCCTGGCTTTGATCCTCGGCTAT
Organism: uncultured Chloroflexota bacterium; assembly: GCA_900696595.1. Taxonomy (GTDB): domain Bacteria; phylum Chloroflexota; class Anaerolineae; order Anaerolineales; family Villigracilaceae; genus Villigracilis. The sequence goes on from CAADGT010000117.1 coordinate 20,893, forward strand.
TATCTCCAGCGCGGGTACGACCGCCTGCTTGCCCTGCTCCGCTTGAAACGATGATGCAAGCCGTGAAATTTTGTTCGCCCGTTTCATCGGGTTTATAATCCGCCGGTATGCCTAACGTCCTGCCGCCGCCCGTATGGGTGAACACAGTCGAAGGATTGGGGAAAATGATTCGCGACATCGCCTTGCAAACGCGCGTGGCGGTGGATACGGAATCGAACAGCCTGCACGCTTTTCGCGAACGGGTCTGCCTGTTGCAATTCTCCTCGCCGACAACCGATTATCTCGTGGACCCGCTGGCGCTTAAAGACCTCAGCCCGCTCGCCCCGATCTTTTCCGACCCGAAGATCGAGAAGATCTTCCACGCCGCCGAATATGATCTGAACTGCATGAGGCGCGATTTCGGATTTTCATTTGCGAATCTATTCGACACCATGCACGCTGCGCGCGTCCTCGGTTATACGGCGGTGGGGTTGGATAAACTGCTAAGCGATAAGTTCGACATCAAGATTGATAAACGCCACCAAAAGGCGAACTGGGCGGCGCGCCCGCTGACGAAGGAGCAAATCCATTATGCGCGGCTGGACACGCATTACCTCTTCGACCTGCGCGACGCGCTCGAAAATGAATTGAAGGAAAAGGAACTCCTGCGTTTTGCGCTCGAGGATTTTCGGCGCGCCTGCCGCTTCGACGATTCCAAGCCGAGGGCGAACGGCGCATCGTGGGAGAGGTTTGCGGGGCGCAAGGACCTCTCGCTGCGCGAGTTGACCGTGATTGCCCACCTGTGCGGGATGCGCGACAGGGAAGCCGAACGACTCGACCGCCCGCCCTATAAGGTGATGATGGACGATGTGCTGATCGCGCTGGCGAAGAATCCCCCCGAGGCGAAGGTGGATCTTTCCGCGGCGGGACTCTCGGAGAAGCAAATCCGCTTATGGGGCGACATGGTTTTAAGCGCGACAAGGCACGGGATGCAGGCTCCGCTTGTGGAGCGCAAGCAAGCCGAACGCAAGAATGACGCGGAACTCCGCAGGCTGGAAAAACTCAAGGCGTGGAGAAAGAAACTCGGAGTGACGATGCAGGTCGAGTCGGATATCATCCTGCCGAAAATGTATTTGACGGCGTTATCGGAAAATCCACCGAAAGACCTGGAGGAACTCAAGGAGTTGATGAAGGACGCGCCCGCGCGGTTTGAAAGTTTTGGCGGGCAGATTCTCAAGACGTTAGGAGTGAAACATGCGAATTAACTTCCATGGCGCGGCGCATACGGTGACGGGCAGTCGGCACTTGCTGGAGATCAACGGATACAAACTTTTGTTGGATTGCGGGCTTTATCAGGGAAAGCGCTCGCTGGCGTACGAACGCAACACACATTTTCAGTTCAAGCCTGCGGATGTGAACGCGGTCATCCTTTCTCATTCGCACATTGACCATTCGGGCAACCTGCCGAATTTGGTCAAGCAGGGATACGAGGGCGCGATCTACTCCACTCATGCCGCGAAGGATATTTCCGGCGCGATGCTTGCGGATTCGGGGCGCATCCAGGAAGCGGACGCGGAGTTCGTAAACAAGAAACGCGCCGAACGCGGGGAAGAACCCATTGAGCCGCTTTATACGGAGGCGGACGCCGAAGAGACCGTGGGGATGCTCACGGGCGTTCACTATGAAGAAGCCTTCGAGCCAATCCCTGGAGTGGTTGCGCGGTTTTACGAAGCGGGACATATTCTCGGTTCGGCGGGCGTGTCTTTGGAGATCGAGGAGAAGGGCAGGAAAATCCACCTTTGGTTTTCGGGCGACATCGGGCGTTACAAACTTCCGTTGTTGCGCGACCCTGTCCTGCCGAGCCATGCGGATTATATGATCATGGAATGCACGTACGGCGATAAGAGTCACAACGACCCGGAGTTGGCGTTCAATGAGTTCCAGGCAGTCGTGCGCAAGACCATCGAACGCGGCGGCAAGGTGATCGTGCCAGCCTTTGCGGTGGGACGCACGCAGGAGATCGTCTATCATCTGAACCAGATGATGTTCGAAGGCGATGTGCCGCGCGTGCCGGTCTATGTGGACAGCCCGCTGGCGGTTAAGGCGTCGGATATTTTCAAGAATCATCTTGAATGTTTCGACGATGAGACGAAGGAATTCGTGCGCGAGTCGCGTCACCCGGCTCTCGATTTCAAGATGCTGACTTACATCCGCTCGGTGGATGAATCAAAGGCGTTGAACGAACGTACCGACCCGATGGTCATCATCTCCGCTTCGGGCATGGCGGAGACGGGGCGCATCGTACATCACATCAAGAACAATATCGAGAACCCGAAGAATACCATCTGCATTGTCTCATGGCAGGCGCCGGACACGCTCGGCCGCCGGCTGGCAGACCGCGAGCCGCAGGCGCGCATCTTCGGCGATTGGTATAAACGCAAATGCGACGTGGCGACCATCGGCGGCTTGTCCGGCCACGCCGGACAGGATTTACTGGTGAAATATGCGACAGGAGTCAAGGGAAGCGTCAAGGACATTTTCCTCGTGCATGGAGAAGAAAAACAGGCGATGACTTTGACGGGTTTGTTGAAGGAAAAGGGGATGGATCGGGTGCATTACCCCGATCTGCATGACGGCGCGGAATTGTAGGAAAAAATTCGGGTATAATCCCGACCGCTTCAATAATCTGGGGAGGTGCCAGAGTGGTTGAATGGGACGGTCTCGAAAACCGTTGTGGGCTCCGGTCCACCGAGGGTTCGAATCCCTCCCTCTCCGCAGAAGAGTCCGACTCGACCGGTCGGGCTTTTTGCTTCCCCCGAGCGCCCCCATTGAGGGGATGGTATTCGAATCCCTCCCTCTCCGCAGAAGAGTCCGACTCGACC
>CAADGT010000118.1 GCA_900696595.1 uncultured Chloroflexota bacterium
ATGTCGTTGCGAGCCGCCGCTCTTGGTCTTTGGCGGCGAAGCAATCTCCATATCAGCGAGGGGATTGCTTCGGGCGAAGAGCAAGAGCGCCCTCGCAAAGACATGGCTCGGCGGCGGGTGAGGGAAACTATATTTTTATGAACCCTAAGCGGCTTGGCGTCTTGGCGTTAAAAAAAAAACCGACGATGTTTCGTTACCCATTTGTTTCTCCCTTTATCGCCTCAACCCTTGTATAATTGCTCCATGCCCATAAATGAAGACCCGATTCTGCCGCCGCAACACCCGGGGCAGGAATCCCCCATGCCGCCGCGCCGCCGCCGCGCCACGCGCCGTTCGCACATCCCCACCGACGCGGAAGGACAGGCGGAACTGATCGCATCGCTGGCGCGCAGGGCGTATCCTTCATGGGAGTTGTTCGTCTATTCGCTGGTCTGCGGGGCGATTGTGGGACTCGGCTACCTGCTCGATTCACAAGCGGCGCTTTTGGTTGGCATCCTCGTCGCGCCGCTCATGACTCCCTGGGTTGGTTTCCTGCTCGCGCTTCTGACCGGCTCGCTGCGCTTCATGTTCGAAACGCTCATGGCGCTGTTCATCAGCGTCATCTTCGTCTTCATCGGCGGGCTGATCACGGGGTTTGCCGCGCTGCCCTTCATGCCGCGCACCTTCGATAACGTCTATCTCCACTCGCGGCTGTGGATTCCCGAACTGGTCGCCCTCGCCGTCGGCGCGGTGACTCTCGTCGTTTCCTTCGCGCGCTCCGAAGACCGCCCGTTTCTGCCGAGCGTGATCGTCGCCTATTCATTTTTTCTCCCCATCGGCGCGGCGGCGTTCGGCGTCGGCGCGGGCTTGCCCGACGTTTGGTTTCAAGGATTGCTGGTCTTCGCCGCTCATTTCGCGCTGGCGGGCATCCTCGGTCTGGTCACGCTCTTCATTCTGCGATTGCGCCCATCGTTCGGCGGAATCATCTTGAGCGGGCTCGCGCTGATCGTCTTCGGCGGAATCCTAAGCGTCCTCGCGGCATCCGGCTCCCCGTCCAGGACAGAGGCGGCGATTCCCCAATTCACCCCGACGAATCAGATTCCTCCGCTTCAATCCCCGACTTTGAGTCTGACTCCTCAACCCAGCCCAAGACCAACGCGGACGGCGGGTCCCGCTTCGCGCACGCCGACGGCGGACGACCTAACGCCCAGCCCCGTGCCGTTGACGCTGGAGATCACGCTTCCGCCAACCGAGACGCCGACCATCACGCTCACCATCCAGCCCGAACCGACGTATGGGAAGATCGCCGCGAGCGAAGGCGGCGGCGCGAACCTGCGCGACGCGCCCGGGGGAAATTATGTGATGACCCTGCTCAACGGCACGATCGTCGAGACGTATTCGGAGTTTGAGATCGTCAACGGAAGCACGTGGGTGAAAGTTTATACGCAGGTCAACGGCGAGCGCGTGGAAGGCTGGCTGTTGGAATCGGTCATCGCCTACGCCACGCCCGCCCCCAACTTCAGCGCGTCGTCCACACCGACGATTACTGTAACGCCATAGATTACACAAACAAGATGACAGTCATTTTAAAAATGACTGTCATCTTCCATTTCGCTTCAAGGAGCAATCATGCCCATTCATTTCGGCACCGACGGCTGGCGCGCCGTCATCTCGGACAGTTTCACCTTCGGCAATTTACGCATGGTCTCGCAAGCCATCGCGGACGCCGTCGCTTCGGATCATTGGGACAAAAGCGAAACGGTGGACGCGAAAAAGATCGTGGTCGGTTACGACACGCGCTTTCTTTCGGATCGTTTTGCGGGGGAGGTCGCGCGCGTACTGGCCGCGAACGGATTCAGCGTTCTGTTGGCGCAGTCCGATTCGCCCACACCGGCCATATCCTACGCCGTCAAACACAACAACGCCATCGCGGGCGTGATGATCACCGCTTCGCACAACGCGCCGCGCTATAACGGCGTGAAGTTGAAGGGCGCGTTCGGCGGCTCGGCCCTGCCCGAACAATGCCGCCGCGTGGAAGTGTACATCAACGATAACGAAGAACAGGCGCGCGGACCGAACCTGATGGATTTCAAAAAGGCGCGCGAGGCGGGGTTGATCCAGCGCTTCAACCCCCTGCCCGCCTATTTCGATCAGTTGAACAAACTGATAAGAACAGACCTCATCGCCGAGAATCCGCAGCGCTTTGTGGCGGATGCCATGTACGGGTCGGGAAGAGGCGTGATCAAATCCTTTTTGCAGGGGACGGGCTGTGAGGTGTACGAGATCCGCGGCGAGATGAACCCGGGCTTCGGCGGCGTTCACCCCGAACCGATTGCGAAGAATCTCGGCGCGTTATCGTCCGCGGTCAGTTCGGGGCTTGGCAATTTCGGCGTGGTCACCGACGGCGACGCGGATCGCATCGGCGCGATGGACGAGCGCGGCAACTTCGTGGACCCGCACAAGATCATGGCGCTTTCGCTGAAATATCTGGTCGAGAAGCGCGGCATGAGCGGCTCAATCGTGCGCACCGTTTCCACTACGCGCATGTTGGACCGGCTCGCCAAACGTTACGGATTCAAGATCCACGAAACGCCGGTCGGTTTCAACCACATCGCGGACATCATGATGACCGAAGACGTGTTGATCGGCGGCGAGGAATCCGGCGGCATCTCGTTCAAGGGACACATCCCCGAAGGCGACGGTCCCATCATGGGCTTGCTGATCGTTGAAATGCTCGCGGCTTCGGGCAAGTCCCTCGGTGAGATGGTGGACGACCTGCTGGCGGATGTCGGCCCCGCCTTTTACGAGCGCGTGGACCTGCGTCTGAGCCGTCCCGTTGCCAAAGCCGAGATGACCGAGTTCCTGACCAAAAAGGCTCCAGCCGAGATCGGCGGCGCGAAGGTCGGCGAGATCAGCCAGCGCGACGGCGTGAAATACATCATGGCGGACGACTCGTGGCTGTTGATCCGCCCGTCGGGAACCGAACCCGTCCTGCGAGTCTACGCCGAAGGGCGCACGCATGAAATGGTAAAGGCGCTATTGGGGTATGGGAAGCAGGTGGCGGAGAGCGTGGTGTGAAATTATGATAAAAATTGAGTAGCCGCTCCAATGAAATGATGACGGCAGTAAATCGGAATGGCATTCCGATTTACTGCATTTACCGGGAGCCGCTACCAAAAATGGGGGCGGGAATGTAAACATAACGGGCTGTTCGATTGCTTGAACAGCCCGTGGTTGTCTCCGCCGGGGCGCAGGGTATGATGCGCGCGCGGCTTTTTTATTGATTCTTCCGCTTTGTCAGAGGTCGGTTTAACCTTTGGGTTCGGAGACGGACTATCGGCTTGGGTTGAAGCGCAATCGCCGCGCCAGGAGGATGACGACGATAAAGGCGAGCGCCATCACGGCGAGTCCCGGCGCGCCCACATCATCCACAAAGCCGGTGCCGGGCAGGGCGGTGGTGGTGGGGATGATGGTCAATTGGGCGTTGGCGGCTTGGGTCAGCGCCGCGCCGACGGTGGCGGTGGCGGCAATGGAGGTGTTGTTCAATGCCGCGCCGCTGGTCACGCTCGGGTTGGCAACGGCGGTTGTGGTGGGGATGTTAACCACGGGGGTTTGAGTGGGCGGCTCGGTGGCAGTGGGAAGCAAAGCGGCGGCGGAGGTCATGGTCAGCGAGTCGTTGATGAAGTTGCTGCTGGCTTGCGCCGTTGTCGTCTGGACGGCGGCTTGTTCCGCGCCCCGCGCGGCGGAATTGCGCGAGAACAGATACACGCCGACGAGACAGGCGGCGGAGATCAGGATGAGACCGCCCAGGATGCCGGCCGCGATCAGGAAGGTTCGGTTGTTGTTCGACTCTTCCGGCAGTTGACCTTCTTCAAGGTTGTCGTCGTAATTGGGTTCTTCAAAGTTCATGGGGCACTCTCCTGATGGTTGTTCCTGCCTGCCAATTATCCCACAACTTCCATGTTAACGAGCGGAATGACGATGGTCTCGTTGTTCTCCAGTTTGACCTCGGCGGCTTGAGCGCGCAACCCGCTTGGAAGCGCGGTCAGACCCGGTTTGATCGAGACGATGGAGCCGATCATGCCATGCGCGGGAGGACGGCGTATGCGCACCTGCATACCGGGCGCGAAGGATTCCATGTCGTTCGGCGCGGGCGGTTCGGAGGAGGTGGGCAGGGGAATGACGATCTCCGGCTTTGCGCCGGCGTAACGGTCTAAGGTTTCGGCGTTCAGGGCTATCTCGCGCTTGGCGTTGGTGCTGAGAAGTTTATACGCCGCGGAATTCATCGGCAGGGAGCCGATCCCGTCGGTGACGAGGATCGGGTAGCGCATCTCGCGCGCCTTCGAGATCAACGAAGGGTGGATGCTGGAAGCGATCAGCCCGCGCGCGGGAAGTTCCGCCAGGGCTTGCAGGGTTTCGAGGTTGCGGATCATACCGCCCATAATGATCGAGCCGCGCAGGCTGACGTCCATGCGGTCGGGGGTCAACGCGCTGTCGGGCGTCTGCATCAGGTTGACGAGCAAGCCCGAGTCGATGCGCCCGTTGCCCCACACTCCCTGCACGAGCCCTCCATGCGATTGAATCACAACGCCGCGGGTTGGAATCACCTGAATCACCGTGCCGGGCAAACCGGCGCGCAGTTCCATCTTCGATTCGCCGACTTCCATGAGGACCTGTCCGCCCCCCACGGCAACGACGCGCCCCTCGCGCGGCGCGCGCGCCGAACGCGGAAACAGCCCGCGCCCGACAGCGATCTCGGCGGAGGCGGCGAGTTTATCGTCCACCTGGCATTTGATCAGGGAATCTGCCATGGCGGGGGAAACCCCCAGCAAGCGCGCCACATCCAGCAGGACATGTTCGCGCGCCCAGCGGGCTTCGGCGATCGCCTCTCCCGCCGTGACTTTTTGTTGAACGCGGACAAGCACATTCCCCGAAACAGGCAAAAGCCTCTCGCGGATGATGGTCGTGAGACCGATGATGTGATGAACGGGCGCAAGCATGGTTTTATCCGCCTCCCAAAGCCCAATTCCATTTTTGGAGCAACTCGCGCCTGCGCGCCGGGTCGCCTGGCAGGTCGAGCGGGCGTCCGCGCCCGTCGAAGACGACGCCCAATGCGCCGCCGCTGATGGACAGGTTTTTCACGCCGCGCCCGGGTCCGTAACCGATATCCGCGCCGCGCGAAACCTGGATGGTGATGCGCCCGGTTTCTCCGCTTGCCAGCGGGAGGATTTCGATGGTTCCGTATTTCAAGTCCACCGAGGCTTCGGCGCCGTTTTCATACATCACCCTTGCCTTGAGGATGGACGCTCCATGTTTCGCGGCGACCACCGGGCAGACGATCGTCCCTACGCTCAGGAATGCGCCCGATTCCAATACTTGCACCGGCAGGATGTTATTGACCGAGGCGGCCGCGCCGAGGAGCGGCATGAGGTTGTTCTGGTCGAGGATGACAGTGGCAATGCCGACGGGTTGGACGGAGTCCAATAGCAGGAGCAGGCTCGAGCCGGGGCGCGAAGCGTCGCTCAGGGCGGCTCCTCCGGCGATGATGGGGTCGAAGAGGGGAGTCAAAGTCGGCTTGATGAAGGCGGAATCCTTCGGGAAATCGCGCCGCGCCAATTGCATGGCAAGGTACAACGCCTCCTTCGCCGCCAATTGCGCGACGGCGAAGTCTTCCTTCGTCGCTGGAATCGTCGCAGGGTAGAGAGCCTTCTGATGCAGATACTCGAGGACGGCGTCGGGCGGAAGGTCCAGCGCGGACCAGCGCAGGATGTTTTCGAGGGTGGTGTGTTGCAACAAGCCCGGCAGGCCCTCGCCCTGCCCAAACTGGGGGAAGGCTTTCAGGACGGATTTGCTCTTGAAACCCGCGGCGATCACCGCCGAAGACGCGCCGAGATCAACGCTCAGCAACCCTTTCGGCGAGCCATAGACGTTGGAAAGGAAACGCACCATGCGCCCGGTCGCGTATGCGGTTGGCAGAGTGTGGCCGCCCGCCCAATGGTCGAGGATATCCAGCCCTCTGAGTTGTTTCTTGCGGATCTTGACGAACATCTGCGCCAGTTCGCTCTCAGCGGGAGGGATGTCTTCAATGTCGAGCGAGGGGCGGATGTTGGAACTGAAATGCAGGGTGGAAGCCAATGTGCCGACCAGCGCGCGAACTTCCTCAATGAGTTTTTCGTTGCCCGCGAACAACACCGCCGGGCGTTTTTCCTCCGGCAGGAGATAACTGGCAAGCCCGATTGGATCGAGAAGTTTTTGAACGGAACGCGACGCGCCCCCGTCTGTGCCGCCGGCAATGACGACCATGTCCGGGCGCAGGCGCAGGATGCTGTCAATCTGCTGTTCGGGTTTGCGCTGGTCGCCGAGGCTCATCGAATCCACAATGCGGGCGTAGGTGGATTCGGTCAGTCGGCGCGCGCTGTCGAGCGAGACGTCCCTGAGCAGACCCACCACAAGGGTCTTGACGGCGGGACCTGCGGACACGGTGACGACGAGCGCATCCACGCCGGAGCCGTCCGGCTGACTCGGCAGGATGAGGCTGCGCGAGACGTCGAGCATGGTTCGTTTGAGAATGTCCTGCAGGGCTTGAATGGCGCTGCGCGCGCCTTCGGATACGTCCCGAATGGGCGCATCCACTGTGCTGGGCGCCGCGCCGCACGCCACAAAGCGATATTCGCCTTCGATCACGTCGAACAGCGCCGCGCGCGTGTTTGCGGCTCCGACATCGAGGGCGAGCAGCGAATTACCGGTGACGATTGAAGCAGCCATGAATCCCTAGAATAATGCAAGCAACGACTGGACGAAATTGACAAGATACGAAACGCGCTCGATCAACGCCGTCAGCGCGGCGGCATACACGCCTGCGAAGATCGCGCCGAGCGTGACGCCGATGAAGACTCTTCCGACCCAGGCGAGCAGTTCGACCGAACCGAAACGCCTCGTCGAACCGTCGGTTTTCTGACGCGCGCCAAAGTGAAAGTATGCCAGCGAAGCGACCGCGCCCGCCAGAAGGATCGCCCCATTGCCGAGCGCTTCGAAGGCGCCGATGTTGCGCGCGGCGGCGTAGTCCTGGTCGAAGAAATTGATCGTCGCATTCGCCTGCGGCAGGATCGTGCCGGTCAGCGCCCCGGCGACGGTCACCGCCGCGCCCACGCCGACAAGAAACGCCATGGTGATGCGCGCGATCCCCGCAAGGCGCGGCGAAATCTTCATCAGGATGAAGGCGAAGCCCAGCCACGGCGCGACGAGCAAGCCGCCGCGCGCGTAATCGCCGCTCTGTAAAATGACGGCGGTCGGCTGGAAAAGCTTCGGGTACAAAACCTGCCAGAAGACAACCGCGGCGGCGTACCCCGAAGCGACGCCCACGAACAAATAGACCGCGATCTTGAACAAGGGGTTGTCGCCGATCAGATAACTGAGGATCATGAGCGTCAGGAAAAACGCCAGCGTTCCGGCGATCAGATCGAAGAAAGGGAACATTATTCTTCCCCTCCCGCCGCGGCGCGGTCGCGCAACCCGAGCGCAAAGTTGACGAACCCGCCTCCCAGCGTGAAGACTGCGGCGAGGAACATGCCGATGCTGTAAGCGTCCCAGTAACGGCGCGCAAGGCCGGGGCGGCCGTTGTTATACTGGCGTTCGACGATCGCGCCGCCGTACAAGCCGCTCACCATGCCCGCGATCTGCCGCGATTCATACTACGGCTGGATCATCGGCGCAGCTTGCGCGCTCGAGACCACGACGATCGGGACGACTCCGCGCGCATCCTGAGTCTGTTCCACCCAGGCGCGGGCGGCTTCCGCGTCGTCGGTGACGAGAAGGATCAGCGCAAATTGATTCAACGCCGTCACACCCTCGAGCGGCGGGAGACCCCACGCGTCGAAGCCGGAAATATCCAACGGCGCGGCAAACTGCGGGTTCTGCGCAAAAGCGCGGATGCCCACCTGCCCGCCCGCAAGATAACCCAGGTTCAGGTAGGTCACCCCGCTTTGATAGTTGCGCTCCGCCAACGTCCCGGCAATGAAGCGTTCGACGAGGATCGCCCCCGATTCATTGGTGGCGACAAACGTCATTCGCGGATGTTTCAACAACATCAAATTATCGAAGAGCGGCGCGGCGGCGGCTTCCATCTCGCCGGCGCGCGCGGGTTCGTAATCCACCGCCACCAGCGCCGGCGCATTTTCCGGGATGGCTTGCACGGCGGCGACGGCATACCCAAGTTCCTTCGGCACGCCAACCGGCGCGGAGAGAAACTGCGCGCGCGAGAGCAGGGTCGCCAGAGTCGCAATGACAAGCAAAGCCGCGATCGTCCAGCGCAAACCGCGCGACGCGCCAAGCGTCTTCTCGACGATCAACATTTCGGGGGCGGTCTCGGCGGCGAGGATCTGCTCGAATATCTCGGCATGTTTCAACTGCTCTTCATTGACATTGAGCTTATTAGAATAGGCTTTCGGCTTGCTGGTTGGCGCAAAACCCATCCCGGCTGGCAGGACGCCCTGCAACCCCGCCAACGCCCCACTCTGTTCCAGCGTCTGACCTCCCGCAAGCGAAGCCGCTCCCGGCACAGCCTGATCAACCGGGCGCATCGCCTCGACCCACGAAGGCAGGATGTTCGGCGCGAGCGCGTCCGAATCGGCGGCGGGTTCGGCGGATGCGGACGAAGCGACCGGCGCATCCGTCGCATTGGAGAGCCAATCCGGCATATCGGTGAAAAGCGATTCGTCTGAAAGTGAATCGTCCACAAATGCGGGCGTCGTCTCAAACGGCGGATTCACAGGGGCTTGCGGCTCTTCGGGTTTCTGAACTTCAACCGCCGCCGCAGGTTCGTCGAAGATCGAAGATTGAGGCGCCGCAGACTTCAGCCAATCCGGCAGGTCGCCGAACGCATCGTCCGCAGACGCGCTTACGCTGGCTTCGCCCTTCTCTTCAAGCCAGATGGAAGCGGAGTCCGATTTCTTGGATGTCTCATCCGCCAGCCACGAAGGAAAGTCGGCGGAATCGAACGGCTCGGACTCCGCCGGCGCGGATTCTACAAAAGGAGTTGATTCTACGCTGGGAGGCGCTCCCAGGTCTTTCAACCAATTCGGAGAATCTGGGGCGGGACTGGCATCCGCCTGCGGAGTTGAATCCGCCTTGAGTTGAGTCAACCAGTCCAGATCATCGGAGGCGGGCATACCGAAAGGACCCGCCGATTGCGCATCGGTCGCAGGCTCAGATGGCTGGTTGAGCCAATCCATGGAACTTTCCTCAGCCGCGGGCTGGCTTCCCTTCTTCGCCTCGGCGTCCATTTGCTTCAACCAATCCGGCGTTTCCTCCGACGAAGGCGCGGCGGAAAAGGCAGAACCTGAATCCGGCATGGACTGGAACGGGCTTTGAATTGAATCGCTTCCCGCGCCCGATTCCCGGAACCAATCCGTCAGTTCATCCTTTTCTCCGGCATCCCCAACCGAAGGCGGCGTCCCCGTCATCCAGGCTGGCAGGTCGCCCTCCGCCTGTTCCTGTTCAAAATCGTCCTTGCGTCCGGTCTCAACCCAGCGAACGTTGCTGAAGTCCTCCTTCGGTTCGTCCGCTTTGGGTTTTGGCGCCGGCTTTCCGGTGATGTTGGCGAGCCAGTCCGGAATATCTTCTTCGTCGTCGCTCCCCGCCTGGGATTGCAAACCCGCCAACAGGTCCGCGCTGGGAGCCGCAGGCTGGGCATTTTCCTCGCGTTGAAAGCGTTCGCCCATGCCGGACTGTTTGGCGGTCTCGCGCGCATCCCTCAACCACTCCGGCAGGATGGGTTCCAATTCGCCGGTATCCTTGCGCACCGGCGCCTGCCCGGTCTGGAAGGACTCGCCCGAAAGCGGAGTCTGACAACGCAGGCAGATCTTGTTCTCCGGCGGGTTCATCGCCGCGCACAGCGGGCATTTGATCATATCGGCCATGTCATCTGCCCCCGTACGGACGGTCCACGCCGAATAGCACGCGCAAACCGGTGGTCAATGCGCCGAGCGCGACGCCGATCAAAATTCCGCGCGCGCCGCCCAACGCCAATATTTGCGAGACCCAGGGGCGGATCAGCGTGCCGATCAACGGAATATCCCCGAACGGGAGCGTGACCGAACCGAGGAAGATCAACGACGCGGCAAGGACGAAGAAAACGCTCATCACATCGGCGCGGCGGCGCAACAGGCGGACGGCGGCGTACAACAACGAAACCGCCAGCAAAGCCATCAGCGAGGCTTCCACCGGAATGATGACGCCTTCGAGGACGACGAACTGCATGAAATCGCTCTGGGGTTTGAGGACAAGACCAAAAAGGAACGAGGCGAACAAGCCGATGATCAGAATGGCGCTGTAGACGCCGTTTTTCTCCTTGCGGCGGATCTTTTCGGCGTGGACGGCAACAAGGTTGAAGACGCCGATCAACGCCGCCGTCCCCGCCAGAACAATCGCCCAATCCAGCAGGACGACCTGCACGACCGCCGCCTGCGGGAGGAAATATCCGAGCAGAATAAGGATGCCGACTGCAATGGCGATGATGGCGGTCAGGACGCGCATTAGAAGACCCCTATGAACTTCGCCGCCGATCCGCCGATCAGAGCGAGAATGATCGTCCAGCGGAAGATATCCTGCACGGTCAGGCTGGCGAGGTGGGCGGGGCGCGCATCGAGATACGCCCCCGCCGCAAAGAGTTCCTCGCCGATGAGCGCATCCTGCGCGCTTGCAAACAGAACCGACTGCCCAGCCAGATCATCCGTCGCGCCGATAAGAGTCGCTTTCGCCCGTTCGGAAGATTCAGCCAGCAAGCCCGCTTCGGGACCGAAATGCCCGAGCAGAATGTTTGTCGAAACGTTTTCGTTATGGGCGACGTGCATGGCTCCGGCGGCATAACTGAAGGGAGTCAGTCCCGAAATGCGCCCCATGGTATGCACATAGGCTTCGCCCACGCCAGCCGCCTGATACCCCGCCTGCAAAGTATCCTGGGTCAACAAACCCAGGGTCGAGTCCCCGGCAGTGGCGACGGATGGCATATCGCTGACGGATGTGCGTTCGGCGATGTTGCGAAGCAAAGCCAGACCCGCCAGGGCCGGTCCGCCGCGCGCCTCGAACAAACCGCCATGACCGAGCGAGACGTGCAGGCGTTTCCCATCCTCGATGCTCAAACCGACGGCGCGCGCCAGGCGGACAAAAGCGGGGATCTCGCGCAGATATCCGGGGGAACGGCGCTTCCATAGCGTGATGACCCCCAGCAAAAAGACGGCGGCAACAAGCATGGCGGGCGCGATCATTCGAGCGCTCCGTTCCCGCCCAAAAACTCGGCAAAAGCGCGCGTCTGCGCGTCGTCCTCGAGCATTTCGGCGAGCGCGTCGAGATTTTTGTTCTTCGCGAACGCGCCGCTAAAATAAATCGCCTGTGCGCCGAGCAGGGCAAACGGACTTCCTGCTTCGAGGCACGAGGCGACCAGATCGTGAAGTTGATAACGGCGCAGGGATTCAGCCCAGCGCTGCCAGTATTCGCGCGTTGAATTCATGGTTGACGCGAGTATAGCATAATTTTAATCATGCCTTTCGGGCGTCAAGGCTTTTGAAACTTTCTCTATTCCGGCGCGATCGTCGCGCCGGGCGGAATCTCCATATCCTTCGGAATGATGACGATGCCGTCGCGCACATACCATTTTTCATTGTCCAGGTCGGTGTTGCGCGGGAAGGGACGAATGGTCACGCGGTCGCCGATGCGCGCGTTCTTGTCCAGGATCGCGCCCTCGATATGACAGCCCGCGCCGATGCCGATGGGCAGCCCCCCCGACTCGCGCTCGTAATAATCCGCCCCCATGACGATGCTGTCCTTGATCACGCATCCCGCCGCGATCTGACTGCGAATGCCGATGATGGAATGACTGATCTCCGATTTCGACACGCGGCTTCCTTCCGCGATCAAAACGTCCCTCAAACCGCTTTCCTCGACGATGGAGGCGGGCAGATAGCGCATATCGGTATAGATCGGCAGTTTTGCGTCGTAAAAATTGAACGGCGAATCCGGGCGGGTGAGCATCAGATTGGTCTCATAGAACGAGCGGATCGTCCCGATGTCCTGCCAGTAGCCGTCGAAGTCGAAGCCGAAGACCTTGTGCGATTGGATCGCATGGGGGATGATGTCGCCGCCGAAATCGTCGTAATCGGGAAATTCGCTGATGTAATCCAGCAATGTCTTCGTGTTGAACATATAGATTCCCATCGAACCGAGGAAGGGGCGCACGGGGTCGTCGCGGCTGACGAAGCGGTTTTGGACATCCGGGTCCTTGGGCTTTTCCACAAAGTTGCTGATTCGGCCGCCCGGCTCGCGCTTCAGGACTCCGAAACGGCTTGCCTCCTCCCTGCGAACCGGTTGCACGGCGACGGTGATATCCGCCTTATTTTCCCAGTGAAATTGAGCCATCGCCCTGTAATCCATGCGATAGAGATGGTCGCCCGCAAGGATCAAGACATACTCCGCGCCGGTGGCTTGAATCTCCAGCATCTGCTTGCGAACGGCGTCCGCCGTGCCCTGATACCAGTCGGCGCTTTCCATGGTCTGTTCCGCCGCCCAGATCTGCACCCAACCCTGATGGAACGAATCGAAATTATATGTGCGGGTGATGTGGCGATGCAACGAGACCGAGTTGAACTGGGTCAGGATGGCGATGCGAAAAATCTCCGAATTGATGCAATTGCTGATGGGAATGTCTATCAGGCGGTATTTCCCCGCGATCGGCACAGCCGGCTTCGACCGCATCTGCGTCAGCGGGTAAAGCCTTGCCCCGCGCCCGCCCCCCAGGATGACCGCCAGAACTTTGTTGTACGACGGCATAACAGCCTCCTGCCTTGTTTCAGGAATGGTCGAGCAATGGGGCTATTTTACACCCTTCATCCTCCGCAAATGGTTGAAGATGTAGGCAATCGGGTACGCCGTCAGGATGAGAATGTCGAAGAGCAGGAAGAAAATCCGAAGTTTCATAAGGGGAGTTTTCCCGGCAGAACAGGCAGTTCAATCTGATACACTCTTAAAATCAGGGCGCGGACGGGCGTTGACTGCGAAGCGCGCGGATTCAGGGCGTTTTGTCAAAAAAATCGGCGTCCATCCGCATTTTCAGCGTCCTAAAAAACAAAGTGTAAAGCGATCAACCTTTCAATCATCAATACGCGCTTGCATGACGGCGCGTTGCATTTTCGTCGAAAGATGGGCGCTCAAGATTTCGAACGCGTTTTCGGGCGAAAACTTTGAATCACTTCGACGACGCGCTCCGCATCCCCTTCGCCCAGGTGCGGTCCCATCGGCAGGCTCAATTCGCTGTCCGCGATGGCTTCGGCGATGGGAAAAGCGCCCCTGGAATACCCCATATCCGCATACGCGCCGGAAAGATGCGGCGGGACGGGATAGTGAATCAACGTGTCCACGCCGTTGGCTTTTAGATGCGCCTGCAACTCGTCCCGTCGCGGGTGACGGACGGGGAAGATGTGCCAGACGGGCGAAGACCAATTGGGGAGGGCGGGCAGGGTTAAATCTTCGACATCGGAGAGCGCTTCCAGATAAAAGGATGCGATCCGCGCGCGGCGCGCATTCCATTCGTCCAGGCGCTTCAGTTTGACGCGCAAAAACGCGGCTTGCATCTCGTCGAGGCGGGAGTTGTAGCCCTTCGCTTCGTTGTAGTATTTCACTTTCGAGCCATAGTTGCGCAGCGTCCGCGCTTTATCCGCAAGGGCTTCGTCGTTCGTCATCGCCGCGCCGGCGTCGCCCAACGCCCCAAGATTTTTTCCGGGATAAAAACTGAACCCGGCGGCGTGGCAGAGATTTCCGGCGGACCGTCCTTTATATTGCGCCCCCTGCGCCTGCGCCGCGTCTTCGACGACCTTGAGGTTAAACCTCTCGGCGAGGGAAAGGATCGGGTCCACATCCGCCGCCAACCCGTAGAGATGAACCGGGAGGATGGCTTTCGTCCGGGGGGTGATCGCCGCTTCGATACGATTCGGGTCAATGTTGTACTCGCGTTCAATCGGCTCGACCGGGACGGGTTTTGCCCCCGCATACGAGACCGCCAGCCAGGTGGCGATGTAGGTGTTGGTCGGCACAATGACTTCGTCGCCTTCGCCGATGCCATACGCCCGCAGGATGAGATGTAACGCTTCAAGTCCGTTGCCGACGCCGACGCAAAACTTCGCGCCGCAGTGTTCGGCAAACTCTTTTTCGAAGGCGGTTGCCTCTTCGCCGAGGATGTACCAGCCCGACTCCATTACGCGGCGATAGGCGGCGTCCAGTTCGTCCCGCAATTCGATGTACGGCGATTTCAAGTCGAGGAAAGGCACAGGCTTCATTTGCGGTTGACCTCCTTCAGGAATTCTTCGTAGTCGCGGATGTAATCGTCGGCGCGATACATGTCGGAGGCAAGCGCGAGCAGGACGGCGTCCGGCGAGTATTTGTACTCGGTCGCCCAGATCATGGGCGGGATGTGCAAGCCAACCCCGGGGTTGTTCAAAAGAATCTCGGCGCGGTTCGTTCCATCGTCCACGACGACGGAGCAATTTCCCTTGACGCACACAAGGAATTGATGACATTCGCGGTGGGCGTGTTCGCCGCGGATCTCGCGGCTCGGCACGTCGAAGACCAGAAAGTAGCGTTTGGGGATGAAGGGCAGGTTGCCTTCGTATTCGGCGAAGCTCAAACTCCCGCGCAAGTCGGCAAGGATGGGCAGGGCGTACACTTTCGCGCCTTTGACGTTCAGTTCGGCGGGCGTTCCCTGCGCGGCGTCATGATGGAATTCTTTCGCGCCGCGTTTTTCCGCCGTCACATAACCGGCGATGCGCGCGGGATTTCCAACAACAATGGCGTAGGGCGGCACGTCTTTCGTGACCACACTCCCCGCGCCGACCATGGCGTATTGGCCGACGGTCACGCCCGGCAGAATGGTGGCGTTCGCGCCGATGGATGCGCCTTTGCGAACGATTATGCGCGAAAAAGATTCGGGGTATTGCTTGCTGCGCGGAAAGGGGTCGTTGGTGAAGGTCGCGTTCGGTCCAACGAAGACGTCGTCTTCGAGGGTGACGCCGTCCCATAACTGCACGCCGCTCTTGACCGTCACGCGGTCGCCGACGGAGACGTCGTTTTCGATGAAGACCTGGTCGCACAGGTTGCAGTCCGCGCCGATCTTTGCGCCGGGTAAAATATGAACGAACGCCCAGACGCGCGTGCCTTCGCCGATGTTTTCCGTTTCGACGACGGCGCTCGGATGTTTGGAAAAGCCGCTCACGCCCGCTCCTTCATTTCATCATATATTTCGTCTATCACATAAGGCGGGCGGCGGCGCGCCTCGTCCAGCGCGCGCCAGAGATATTCGCCCAACACGCCCAGCATTGTCATCTGAATTCCCGACGTGAAGGTCATGACGAGCATGATCGGCGCGTATCCGCGCACGTCTATGCCGCGAAAAAAATACGAGTACAGGATGAACGCGCCATAGATGAAGGACGCCGTCGCCACGCCGAAGCCGATCGTGGAAAACGCGCGGATCGGGAAGTACGAAAACGCCACAAAGGTGTCCACGAACAGTTTGATCTTCTTTGAAAAAGTCCAGCGCGATCTTCCCTTCTCGCGTTTGCGGCGGATGTAGGGAAGCAACACGGGTTTGAAGCCGAGCCAAAAGACCAGCGTCAGCAGGTTGACGTTTTTCTCGCGGATGCGGTTGACTTCGTCCACCAGTTGGCGGTCTATCAAAAAAAAGTCGAAGCCGCCGTTCGGGTAGTCGGGGATGGCGAACCTGCGGACGAGGGAATAGAACGAGTTGGCGAGCGCCTTTTGCAGGAACGGTTCGTCGCGGTCCTGCCGCACGCCGAAAACCGCCTTGACTCCGTTCTCCCAATGGCGGATCATCTCGACGAACATCTCCGGCGGGTCTTGCAAGTCCGCGGCGATGACTCCGAGGCAATCGCCGGTCGCAACCGTCAGCCCGGCTTGAAGAGCCGCCATCGTCCCGAAGTTGCGGGTTAACTTCACCGCTTTGATCGTCTCCGGGTGTTTTGCGCGATATTCAAGCAACAGGTTCAATGAGTTGTCGCCGGAGCCGTCGTCCACGAAAATCAGTTCGAGTTTGTATCCCTGCAACGCCCCGGCCAGCGCCAGCAACTGCGGGACGGTATCCGCCAGGTTGGGCTCGTTGAAGTAGACCGGGACGACGATTGAAAAAACCTTCATCGAGGAAATTTTACCAGAGAGGTTTTCTTCGGAGATTCCCGCCATGTCGTTGCAAAGGCGGTCTTCACGGAACGCCTGCGTCATTCGCGTTTACGGATCGACGGCTTGCAGGAAAGCCGCGAGGTCAAAAAGCGCTTTTCTTGACCGGGGTAAACCTTCGGGATATACTGCCGCCGTCGGTTCGGACGGCGCGGTTGGAACAACAACGATGAGAGACAGACGGCACGGCGAAGCGATTCGATACATAGACCTGTTCTGCGGCATTGGGGGGTTTCGGCTTGCCGCCGAACAGGTTTTTTCCAAATATAAACTGCCAGCGACTTGCGTTTTTTCGAGCGACATTGACCCGCGCGCGCGGGAGGCGTATAAAGCCAATTTCGGAGACGAGCCCGCCGGAGATATTACGCAGATCCACGAAGATGAAATCCCGGATCACGATATTTTGTTTGCGGGGTTCCCCTGCCAGCCGTTCAGCATCATCGGGAACGGCAAGGGCTTCAACGACATCCGCGGCACGCTGTTCTTCGACATTGCGCGGATTCTGGCGGCGAAACAGCCGGACGGCTTCATCCTCGAAAACGTCAAACAATTGATCGGACACGACAAGGGGAAAACGCTGGAAAAGATTCTGCGGGTCCTGCGCGAGGAGTTGGGGTACGCCGTGCATTACCGGACGTTGAACGCCCTGGACTATGGACTGCCCCAGAAACGGGAGCGCGTGATCATCGTCGGTTTTCGCGGCCCGGCGGCGTTTGAATTTCCGCCGAAGCAAAAAAGTTTCGCGCCGTTGAGCAAAATCCTCGAGCGCAACGTCGCCGAAAAATATTACGCCTCGGAGTATATCCGCAACAAGCGGCGGGCGAAGCATACGCCGTCCGCGCGTCCGTCCATCTGGCATGAAAACAAGGCGGGGCATATTTCTTCGTATCCGTTTTCGTGCGCTTTGCGGGCGGGGGCGTCCTACAATTACCTGCTCGTAAACGGCGAGCGCCGTCTGACGCCCAGGGAGATGTTACGTTTGCAGGGCTTTCCCGATACGTTCAAGATCGTCGGGTCAGAGTCGCAGGCGCGCCGCCAGGCGGGGAATGCGGTTCCGGTCAACGTGGTTCGCGCGGTTTTTGAATCATTCCTGCCCGCCCTGTTGAATGGGCGTCGGACGCGAAAATGACGGATACCTTTTCCTCCAAAAAGCGCTCGGAGATCATGCGGGCTGTCAAATCGGGGGGCAACCGGTCCACGGAAGCCAGGTTGGTCGAAATATTCAGGTCGCGCCATGTGACTGGCTGGCGCAGGAAGTTCAAACTTGCGGGCTGTCCGGATTTTGTCTTTCCCAAGCGCCGCATCGCGGTTTTTGCCGACGGTTGTTTCTGGCACGGGCATCATTGTCGCAATCTCGCGCCCGCCGCCAACGCCGAATACTGGCGGAAAAAAATCGCGCGAAATAAAACCAGGGATAAAGCCGTAGGGCGTGAGTTGACCCGCAAAGGCTGGAAGGTCGTACGAATCTGGGAATGTGAAATCAGGAAGGGCAGGTTTCAAAAACTCAAGGCGGCGGGGTTGTATTAACTCGCCGTGTGCATGCAAAACATGCCAGGTAACCTGCTCCCAGCGCCGTCCCCGGCGCGGGATTTCCCTCGTAAACCGCCGCCGCCCACAGGGGGCTTCGCACAGGACGGCGGCTTGAGCGGAGACGCTGACAACCTTTGCTTGCACACAACTCGTCTTATGCGATTTTGCGCATCCGCAAGGCGAGTATTAGGAAAGTTTGTCGAAATTTGCGGGGAAACCCGGCAGAGCCGCTACGCGGTTGCCAGTTTGTACAGCGCGATCAGGATGGATAGATCCGCCGCCATGTGTCCGAGAACGGGGGCGAGCAGGCTGCCGTCTTTTCGATAGTGTTGCCGCCAAAGCCAGCCAATGAAGGTCAACACGGCGAGCATGAAGAGGATCGAGAAGGGACGAGTCTTGTTCCAGACGATCATTACATGAAACCCGGCATAGACGAGGTCGCCGAAATAAAAGCCCCGCGTTGCGCTCCCCAGAACGCCGCGCCAGAAATATTCCTCGAAGAACGGGTTGACGAGGGCGAAGTAGGCGATGAAGCCGAACCATGTGTCCTGATTCAATCCGATCTCCGCGAGTTGCGCGCCGAGGTCGTTTGCAATGTGAAAGAAATCGCGCAGGAGATATAAGCCGAATCCGCTTGCGGCGCAGAGCAGGAGGGTGGACAGGAGTAGTTTCCCGTTTGCGGGTTGGAAGAAGACGCTCAATGGAAGCGATGGGCGCAAGGCGAAAAGCGCGAGGAGGATGGCAAGGTGAAAACCCAGCAGGGTCGCCCAGGCGTTTTTGAAAAGGAACTAGCGACCCGACAGTTTTAAGAAAGGAAAGGGATCGGCAGAGGAAATCTGTTACAGTTGTTTTGCTGAAAAACCACTTGACAGGAGATCCTCATGCCGATCGGGAAATTGTACCGTACTTGGA
>CAADGT010000119.1 GCA_900696595.1 uncultured Chloroflexota bacterium
GACCAGGTTGAGTTTGCCCATCTCCTCCGCGGCGATTTGGGCGGGGTCCGGGGTCGGCGTCGGCTCGGGGGTGGGAGTCTGCGAGGGGGTGGGGGTGAATGTTACGGTTGGGGTTGCCGTCAAGGTGGCAGTCGCCTCGGGGGTGACTGTCACCTGCGGGGAAATCGAACACGCGGATAGGATGGAAGTAACAATGACGAGAAACGAGATTTTCTTCATGACGGACTCCCTGAACAAAATCAAGCGAACGCGATGACCGGCAGGCGAAGTATAACAGGCGGAGCCGTCCGCGAATCCTTCGACTGGGTTTCGACCTCAGGGCAGGTTCAGCCGCGAATAACGAATACGGTCAGGCGCATTCGTTGATTCGTTTTTCATTCGAGGACGGTTTTATTACGCCTCGTAATCAACAAAATCATCCACCCCGAACATATCTTCATATCGCGCGAGCAAAACGGCGGTCTTCGCCGGAAACTCATTTTCCAAGCCTTTACCCGCCGACTCCAACCCCTCCTTGCGGGCGAGCAACCGCTCCCGAAAACTGACGGCGGGCGAATCGGGCAGGGACGCCTCGATCCCGCGGATCAAAGCAAGCGTTTCTTCGATAACCGCCAATCCCTCCTGCAATGAAACGTCGCCTTCCTCCAACCGGCGGAATACTTTGCATTTATACCTCGCGCAACTCTTCGGGTATTCAGGGAAGGTGTAAATTCTGCACGTCCCCTCCCACATCGGGCAGGGTTGTAAAAATCCGCGCTGGCGCGGGTCATCGCGAATGACAGCAATGCCCAGTTTTTCGATCACGTCGAGTTCGGAAGCGTTAAGCCGAACCCAGGAGAAGAGATGACCCGAGCAGCACAGTCCGCAGGCTTTGCACAAGGTTTGCAATTGAGGGTTAGTCGATTCCACTGATTACCTTACACTTTCAAAATTGGGGCGCAGATGAACGCGGGTTTACGCTGATCAAAGAGAGAAAATCTGATTGCCTTACACTCTTAAAATAGGACGCAGACGAGCGCAGAAAACGCGGATTCAAGGCATTTTTTTCGGGCGTTTTGCCAAAAAATCTGCGTTCATCCGCGTTTTCCGCGTCCTAAAAACAAAGTGTAAGGTAATCAATCGCCAAACTTGATCCCCTGCGCCAATGGAAGTTCCTTCGACCAGTTGATCGTGTTGGTCTGCCTGCGCATATAGACCTTCCACGCATCCGAGCCGGATTCGCGTCCGCCGCCGGTCTCCTTCTCGCCGCCGAACGCGCCGCCGATCTCCGCGCCCGACGTGCCAATGTTGACATTGGCAATCCCGCAGTCCGAACCGCCCACGGAAAGGAAAGTCTCCGCCTCGCGCACCGAATCGGTGAATATCGCCGAGGAAAGCCCCTGCGGCACATCGTTGTGGATGCGAAGCGCTTCTTCGATCGTTTCGTATTCAAGCAGGTAGAGAATCGGCGCAAAGGTTTCGGTCCTGACAATTTCGGTTTGCGCGGGCATCCTGATGATGGCGGGCGTTACAAAATTCGGTCCAAGTTCCGGGAGCATCTCCCCGCCGGTCAAGACCTCGCCGCCGTCCGCCTTCGCCTTGTTGACAGCGTCCATCATCTCTTCCACCGAGGTATTGACCACTAGCGGACCCATCAAGGTATCGGGCTGAAGCGGATCGCCGATGCGCACCTGTTTGTATGCGTTCACGAGGCGATTGGACAACTCCCGCGCGACAGTTTTCTGCATGATGATGCGCCTTGTGGATGTACAACGCTGACCGGCTGTGCCAACCGCGCCGAACAAAATCGCGCGGGTCGCCATATCCAGGTCGGCATTCGGCGTGACGATGATCGCATTATTGCCGCCGAGTTCGAGAATCGTTCTTCCAAAACGTCTCGCCACCGTCTCGGAAACATGCGTCCCGATGCTGGTCGAACCGGTGAACGAAACAAGGGGAATGCGTTTATCGTTCAACATCAACTCGCCCACATCCCGCCCCGAGCCGACCACAAGGTTGAAGATGCCGCTCAAGCCGTGATCCGCCATGACTTTGTTTGCGATATGAGTGACGGCAATCGCCGTCAACGGAGTGTACGAAGACGGCTTCCACATCACCGTGTCGCCGCAAATGGCGGCAAGCGCGGAATTCCACGACCAGACCGCGACAGGAAAATTGAACGCCGTCACCAGCCCCAGGATTCCCAATGGATGCCACTGTTCATACATTCGGTGCGCAGATCGCTCCGAATGCATACTCAGACCGTACAACATGCGGCTCTGCCCCACCGCGAAATCGCAGATGTCAATCATCTCCTGGACTTCGCCCCACCCCTCGGCGCGGATCTTCCCCATCTCCACGGTGACGAGGTCTCCGAGAGGTTCCTTCAACTCGCGCAATGCATTCCCCAGGTCCCGGACAAGCTCGCCCCGTTTCGGCGCGGGGACATGCCTCCAATCGAGAAAAGCCTGATGCGCCGCCGAAGCGACCTTCTCATACGTCGCAGGCGTCGCCTGAATCACCTTCGCGATCGCCTCGCCGGTCGTCGGGTTGTAGGAAATCAATTCCTTGCCGTTCTCATCCATCAACCAGCCATCCACGCCGGCGCATGCCCCGGCGTTAACGGGTTGAATCTTCAGTTTTTCGAGCAATGATTTCATGAGGTTTCTCCAAAAGCGAGTTGAATTTTGATTACCTTGCGCTTTGTTTTTTGGACGAAAACGCAGAAGACGCTCGTCGCTTCGATTTAAATATTTTCGCAAGCCCTAATACCTGCCCCTTTTCACCTCAAATTCAGGGTTCGGCAAATCGTCCTCCCGCGCCGGAAAGACCTGCACGGCGCACGCTTTGAATTCGGGGATTTTCGCCTGCGGGTCGAGCGCGTCGTTGGTGAGCAAATTTGCGGCGGCTTCGTGAAAATGCCAGGGGATGAAAACCACGCCGACGGTGGTCTTCTCCGTCACGGTGGCGCGCAGGACGACTTCGCCGCGTCTGCTCTGGACTTTGACCGGGTCGCCGTTTCTGATTCCATGAATCTCCGCGTCGGCCGGATGAATCTCCACGCGGGCTTCGGGGTAGGTTTCGTTTAGCGCGGAGTTGCGCGTCATGGAACCGCCGTGCCAGTGTTCGAGCAGTCTTCCGGTGGTGAGGATGAAGGGATATTCGTCGTCCGGCTCTTCGCGCGCGGGGACGTAATCGAGCGGGTGAAATTTCCCTTTGCCGCGCGGGAAGGATTCGGTGAACAGCGTCGGCGTGCCGGGGTGATCGAGAGTCGGGACGGGGTAGATCAATCCCTCTTTTTCAATGCGTTCGTAGGTAATGCCCGCATAATCTTGATTCACGCTTCCCATCTCGCGCAGAATCTCTTCGGGGTGGGAATATGCCCAATGGGCGGTATCCAGCCCGAGGCGCGATTCGAGGCGCAGGGCTAAATCGCAGATGATCTGCCAGTCGGGGCGGGCGTTTCCTCGCGGCGGGTGCGCGGCGCGGACTCGTTGTACGCGGCGATCCGTATTTGAGAACGTGCCGTCTTTTTCCGCAAATGGCGTGGCGGGCAGGAAGACATCCGCAAACGCGCCGGACTCGTTGATGAAAATATCCTGCGCGACGAGAAATTCCAGGCGCTGCATGTGTTTGCGCGTTTCGTTGAGGTTCGGTTCGGACATCATCGGGTTTTCGCCCATGATGTACAGCGCGCGGATCCCGCCTTCGTGGGCGTGACTCAAAATTTCGGTGGTGGTGAGCCCGAGTTTGAGACTCAACCCGCCTGCTTCGATGTTCCAGCATTTTTCCCATTGGGCGCGGTTTTCGGGGTTGTCCACGCGCATGTAGCCGGGGTAATGAAACGGCATCGCGCCCATGTCGCTGGCGCCCTGCACGTTGTTCTGTCCGCGCAGGGGGTTGAGCCCCGTGCCGTCGCGCCCGACATGGCCGGTGAGGAAGGCAAGGTGGATGATCGCCATGGCGCTGGCTGTGCCGTGCGAAAGTTGCGAGATGCCCATGCCCCAGTAAATGGCGGCGTTTCTGGCGTTGGCGTACAGACGCGCGGCTTTGCGAATGTCCTCGGCGGGGACGCCGGAAATTTCTTCGGCGTATTCGGGCGTGAATTTTTCGAGCGATTCGAGAAATTCGTCCAGGTTTTCTGTGCGGCTGTTGACGAATTCCCAGTTGACCAAATCTTCTTTCACGATGACATGCGCCATGGCCGAAAAAACGGGGACGTTCGTGCCGGGTTTGAGCGGCAGCCAGAGTTCAGCCATGTCCGCCAGGTCAATGCGGCGCGGGTCGGCGACGATCATCTTCGCGCCGTGTTTCATCACCGCTTCCTTCATCTGGAGCGCGATGATGGGATGATTTTCAGATGTGTTCGAGCCGGTGACGATGAACACGTCGTTCATTATGACCTGGCTTGCGGTGTTGCTCATGGCGGAGGAGCCGACGGCTTGCTGAAGCGCGACCACCGAACCGGCATGGCACAGGCGCGTGCAATGATCCACGTTGTTGGTGCGGAAGATGGCGCGGTACATTTTTTGCAGGAGGTAGTTGTCTTCGTTGGTGGCTTTGGCGCAGCAATAGACCGCCATCGCGTCCGAGCCGTCGCGCTTGTAGATGCGGGTCAGGTTGTCGGCGACGATGTTTAGGGCGGTCTCCCAGTCGGTTTCGACCCAGTCCCAGGAAGACAATAGATGACTAGAGACTGGATGACTAGTGGTTTCACCATTCTCTATTCTCTGCTCTCCAGTCTCTTTCCGTTCACTAATCTCAAATCTCTGTTCTCTATTCTCCGGTCTTGGTTTTCCTTCCAACAAATACCTTCTCGCCAACGGCGTTGTGACGCGTTTGGAGTGATAGACGAAGTCGTAGCCGAAGCGCCCTTTGACGCACAGGTTTCCGCGGTTGACGGGCGCGTCGAACGGCGAGGTGACTTTGAAGATGAAGTCGTCTTTGACGTGCAGTTGGAGGTTGCAACCCACCCCGCAATATGGGCAGGTGGTCGAGACTGTCCTGTCTGCGACCACCCGATTGGGATTAAGCGGAACAACGGCTCTCATAGGAATACTCCTTCAACCAATAAAGAACGCCCGATGCGGAGTGCAAACTGAAGTTTGCAGTACCGTATTATATCCGCTCGATTTTCACCGCGCTGACTTTGTATTCGGGAATCTTCGCGACCGGGTCCACGGCGTCGCCCGTTAATGCGTTGGCGGGAACTTCGGCGAAGTGGAAGTTCATGAAGACCATGCCGCGCGGAAGTTTATCCGTCAGGCGGGCTTTGCCGGTCGCTTCGCCGCGCCGGGATGCGACGCGGATCATTTCGCCGCTGGCAATGCCCAGCCTTTCGCCGTCCGCATCGTTGATTTGAATCTCGCCCTCCGGCACGACCCAGTCGAGTCCCTCCGAGCGGCGGCTCATCGTCCCGCCGTGCCAGTGTTGCAAAATGCGCCCAGTGTTGAGCGTGAAGGGATATTCGGAGTCGGGATTCTCCATCGGCTCGCGGAAGACCAGCGGGGTGAATTTGCCGAGTCCGCGCGTGAATTTTTCTTTATGCAGAATCGGCGTGCCGGGGTGATCGGCCGCCGGGCAGGGCCATTGGATTCCGCGTGGATCAAGCCGCTCGTGGCTGATTCCAGCCAGGGAGGGAGTCAGAGCCGCGATCTCGTCCCACACGGCGGCGGCATCGGCGTAGTTCCAATCCGAGACGGGGCGAATCGCATCCGAAGAATTTTTTGCATCCGCGCGGCTGAGGCGTTGTCCGAGGTCGCAGATGATGTCCAGATCGCGCCGCGCGTCGCCGCGAACCGGCAACGCCGCGCGCACAAGTTGCACGCGCCGCTCGGTGTTGGTGAACGTGCCTTCCTTCTCGGCGAAACTGACTCCGGGCAATACCACATGCGCCAGTTGCGCGGTCTCGTTCAGGAAGATGTCCTGCGCGACGAGGAATTCGATTTTCTCCAGCGCCTCTTTCACATGGTTTGTGTTCGGGTCGGAGAGCATCGGGTTTTCGCCCAGGATGTATAGCGCCTTGATGCGCCCGTCGAGGACGCCGTTCATCATCTCTGTGACGGTCAACCCCGGCTTGGACGGAATCTTCACGCTCGTCTGCCAGGCGTTCTCGAATTTTGCGCGCGCATTTTCATCCGCCACCTGTTGATAGCCGGTCAGCACATTTGGCAGTCCGCCCATGTCGCACGCGCCCTGCACGTTATTCTGTCCGCGCAACGGGTTGACTCCCGAACCGGGCTTGCCAAAATTTCCGGTGAGGAGCGCGAGATTCGCAAGCGCCTGGACGTTATCCACGCCGTGCGAGGATTGCGTGATGCCCATTGCCCAAAAAATGGCCGCGCTTCCTGCCTGACTGTAAACCTGCGCGGCTTCTTCGATCATTTCCGCCGGGACGCCTGTCACATCCTCGCCCCACTGCGGCGTGGATTCTTTGACGGCCTCCCTCAGCGCGTCGAAGTTTTCCGTCCTCGCGGCGATGAATTCCTCTTTCGCCCATCCGCGCCCGATGATGACATGCGCCATCGAGTTCAGCAAAGCCACGTCCGTGCCGGAGCGCGGGCGCAGGTGCAGGGTTGCAAAGTCGGCCAGTTCGATCTCGCGCGGGTCAATCAGAATCAATTTTGCGCCGCGCTGTCGAACCGCTTTTTTCATCTCCAGGCTGATGACCGGATGCGCCTCGGTGGTGTTGCTGCCGGTGACGAGCAGAACTTCCGCGAGATGAATGTCGGCGATGGAGTTGGTCATCGCGCCCGAGCCCAGGGTGGCCGCCAGACCGGCGACGGAACTGGAGTGTCAGAGCCGCGCGCAGTGATCGACGTTGTTCGTGCCGATCAATCCGCGCGCAACCTTTTGCAGGAGATAGTTTTCCTCGTTCGTGCATTTTGCCGAAAGCAAAAAGCCGATGGAGTCGGGTCCGTATTTGTCGCGGATTTCGAGCAGCCGTTCCGCGACATGACCCAGCGCCCCGTCCCATTTTGCGGGGGCGAGTTCGCCGTCCTTCCTCATCAACGGTTTCGTCAGCCTGTCTTTTGAATGGATGAAGTCATAACCGAAGCGTCCCTTCACGCACAGGTTGCCGTGATTGGCGGGCGCGTCGAACGGCGACGTGACGCGATAGACGACGTTTTCCTTGATGTGCAGGTTGAGCGTACAGCCCACGCCGCAGTAGGGGCAGGTGGTGGCGACAATTCGGTCGGGTTTGATCATGTGCAACTCCAGTGCGCAATGCGTAATTCGTTCCTTACGGATCGCGCATTACGAATTACGATTTTCTTCTCTTCCTTCCGGTATTCATCACGCTGATTTCTTCTGCGCTGACGCCCTGCTCCAACAAATACTGGCGTTTTGGTTTCAGCGCGCCGGTGGGACAGACTCCCACGCATTGACCGCATAGCACGCAGGTCGTTTCGGGAATGGGCTTGTCGAAGAATGTGCCGATCTGGGTTTTGAATCCGCGCCCATCGAAATTGATGGCGTAGGTGTATTGCGCGTCCTCGGCGCAGACTTGCACGCAGCGCCAGCACAGCAGGCATTTCGAGTAGTCGCGGATGTACATCGGGTTGTCGTCCTTGACTTCCGACTCGCGCCGCGCCGCGTCCGGGAAGCGTTCCGCGCTTGCGCCGTATTCGTCCATCATCGCCAGGACTTCGGGCGCGTCGGACAGGTCCATGGTGGAGGCGAGCAGTTCCAAAATCGTCCTGCGGGCGCGGATAACTCTCTCGCTTCGCGTCTGGACCTTCATATCCTTCCCGGCTTTGACGATGCACGCAGGCTGGAGCAGTCGCACCCCCTCGATCTCGACCACGCACATGCGGCACAAGCCGTTCGCCGTCGTCGCCGCGTGCCAGCAGATGGTGGGGATGTCAATTCCATTTTCGCGCGCGGCTTCGAGGATCGTCTTGCCGTCCTCGATGGTTATTTCTTTTCCGTCAACAATCAGCGTGAACATAAAACCTCATATGGGCAGTTGCGACAAACAGGGGGAACAACGAAGTAAAATTTCATCCTTCATCCTTCATCATTCGTCCTTCATCCTTCATCCTTCATCCTTCATCCTTCATCCTTGAAACAGTTCGGGCCACAACTTCATCGCGCTCAACACCGCGCTTGCCGCCGTCTGCCCAAGCCCGCACAGCGAAGCGTCCGTCATCGTCCAGCCCACATCCTGCAAGCGGACAAAGTCGCCGCCGCGAATTTCGCCCTCCGCCACGCGGTCGAGGATCTCCTTTTGTCTTTGCGTGCCCATCTGGCAGGGGTAGCATTTTCCGCAGGATTCGTGGGCGAAGAAGCGCGCCAGACTTTTCAATACCTGCCGCATATCGCGGGTTTCGTCGAAGACCATCACCACGCCCGAGCCAAGCGGCAGCCCGGATTCGCGCAAGTCTTCAAACGTCAATTTCACATCGAGATGCGCGGAGGTTGCAAACGCTCCCGCCGCGCCGCCGAACAGAACCGATTTCAGCGTTCCTCCATCCGCCACGCCCCCGGCCATTTCGAGCAGGTCGCGCAGGGTGACGCCGAATGGAACTTCGTAAACGCCCGGTCGCGCCACGTCGCCGGACAGACAGAACAATTTCGGTCCCGGCGATTTTTCGGTGCCGATCTTGCGGTATTCCGCCGCGCCCATCGAAATAATGAGCGGCACATTGCACAGCGTTTCGACGTTGTTGATGACGGTCGGTTTGCCGAACAAGCCGTGAGTCGTCGGGAAGGGCGGCTTCACACGCGGAAAACCGCGCTTCCCTTCGATGGACTCGAACAGCGCAGTCTCCTCGCCGCAGATATAGGCGCCCGCGCCGACCCGGATTTCAATATCGAAGTCTTCCAAATAGCCCGCTTCGCGCGCTTCGTTCACCGCGTTTTCCAAAACAGGAACAATATACGGATATTCTCCGCGAATATAAATGTAGCCTTTCGTCGCGCCGATGGCGTGCGCCGCAATGCACATGCCCTCAATGGTTCGATGCGGATCGTCCAATAACAGGATGCGATCCTTGAACGTGCCAGGCTCGGACTCATCCGCATTGCAGACGACATATTTGGCGTCGCCCTGCGCCTTGAGCGCGCCCTCCCATTTGATTCCAGCCGGGAAGGCTGCGCCGCCTCTTCCCACCAGACCGGAGGCTTTGATCTCGTCCACGACTTTTTCCCGGCTGAGGGTTTTGGCTTTCTTCAACCCGGCGTATTCGCCGTATTTTTTCAGGGAGGTCGTTTCGCCGCCGCAATTTTTGGTCAGCAGACGCAACGAGCCGTAAACCGGCGAAGGCGGGATCCCCTTCTCGTTGACGACGCTCACGCCGTTGTCCGTCGTCCACACGGCTGGGGCGTGGTCGCAAAGCCCCAGGCACGGGCTCGGCTCAATGGTCAGGGACAGGTCTTCGGGAGTCTGATGCGGTTGAAGTCCATGCCGAGCGCGCAGGCGGGAGAGGATTCCATCCGCGTCTTTGAGCGCGCAAGCCGCATCCGTGCAAACGCGGATGACGCGCTTCGAGGTCGGCTTATCGTAGAAGAGGGAATAGAATTCGATCACTCCGTGCGCGTCGGAAAGCGGAACGCGCAATGCGCGGGCGATCTCGGCGGCGACCGGCTCCGGGACCCAGCCGTAAATATTTTGAGCCGCGTGCAAGGCTGGCAACAGCCCCGAGCGGCCCAATGGGATGTATTTTTCGATTGCAAGTTTGACGGGGGTAAGGTCGAAGGCGTCCATGATACTGGCTCCATCTGCGAGTATAACCGAACTCCATGGCGGGCAAAATTGATATTCGTCCATGAATCCGCGCATTTCTTCGCGTTGGGCGAAGAGTCTTTTCATGAGGCGCGCCACTTCCGAAATCTGCAGGGATTATATATAATGTACAATCATGGCGTCAATGGCGAAGGAACTCACCCATAAACCCTTGAGGGAAGAAATCTACGACGCGATCCACCGCAAGATCATCGCCGGTAGATACGCGCCCGGCGACTGGCTCAGACAGGAGGAGATCGCCGGACAGATGGGCGTGAGCATGACGCCCGTGCGCGAAGCGTTGGATTTATTGGTGGCAAAAGGCATTGCGGAGCGTGTGCCTTATCGCGGCGTGTGCGTGCGTCAAATGTCGGAGAAGGATGTCGTGGAAGCCTATGGGATGCGGCTTTTTCTGGAGGCGATGATCGCCCGCGAAACTGCGCTGAACATCTCGCCGGAACAGATCGCAAACCTCGAGTCCATCCTGGCGGAAATGGACAGGCATGTTGACTTGAACGAAATGCCGCAGGAACGCCAGCTAAGCCGCGAGTTCCACGCCGCGATTGCGGAGGCTTCCGGAAACAATTTACTGATCCAGTTGTACGCCATCGTCTCGAACGCCTTCCCCGACTGGTTGTTGTACGAGGCTTTGTTCCGCAAACCGGAACTGGTCTCGAGCAGCGTGGCGCAGGCGCACAGCGAACATGCCGCCATCCTGTCCGCTTTCAAAAAGCGCGACCCCGACCTGGCGATGAAGGTCTCGCTGGAGCATGTGATGGAATCGGGCAGGTGGCTGGAGAATTACCGCAACATTCCCTCGAAACTGTTGAGGGAGAAAGAAAAACAAGTCGCGCACTTGATGAAGAAAGCAAAATAAGAGGCGGGCGGCGATCGCCTGCCGAACCAACATTCAAGGAGGCTGTATGTCTGACGAACTCGAGAAATTGTACAAGGATATGGCGCAGAGCATCATAGACGGGGATTCGGATGTGTCGGTGGAATTGGCGAAGAAATCCATCGAACTGAACATTCCGCCGCTGGACGCCATCACAAAAGGATTTGTGGTCGGCGTGAACTACATCGGCGACCAGTTCGGCGCGGGCGAAGCCTTCTTGCCGGAACTGGTGATGGCGGGCGAAGCGATGAAAGCCGCCGTCGCCGTTCTCGAGCCGGAATTACTCAAACTGGGCTCCGCCCGCGAGACGATGGGCAGGGTTGTACTGGCCACCGTCGAAGGCGACATTCACGAGATCGGTAAAACGCTGGTCGGCACCATGCTCAGCGCCTCCGGCTTCGAAGTGACCGACATGGGCGTGGATCAACCCGCCGAAAAGATCATCGGCAAAGCGCTGGAGATTGACGCGCAACTCATCGGCTTGAGCGCCCTGCTCACAACCACGATGGTGCGCCAGCGAGAATTGATCGAAGAAATGGACAAGGAAAACCTGCGTCCGCGCATCAAGGTCATGGTCGGCGGCGCGCCCATCACCCGCGACTGGGCGACCAAGATCAACGCCGACGGCACATCGGAAGACGCGGTCGGCGCGGTGCAGTTGGCCAAACGCCTGGTGGGCAAGGCCTAAGAAAGCGGTTTCATGAGACCGAAGTTAACCCTGCTCAGCGACGAAATCATCGCCCGCATTCTGGCAGAAGCCTACGAGCTGCTCCTGCGCCCCGGAATCAAAATTCAAAACGAAGAGGCGCGCGACCTGCTTCGACGCGAGGGCGTTGCCATCAACCCCGAAACGCATGTTGCACAGATCCCCGCTTCGCTCGTTCAACGCGCGCTGGAAAGCGTTCCGCGCGAATTTTTTCTGTACGATTTACACGGCAATCCCGCCGTCCAATACGGCGGCGACGCGGTTCACTTCGACCCGGGTTCCTCCGGCATCACCATGCTCAACCCGGAAACGCTGGAGCATGAGACTACCGAAACCGAACATCTCATCCGATTGTTGAAAGTCGCCGAGCAGATCCCGCAATACGACGCGCAATCCACCGCCGTCATCTGCCACGACGTTCCCAAAGAGATACAAGATTCGTATCGCCTCTATCTGGCATTGCTTTACTCCAAAAAACCCATCGTCACCGGCGCATTTACCAATCAGACTGTGCGGGAGATGATCGAAATGCTGGCGCTCTTTGCGGGAAGCCCCGAAGCCGCCCGCGAAAAACCGCGCGCCATCTTCGACGTCTGCCCGGCTCCGCCGTTGATCTGGTCAAACTTCGGCGCGGGAAACCTCATTCAACTGGCCCGCTCCGGCATCCCGGCGGAGATCGTCTCCGTCCCCCTGGCGGGCGCGGCGTCCCCAGTCACCATGCTTGGGACGGTCACCCAACACACAGCGGAATGTCTCGCCGGGATCACCATCCATCAACTCGCGCAACCCGGCTCCCCCATCGTCTGGGGCGGCGCGGCGGCGATCTTCGACATGAAAAAAGGCGCAACCCCGATGGGCGCCATCGAAACCGCCATGCTCGATTGTTCGTACGCGCAAGTCGCCAAGACTCTTGGAATGCCCACGCACACCTACCTCGGCGCAACCGATTCAAAACTGGTGGACGCGCAAGCCGGGCTGGAAAGCGGCATCACCGCCATGGTCGGCGCGTTGAGCGGAATCAACATGATCTCCGGCTCCGGCATGTTGGACTTCCTCGCCTGTCACAGCGCCGAAAAACTCGTCATAGACGCGGAAGGCATCGCCATGGCAAAGCGCATGATCGGCGGCGTCAAACAGCACACCGACACGCTCGCCACCGGATTCTACGACGACAAGATCAACTTCAAGGGCGGCGACTTCCTCAAACAAAAGATCACCATGCAACTCTTCCGCGAAGAGCAACACCTGCCCAGCGACGTGATTGACCGCAACTCGACCCGCCAGTGGAAAGCCTCCGGCTCGCTGGACGCCTTCGGCAGGGCCAAACTGCGCGTGAAGGAATTACTCGCCTCCTACCGCCGCCCCGAACTGGATTCTGACCAGATGGCGCGACTCCACTCGTACATGCTCGACCTGGCAAAAAAGGCCGGGGTGGAAGAGTTGCCCAGGTTGGATGATGGGAAATAGGGAATAGAGGGTAGAGAATGGAGATTAGAGAGGCGAGCGCTGGAAATACCCCAACCGCGCAGGAGAGTCCCCGTGTTTAAGAAGATCGTCAAATTTATTGCAACCTTCATCATTGTCTTTTTTATAGGGGGAGCGGCCTTGTTCCTTCTCGGCGGGGTTGCCTCGTCGCTGAAAGTCCGCTGTAAATTGCAGGGGGATCAACTTTATACCTGCCAGTCTCATGACGCCATACTCGGCATCCCATTCACGACGGTTCGCGCAGATCGCGTCTCCGCCGTGGAGCATGAACTCAAGTGCGAAGGCGGCGGCACGACAAAACGGTGCAGCGACCGCGCGTACTTCATAACCGCCGACGGCGGGCGAATCCTCGTGAGCGGCATCTATATTGACACGGATCAAGTCCCCAAAATGGCGGACGCGCTCAACTCCCTCATGGCGGAAAAAACCACGCCGATTGACGCGGCTTTTTCGCCCTCGACGTTCGCCTCGGTGGTCACCCTCTCGGTGTGTTCGTGCCTTTTCATTCTGTTTATTTTTATCGCATTCATAACGCTGTTTGGCAAGGACGCAAAAGACCTCGAATCCCGCGCGATTGACCTGAGAAGGGCGGGTTGACCGTTGCTTTCGCTTGAACAGTTATTGCGCATTCCCAACGTGGACGCTGGGCTGCCCTTCGCCGTCTCGCCGGATGGGAGCCGGGTTGTTTTCTCGTGGAATAAATCCGGGGCATGGGAATTATGGGAGAGTAGAGGATTAGAAAGTAGAAGAGTAGAGATTAGTTTGCAAGGCGCGAAGTTTTCGCCGCGTTTTTCGCCGGATGGGACGAAGATCGCCTTTGCGCTGGATCTGGATGGGGGCGAGTCGTATCACATCTGCGTCCATGATTTCACGAGCAACGCTTCCACCGACCTGACGCCGGATATTTTGTACGCGCATCAACCCAATGTATCGTGGTCGCCGGACGGTCAATCGCTGGCGGTACTTTCCGACGCCAAGGGAATCTTCTCGCTGTATGTTTTGCCGCTGGATGGGAGCGGAGCGCGAATGATTCGCAACATCTTCCGTCCCTGCTGGGATGCCGCCTGGTCGCCGGATGGCAAGTGGATCGCGGTCGAGTCGGAAGCGGCGGCGAGCGAGCGCAGTATTCATATCGTGCCGGTGGGCCGCCATAAAGGGAAAGTTCGCGCCATCCAGTTAATGCAGGACGGCAAAGCGTTGAACGCGCAACACCCGGCTTGGTCGCCGGACTCCAAGTCTCTGGCGTTTTCCTGCGAAAATGGGGAATGGTTCAACATAGGCTTATTCGATGTCGAAACGCAGGAGATCGCATGGGCGACGGATTCAACCGGCGATGACACGCAACCCTGCTGGTCGCGGAGCGGGGACGTTATCGGCTGGGTACACAGCGAGGGGGCGAGGACCAGGTTTCAGTTTAGAGAGAGAGGCGGCGCCATTCGTGAGATCAAAGTCGGGGAGGGAGTTCACGCTCACCCGCAGATCACAGCCGATGGGGTCGTCATCCTGTTTGAAGGCGCGAATCATCCGCCCGATTTATGGAAGATCGCTCTCGACAGCGGCGAAGCGACTCAACTGACGAAATCGCTCGAGGCGGATCTCAACTTTCCGCCGCCGGAGGAAGTCTGGTATGCGGGCATGGACGGCGCGCAGGTTCCGGCGTTGTTGTATCGCGGCGCGGGCGATTGCGCGGCGCTCGATATTCATGGGGGGCCCAACTGGCATTTGCAGTTTTCATGGAATCCTGTTTTGAGTTTGATGGCGCTGCGCGGCTGGACGGTTCTCGCGCCGAATTATCGCGGCTCGACGGGGTACGGAAAACAATGGCAAAACGCCAGCCGCTACGACATGGGCGGCGTGGACAACGACGATTGCGCGGCGGGCGCAAAATATTTGCTGGAGAATGGGCTTGCAAAAAAAGTCGCGGTGACGGGCAGGAGTCACGGCGGTTATTTGACGATGACCTGCCTGACGGGCTACCCCGAATTGTTCGCGGGCGGCTCGGCGGTCGTGCCGTTCTTGAATTGGATCAAGTCGCATCGCGAGTCGCGCGAGGATCTTAAACATTGGAACATCGAGAACATGGGCGACCCGGAAGAGAATAAAGAACTATGGATCGCGCGCTCGCCGTATTTCTTTTTGGACAAGGTCGCCGCGCCCGTGCAGTTGATTTGCGGCGAGAACGATCCGCGCTGTCCGGCTTCGGATTCGATGGACGCGCGCGACAAACTGGCGGAGTTGGGGAAGGAAGTGGAATTGCTTTTATACGAAGGGGAGGGACATGCGTTTTATAAGATCGAAAATATTGTTGATGCGGAAGTAAGGCGGGTGGAGTTTTTGGAGAAGGTATTGGAAAGAGGCGGCGGCGTAGACAGGTAAATAGGTAGACAGGTATTTGGCGCGTCTACTTGTTTACTTAGAAAGTGTCTGAAAACTGTCATTTCGACGAGCGGAGCGAGGAGAAATCCTGCGCGCTCGCGGGAAAAGATTTCTCGCCAGCGCTCGAAATGACAATGACATGGGTTTTCAGACGCTCTCTTAAATACTTTTATCCCCGAACTCAGGAGAGACCATGGAACCCTTAAAGTTTTTATCGGACGCAGATGTGCAAGCCATGCACGAAGCGACCTTGCAGGTGTTGAATGAGGCGGGCGTTTTCTGGACGCATAAACCCAGCCTTGAAATTTTGCAGGGAGCCGGATGCGCCGTTCGGGATAACCGCGTTTTCTTTCCGCCCGACCTGGTGGTGGATTGCATTGCCAAAGCCAATAAGCGGCCTGTGATTCGCGGGCGCAATGGGCAGGTCAACGAACTCGGCAATGGCGCGTTGTATTTCCACAACCTCGGCGGGGCGCGCGATGTGTACGACGCCGGGAGCAATACGCGCCGCGCGGCGACCGCGCAGGATTGCGCCGACGCCGTGCGATTGCTGGACGCGCTGCCGAACTGCAACACGGTCACTCCATTTTTTACCCCGCCCGATGTTTCAAATGAAATGATGTCGCTGCGCATGTACCGCCATGCGCTTTCGAATACGGTCAAGCCTGTGCAGGGTCCCGGCATTCAATTCGGTCATGAAGCGCGCTTTGCGGTGGAACTGGCGGCGGTGGTCGGGACTCCGGCGAATGAATTAACGCTTTCGCTTTCGCCGGTCAGTCCGCTGACGATGCACGACATCGCCGCCGAAGCGATCATGGAAATGGCGAAGTATGGCGTTATTCACGCCAACCTGCCCTGCCCCACCGGCGGCGCGACTTCGCCCATGACGATTACGGGAAGCCTCATGCAACAAAGCGCGGAAACGCTTGCCCCGCTCGTGCTGGCGCAGTTGATCAACCCGGGATGCGGCGTCGTTTACTGCGGACGTTTGGGGATGTTGGAGCCTCGCACCGGGCTGATCTGGGGCGGCGTCGAGTTGGGTTTATCCTCCGCCGCCACGGTTCAACTCGGACATTTTTACGGGTTCAGCGTCAACGTGTATGGATTCTCGACCAATGCCCACACCCTCGACGCCCAAAACGCCTTCGAGCGCGGACTCAACGCCGCCATCCCCGCCCTGGCTGGAGCGGACGAACTCTCCGGCATCGGCGAGATGGAAGCGGGCGTGATGGGTTCGTTCGCCCAAATGGTTTTGGATAACGAACTGGCCGGCAGTATTCAACGCCTGCGCAAAGGCTTGTCGGCGGACGCGGAACACTTGGCGGTCAATATTATTTTGGATGTCATGAACGGTTCGCGCAACTTCCTCGGGCAGAAGCACACCATGAAGCACCTGCGCGGCGGCGAAATGGCGCTGACAAAACTGGCGGAGCGCAACTCATGGGACGCATGGGACGAAAAACTCAACCGCAAGCAAATGGCGGATTACGCGGTTGAAGAATCCGAACGGATCTTGCGCGAACACGTCGTCCCGCCGTTGGACCTGGCGCAGGAAGCGGAGTTGGATAAAATTCTAGCGGCGGCGGAAAAGGAGATGGGGAGAGGATAGGGGATAGAGAATAGAGAATAGAGAATAGGGGATAGGGGATAGGGGATAGGGGATAGGGAAACGTAAGCAGTAAACGGTTATCGGTAAGCGGCAAGCGGTAAAATAGGTCGCATAGAAGAGGATACTCATGCTCAAACAATCACATGCAATATCGGAGGAAATGATCGAGTGGCGGCGGGATTTCCACCAACATCCCGAAATTGGATTCGAGGTTCACCGTACGGCGGGGATCGTGGCGGATGAATTGGAAAAGATGGGGTATAGGGTAAGGCGCGGAGTGGGTAAAACCGGCGTGGTGGCGGAGATCGGCGAAGGCGGCAAAGTGGTCGCCATCCGCGCCGATATGGACGCCCTGCCCATCTTTGAACTGAACGAGACAGAGTATGTCTCGCAGAATGAAGGCCGAATGCACGCCTGCGGTCACGACGCGCATACTGCCATGGCGCTGGGCGCGGCAAAAATTCTCGCCGGGGAAAAAATAAACGGGCGCGCGCGTTTTCTTTTTCAACCGTGCGAAGAGACCGCCGACGAAGAAGGTTTGAGCGGGGCGCAACGCATGTATGCCGAAGGCGCGGCCGACGGCGCAGATTACGTCATTGCCCAGCACGTGGACCCCACCCGCCCCGTGGGGACGATCTCCATCAATGAAGGGCCGAGCGGCGGCGGCGTGACCTCATGGCAGGCGACGATCTACGGCAAGGGCGGGCATGGAGCCTACCCGCACGCGAGCAACGATCCGTTCGTTATGCTGGCGCATGTCATCATGGGAATCAATGCGATTGTCTCGCGCCGACTCGATCCGTTTGAACCGGCGGTCATCAGCGTAGGCGCGATCAACGGCGGATTCACGGAGAACGTCATCCCCGACAAGGTCGAAATGAAAGGAACGATCCGCTTTACCTCGCTGGAGGTCGAGAAGCGGATTCGCGCAGAATTAACGCGCGTATTTGAGATCGTCAAAACGCTCGGCGGGGATTATCGGGTAAACTTCCTGTTCGGCGGAATGCCGATCATGAACGATAAATTCGTCTCGGATACCATCGCGCGAGTCGGGCAGGACCTGCTGGGCGAAGGGAGCGTCGGTCCGCTGGCCAAAACGCTCGGCGCGGAAGACTTTCCCGAATTTCTCAGGGACGCGCCGGGGGCCATGTATATGCTCGGCGTACAGATCGAAGGCCGCCCGCTGTACGAACTGCATCACCCAAAATTCGACCTGGACGAGCGCGCGCTTTCAGTCGGCGCGGCTGTGCTGGCCGAGACGGCGCTGCGGCTTTTAAGAGCGTAAGACCCTGCAAATTCCATCAACCTCTGGAGAACAACCATGCACACCATCCTCAAATCGGAAAAAAAAGAAGTTGTCATCGGCTACGACAAGCCGTTTGTGATGATCGGCGAGAAACTCAACCCGACCGGCATTAAAAAATTAGGGCAGGCGCTCGTTGACCGAAACATGGATTACGTCAAACACCTTGCCAAGCGCCAGGTGGACTGGGGCGCGGACGTGCTGGACGTGAACGTCGGGCATCCTCAAATTGATGAAGCCGCGGTCATGCCGCTGGTGGTCGAAGCGGTGCAATCGGTGACGGACGTTCCGCTGTGCATTGATTCCAACGAACCGAAGATTCTCGAAGCGGGATTGAACGCCATCAAAGGCGGCAAGCCGCTGATCAACTCCGTCAACGGCGAAGAAAAACAACTGACGACGATTCTGCCCATCGTCAAAGAACGCGGCGCGGCGGTGATCGCCCTCACCATCCTCGACGAAGGCATCCCGCCCACCGCCGAGGGACGCCTCGCCGCGGCGGGAAAAATTCTCGAACGCGCCGCGAAGATGGGCATCCCCGCCGAAGACATCATCTTCGATCCGCTGGTGATGACCGTCGGACACGACTCCAAAGCCGCGACCGTCACCATCAAAGCCATCGAACTCATCCGAAAAGAATTCGATTCGAATATTTGCCTCGGCGCGAGCAACGTCTCCTTTGGGTTGCCGGATCGTCACGCCGTCAACGCCGCCATGCTCTCGCTCGTCATGCCTGCCGGAGCAACCGCCTCCATCACCGACCCGATCAAACTTGGCGGAGCCATCCGCGCCACCGACCTGCTGCTGGGGCGCGACCCGAACTCGATGCGCTACCTGAAATATTTCCGCGCCACGGAAAAACTGCGGCAAGCCGAAGCCGCCGCAAAATGAGCGCGCTGGAACGTCTTCTCAAAGACCAGCGCGTCATCGTCGTGGACGGCGCAATGGCGACCGAACTCGAAGCGCGCGGGTGCGACCTGAATGACGCACTGTGGTCGGCGAAAGTTTTGCTCGAACAACCCGAACTCATTCGCGCCGTGCATCTCGACTATTTCAACGCGGGCGCGGACATCGCCATCACCGCCAGTTATCAAGCGACGGTCGAAGGTTTTGCAAAGCGCGGGTTGAATCGCGGGCAGTCCATCGAATTGATAACGAAGTCTGTGCAATTGGCAAAGGACGCGCGCGCTGAATTCTGGTCAAAGGAAGAGAATCGCATAAATCGCGCCCATCCTTTGATCGCCGCTTCGGTCGGACCTTACGGCGCGTACCTGGCGGACGGTTCGGAGTATCGCGGCGATTACAATTTGACGGAAGATGAACTGATCGCCTTTCATCGTCCGCGCATCGAAGCCCTCGCCGCCTCAAACCCGGACCTGTTGGCTTGCGAGACCATCCCATGCGGAATCGAAGCCCGGGCCTTGATTCGGTTGCTTGCAGAATTTCCAAATACGTTCGCGTGGTTCGCCTTCACGGCAAAAGACGGCGAACGCATCAGCAACGGCGAAAAGATCGCAGACATCGCCGCCTTTCTCGACACCCAGCCTCAAGCCGCCGCCATCGGAATCAATTGCACGTCCCCGCTCCACATCCCGGCATTGATCCGCGAAATCAAAAAGGGTACAAGCAAGCCGATCATCGTCTATCCCAATTCCGGCGAATACTACAGCGCCGTGACAAATTCCTGGCACGGCGAAACCTCGAGCGAAAACTTCGGACTGCAATCCAAAGAGTGGCGCGAGGCAGGCGCAAGCCTCATTGGCGGATGTTGCCGGACGACTCCCGCTCACATCCGCGAGATCAAGCATTGGGTTTCATAAGGCAAATTAATTTTGCCCCGCAAAAAGGAGAGCGCATGAACGGAAATTTCCTCCCCGGCGACGACGGACCCATCGAAGAAAGACTGCCCTACCCCACCCGCCCATTATATTTTCCCGATGGATCAAGCGTCGAAGAGTTCATCATTCCTGATGAAGACAAAGAGATCGTCCTCGCACAACTCTATCCCTTTTCGCCCGTCCCAAAATTGACCGATGAAATGGAAGACCTGCATTCGGGCAAAAAATTTCTCGTCAAGGATTTTCGCGTCACCTGGGAACACGGCATGAACTACCTCGTCAGTCCGTACTATCCCGAGGGCGGCGGCACGGTCATTGATTGGATCGGCGAAGGCGCCTGGGTCGAGGATGATTTCGACGAGAGCGAGTTCAACGACGGGGATGACTTTAACGCGACAGCCTCCGACGACGACAATCCGTTTTAACGATCCGCGCGTTGTTGGGCAAAAGACGGGAGCGGAAAGCCAAAACCATTTGTAATCTCCGGGGTTGGATTCGACAAGAAGGAATGTTCGCTTCGGTCAAGACCAGGAGGCTTTCCATGAAATTCAAAATCCAAGCCGCGCTTATCGTTTTAGTTGCCGTCTCGCTTGCCTGCGGCGGCGAAAAATATGTCCCCCCACCCCCTTCGCCGCAACCGCCGATCCCTCTCTCTCCTCTTCCCACGCCCACCTTCATACCCCTCCCAACCAAAACCTCCCTGCCCCCCGTCAATATCCACGTCGAGACCGTTCAACTTACCCCCGAACAACTGACCATTTCCGGGCAACTCTCCGGCATTCCCGCTGAAACGGCATATCAAAGTCAGGTGGCTCTGGATCTTTTTGACTCCAGCCAAACCATCCAGGGCGGTCAAGCGGCCGCGTGTGATCAGCCGCCTCATACCGAAGGCGCAATCTGCGCCTTTACCCTCCTGGTCATGAACCCGCCCGCCAGCGCCGTCAGTTACTCCATCACTGCGCGGGTATATTCTCAAACTGCCTTCATGTTTACCGGGCAAACCGGAGGCGCTCTACCCGTACAGGAAATGGCGGTAAACGCCACGGCGCTCCCGGAAATCCCGGCATCTCCGAGCCTGCCTCCCAATCCATCTGTTCCGCCAAATT
This sequence comes from uncultured Chloroflexota bacterium, assembly GCA_900696595.1. Taxonomy (GTDB): domain Bacteria; phylum Chloroflexota; class Anaerolineae; order Anaerolineales; family Villigracilaceae; genus Villigracilis. Next base: position 21,025 of record CAADGT010000119.1, read on the forward strand.
CTCCCATCCAAAACAAGGATTTCGCACTATCCGTTCAATTCCCATTCGAATACTATGCGCCCGAAAACGGCTCCTATGCCACAGTTACGGCAACTTACTGGGAAGCCCCAACAGCCCTGGGCGCCGCCAGCCTGGAACTGTGCGCCACAATCACCGAACAGCGCCGGTACGAATCCGGGCAAACCGCCGAAGTCGTTCTATCCGAAGGATGCAAGCCCATAACCTTCACGGGAAGCCAATCCACGGCGCACGCGTCCGCAAAATTCCTCTTCACTCCTTCGGGATATGGCTATGTATGGACCAACGGGACGGATGGGCGCTATCAGATTACGCAAATATTCGCCTCCGCCGCCTTGCTCAAAGACCGAGAATCAATGAAAACAGCCGTCGCAAACCACCTGCCCGTCCCCGCGCGCGTGACAGGACTGTCATGGGCCAGCGGCAATCAGGCAAACGCCAGTGTCGTAACGACAGCCGGGGAGGGAGAGACCTACACCATCACGCTCAAGGTGTACCAGGTGGAAGGCGACCCGGACGAAATCTTCTGGAGCTTCTTCCTGCTCTTCACACCCTGCCTCATCCCTGAAATTTGCGACGACCGCACAAACGCCGGAGAATCCATCCGCCAAATTACCCTCTCGCCCGGCGCCGAAACTGCAATCACCACTGCATACAACGTCGTACCAGTCAAAGAAGAGGGCAATTATGTCACCGGCTATGAAATGGTCGTCTTTTTCGAGGATAAAATTATCGGACGCCAATCCAAATAATCGTGTACACGCAAAACATGTCAGGCAGGTTGCTCCCTGCGCCGTCCCCGGCGCAGGATTCCCTCATAACACGCCGCCGGGGACGGCGGCTTGAGCGTATGCCGCTGACAACCTTTGCATGAACACAAATAATCCTTAAAGGCTGCGCAGCGCCATCTATGCTATACTCTCTCCAGTCCGCTCAAATCCGAGTTCCCTCTTTATAAAATCAGACAAGAGAGGCGCCCCATGTGTGATACTCTCATCGCAACCAAACTCGCCGGGGTTAACGGCGTGGCCGTCTTCGGCAAAAACTCCGACCGTCCGCCGAACGAAGGACAGTCCATGGTGTTCTTCCCCGCCGCAGACCACGCGCCGGGGAGCAAGGTCAAATGCACTTATATCGAAATCCCGCAAGCCGCGCACACGCACGCCGTCCTGCTCTCGAAACCATACTGGATGTGGGGCGCGGAAATGGGAATCAACGAACACGGACTGGTCATCGGCAACGAAGCCATCTACTCCAAAATCCCCGCAAGCAAGGAACCGGCGCTGCTCGGCATGGACATGCTGCGCATCGCGCTCGAACGCGCCGTCACGCCGCGCGAGGCGATCACCGTCCTCACCGATATACTGGCGCAATTCGGGCAGGGCGGCAACTGCGCCGCAGACGGCGACCACCTGTATTATCACAACAGTTTCATCGCCGCGGACGCCGATGACGCCTGGGTTCTCGAAACCGTGGACAAACAATGGGCGGCGAAACAAGTCAAGGACGTTTACACCATCTCAAACTGCCTGACCATCGGCAACCAATACGATCTCTCGTCCGACTCCCTCGTGGACTTCGCAATCCAAAAGGGCATCTCCAAATCGAAGAACGACTTCCACCTCGCGCGCGACTTCAGCGATTTTCTTTACACCACATTCTCCAGGGGTCGCGCGCGCCGCGAAACGACTTTCGATTCACTCGACGGTCAAAAAGGCAGGGTCGGCGTCGAAACCATGATGGCGACCCTGCGCCACCACAAACACGCCGACTTCGATCCGCGCACAAGCATCAGCGAACAGGATGTCTGCATGCACGCGGGATTCGGCCCAATCCGCATCAGTCAAAGCGCCGCCTCGCTCGTCGTTTATCTGGATAAATCCAGCCCGATCATCTTCGCCACCGGGACAGCCGCGCCCTGCACCAGCCTGTTCAAACCCTTCTGGATGGACGCCGCTTCATTCCTTTCGGGCGAGCCTGTCCCCACCCATCGAGCGGATTCCAACTCCCTGTTCTGGTCCCACGAAAAACTGCACCGCGCCGTCATCCAAAACTACCGCGCGCGGCTGGAGACCTACGCCGCCGACCGCGACGCGCTGGAGAAAAAATTCATCGCGGGCGCGATGAAACTGAACAACGCCCCCGCCAAGGAACGCGCCGAATTCAGCCGCGCCTGCTACGAAGAAGCCCGCGCCGCCGAAGCCGAGTGGCTCAAGCGCGTCGAATCTGCGCCGGTCAAAAAATCCTTCCTGCACGCCATGGCGTGGAACGGGTTCAACCAGAAGGCGGGAATGGCTTCTGGTTAATACTCATGGACTCCCGCTTACTTTTCAGGAAAAATTTCCCGACTTCATACGATTTCCCATAACGAAAGTGGATCAACAGGAAATGAAGAAGTCGAACAAATGCGGGCGGGGCGCAAAGCCCCGCAAGGATAGAACTGGATGAAGGATACAGAAGAAGAAGATGGTGATGATGAGCAAACCTTGCAATTCGAATGGGATCCCGAAAAGGCGAAAAAGAACCTGAAAAAGCATGGCGTCAGCTTTGAAGAAGCAAGTACAATATTCAAGGATCCGCAGTACATCAGTTTTCTGGACGAAGAACATTCGGCAGACGAAGAGCGCCATATTACAATTGGAATGTCCGTCAAAGCGCGTTTGCTGATGGCGGCGCACACGGCGCGCAAGAACCTGGTCCGCTTGATTAGCGCAAGAAAGGCTACAAAAAATGAAGAAGAGTTCTACAATGAAACAGGATGACTACGAATTGAAAGACGAGTACGATTTATCAAAAATGACCATTCTGCCAAAAGGGCGCTTTGATCCCAAACGCAGGCTTGGCAATAACGTCGTCGTGCTGGACCCCGACATTGCCAGGGCATTCCCCAGCGACGAAGCAGTCAATGAAGCCTTGCGCCTGCTCTTACAGGCGGCAAAGATACCGCATGCGCCGTCCCCGGCCGGATAAGATGGGAATCACACGCGCCCAAGCCGCGCCGGTCAAAAAATCCTTCCTGCACGCCATGGCGTGGAACGGGTTCAACCAGAAGGCGGGAATGAATCTCTGACGCGCAAAAAAAACTTCGACAAATAAACCGCGCAGAAACGCCTGCGTAAGGTTCTCCCGGCAAACATCATCTTCATTCCATGAAAACCCGAACCATATCCCAAATCATCGAACCGAAAATGGTGATCGAAGGCGCAGGCGTTTTACTGCGGCGCTCCATCGCCCCGCACGCCAGCAACCTCTTCGACCCGTTCCTGCTCTTCGACCACTTCGCATTCAACAACCCGCTCGAAGGACCTCTCCGCGGCTTTCCCATGCACCCGCATCGCGGCATCGAAACCGTCACCTACATGCTCGAAGGCACAGTCCGCCACCGCGACAGCCTCGGCAACGCCGGAACCATCACCGAAGGCGACGTGCACTGGATGACCAGCGGGCGCGGCATCCTGCACGAAGAAATGCCGCGCCGCAGCGAGCAGGGCAACATCTACGGCTTTCAACTGTGGGTCAACCTGCCCGCCGCGCAAAAAATGGGCGAGCCGCGCTACCAGGAAGTTGCAACCGAGACCATCCCCGTCGTCAAAAAAGACGGAATCACAATTCGACTCGTCGCCGGAGAATCGGATGGAGTCCGCGGCCCCGTGACCGACATCGCCGCCTCGCCTCTTTACATGGACGTGAAGCTGGATCCCGGTTCCCGGTTCGTTTACCCCATCCCAGGCGGACACACCGCTCTCATGTATGTCTTCGAAGGCGCAGGCGAGTTTTCGCGCGAAGCGGTAGAAGCCGTCAGCATGATAAAACTCAACGACGACGGCGACCAGATCGAGGTCAAGACCGAAGCGGGGGTTCGATTCATGCTCATCGCGGGCGCGCCGTTCAAGGAACCCATCGTGCCTTATGGCCCGTTCGTCATGAACAGCCGCGAAGAGATCGAGGAAACCCTGCGGGAATTGCGAAATGGGACGTTCATAAAAGCATGACCCAGGTTTTATACGGACCCCGGCTGGGAAAAGAAGGCGAACTGCGCGTCGGATGCAGCGCGGTGATTTTCGATCAAGCCCGTGAAAAAGTATTGCTCACCCAACGCGCGGACAATGGACATTGGTGCCTGCCCGGCGGCCACATGGAATCTGGCGAAAGCGCGGCGGAGGCGTGCGAGCGCGAAGTGTTGGAAGAGACCGGGCTGAAGGTGCGGGCGAAACGCCTGCTCGGCGTGTACAGCAACCCGGATCAACTGGTCATATACAAAGACGGGAACAAGGCGTTCTTCGTTGTCCTGAATTTCGAAGCAGAAGTGTTGGAAGGCGAGGTTGGATTGAGCGAAGAAACAACCGCGTTCGGATGGTTCACCCCTGATGAGATGGATGCCATGCCGATCCACGCCAATCACACCCTGCGCGTAAGGGACGCTTTGCGCGAAGATTCCCCGGTCATGCGGTAAAAGGTTGGAGGAGGATTTATGTTGAGCAGAGTTTCCGAAAAATTTTACGGCTGGGCAAAGGGCGGGCTCGTGATCGCCCTGCTGGTTCTAACCGGCTTCTTCGGCGGCTTTCTGATGCCGCTCATCGGCGGGCTGATGCAGGGCGGGCAGGGCGACATTCAACCGCTCGACACAATGCTTTTTGTCCCGCCGGACGAACTTTTCAATATGATCGAAAAATACGGCGAATACGGGCGCGTCTTTTATCGCAACGCCGAACTGACGGCGGATATCGCCTACCCGATCGCCTATCTGTTTTTCTTCGCGCTGGCGATCTCATGGTTGTTTCAGCGCGGGTTCGCGCCAGAGAATCCCCTGCGGAAATTCAACGTCGTCCCGCTGGGCGCGTGGTTCTTCGACCTGCTCGAAAACCTTGCCATCGTCTTTCTGCTCTCGGTCTTTCCCTCAACGCCAACAGCCGTTGCCTGGCTTTTGTTCGCGTTCATCGCCTTGAAATGGATGTTCGCGCTGGCCTGCATCGTCCTCGTCCTCATCGGTCTGGCGGCGGCGCTGAAAAACGGATTTAGAAAGCGGGCTTAAACAGCCAGATGCCAGACGCCGGTACACTCAGGCAGGATGACCCATTCATTATCTCGAACCTTGTTTCCCAGTTCATCCCCAAAAAAGAAGCGCGAAAGTTCCTCCGCCTCGTCCAGCGATTCGAATTTGTAATCGGTGCGAATCCACTTGAACTGGAATCCAGTTTCGTCCAGCCAGGGATAGAAATTCTCGAGATGCTCCAGCCGGACGGGCGACTCGTTCCCCGTGCCAAGCGATTCAAAGAGGACGATGCGACCGCCGGGCGTCAGGACGCGCCGCATTTCCGCCATCCACGTTTCCAGTTCTTCGCGCCAGGTGTCGGGATTCCAGACTGCAAGGTAACTGACGCTCCAGCCGGAGACCGCTAAATTTGCCGAATGATCCGCGACGGGGAGTTTGCGATGGTCGGCGATATCCGCCCGCCAGTTGGAGAGCCCGCTTTTGGCGAATTTCTGACGGCACACCCGCAACATCTCTTCCGAAATATCGAAAGCGTGGACGCTCTTAACCGCCGGGGCGAGCAGGCAGGCTAATCGTCCGGTGCCAGCCCCGAGGTCCAGGACGAGGCGGTCTTCGAGCGGGGTAATCTCCCGCAGGGATTTGAGGATATTCCCGGCGTAATCCTCCCGCGCAATCAGGGCTTCGTATTTATCCCCTTCGGTTTTGTAGATTTCTTCTTGAGTAGTCATCCTGCCATTATAATTCGGGGATGTCCACACTCTCCCCCTCCGCTCAGAAAATCCAAAATTTGTTGAAAGAACTCGGTTACGGCTATGTCGTGATCGAACACGCTGAATCCACCCGCACGGCGCAAGAGGCGGCCGACCGCGCCGGGTGCGAACTTGGACAGATCGTCAAGTCGCTGATCTTCAAAGGGAAGACCTCCGGCAAACCGATTCTCGTGCTGGCGTCCGGCCCCAACCGTGTGAACGAAAAACGGATCGAAGAATATGCGGGCGAGCCGATCGGCAAAGCGGACGCGGATTTTGTCCGCGCCGTGACCGGCTTCGCCATCGGCGGCGTGCCGCCCATCGGTCACGCGCAACAAATGGAAACCTATCTCGACCAGGATTTCTTCAACTATCAGACCATCTGGGCGGCGGCGGGGACGCCCAACGCGATCTTTGAATTAAAGACGGACGATTTGCAAAAGATGACTGGAGGAAAAGCCGTTTCCATAAAGTGATTGTTTCGTCCTCAATGAATAAATCAAATCAACCGGGAGGCAGGTATGAGCGATTTTTTTTCAGTCGAGTACACAGACGTTCCATTACAGTACTTCGGGAGCAAACACCTGATTGTTCTGGCGGGTTTCGCCCTGCTCTGGCTGTCATTCTTTTTCTTTCGCAATGCCTGGAATGAAAAACAGCGAAATGTAATTCTCAAGACGCTCGCCCTTGCGCTGGCGGTCAACGAGATTGGGCTTCACGCCTGGTCGGCGTATTGGGGCATTTGGAATATTCAAACCATGCTCCCATTGCATATATGCAGCGTGATGGTATGGGTCACGTCCTATACCGCGTTGAGCGGCAATCGCTCCATGTACGATTTCATGTATTTTCTGGGGATCGGCGGAGCGTTGCAAGCCTTGCTGACCCCGGCGGACGCCCTCAATTACGACCTGCCCCATTACCGCAGCCTGCAAGCATTTACCGCGCATGGATTACTGGTCACCATTCCGCTGTTCATGACCATCGTCGAAGGCTGCCGTCCCACGCTGGCGTCGTTCAAGCGCATCTTCATCTGGACGAACATCTACATGGTCGTCATCTTCTTCGTGAATCAAGCCATCGGCAGCAACTATCTATTCGTCGCGGCGAAACCGCCCTCCCCCACCCTGATGGACGCGCTCTCGCCGTGGCCCTGGTACATTCCGCAACTGGAGATACTGGCGTTCGTCATTTTCTCCATCATGTACCTGCCCTTCCTGATCAAGGATCGCGCGGCGGTTCGACAGGCGAACCCGGCTTGATGACGGAGATAACAGTCGTGAGACTTTCGAGCCCGGTCGTCTCAATCTCAATATGAACACAACAAGGTTTTGGCCGATACTCGCGTGGGCGGCGCTCCTGCTCATGGCGGTTTCATGCAGGCGAGAAGCGGGCGGAATGACGGAAGGCGAAACGCTTCACACGCTCGCGCATAACGGCGCAGAGCGTTCGTATATTCTCCACACGCCGCCGGGTTTGGATTCTTCCGTTCCGGCTCCACTGGTGTTCATCCTGCACGGCGGCGGGGGAAACGCGGAGAACGCCGTCCGCATGAGCGAAATGGACGCGGTCGCTGAAGGACACGGCTTCCTTGTCGTTTACCCCAATGGGTCGGGGCGCTTCGAGGGCAACCTCTTTACATGGAACGCCGGGTCATGTTGTGGCTTCGCGCAGGCAAATAACGCGGACGATGTCGGTTTCATCCGCGCTATTGTGGAAGACCTGCAAAACAGCGCCGCCATAGACCCAAAAAGAATCTACGCCGCGGGCATGTCCAACGGAGCCATGCTGTCCTACCGGCTGGCGTGCGAGGCGTCCGACCTTTTTGCCGCCGTCGCCCCGGTCGCCGGGACGTTGAACTTCAGTCCGTGCCAGCCGTCGCAACCGGTTGCCGTCATCCACTTTCACGGCGCGGCGGATGAGCATGTTCCCTTCGACGGCGGCAGGGGCGCGGAATCGGCCTCAGGCGCGGACTTTGTTTCAGTTCAAGATTCGCTCGATTTTTGGATCGCCTTTAATGGCTGTGATTCCCAGCCGCAGACCAATTCTTTTGAGGACATACAACATCAAGTTTGGGGCGGATGCGCGGATTCTTCCTCCGTTGAACTTTACACGATCATCGGCGGGAAACATGCCTGGCCCGGCAGTCCGCGCCCCGGCTGGGTTGGGGGCGACGCGCCGACTCAATCCATCTCCGCCTCGAACCTGATGTGGGAATTTTTCGCGGCTCATCCCAAGCCGTAAGCAGATGCGGCTCCATCGGGCTTTTGCCTCCCCGTACCAATGTGTCACAGCCGGTTTCGGTCATCGTCCATAAAATATAGGGGAAGCAAAAAAATAATTCCCACAGGAGCAATACATAATGAATAAAGCAAAAATGATCGCCGGGATTCTGGCTACCGCGCTGGCGATCACAGCCTGCGGGGCGAATCCCCAGCCGACCCAGCCCCAAGCCGGGGCGGTCGAAACCATCGTCGCCGCAACCTTGCAGGCGGTCACGCAGGAAGCGTCAGGACAATCCCCCGCCCCGACCTCGCAGGCCGTCTCGCCCGAGGCGGGGAGTCAACCCACTGCGCAACCCGCCGGAACGCCGGTCTCATTTCAAAACGTCAGTTTCATCATACCGCCCGGGCTCGCGGACGGCGCAACCCCCGAGGTTGTTCCGCTGGCGGACGAATCAACCGGCAGCGATCCCTGGGGCATGGCGCCCGAACATATTGTCTTTACGCTGACAAATTATCCCGCCATCGAGAATAACCCCACCGCAGCGACTCTGCATGTCTATCCCGCACAACCCTACGCAGACGTTAACCCCTGGGCGGCGAACAGCATCGAAAAATTGCGCGCTTTTCTGGCAAACCCCGGCGCGACAGTCGCCAACGACAACGCGCCCACCGTGCCGTTCCTCGGCGCCGCCGCCCAGCAATATGCCGCACAAATTCATGCGCTGGATTTCAACAACGGCAACGGCATTCGCATGATCTCGCAATACGGACAATTCCCCGGTCCCATTGCAAAAGATCACAGTTTCTATCATTATGAAGGATTGACCGCCGACGGCAAATATCTCGTCGCCGCGCGCTTCCCGCTTGTCCTACCCCTGCAATCCACTTCAGACAATCCCTCCGCTGACGGGCCGGTATATCCCAGCGACATGTCAGATACCGCCGGATTGGAGGCATACTATCAAGGCATGACGGAAAAACTGAGCGCCGCCGATCCCAACTCCTTCCAACCCGCGCTTTCGCAACTGGACGCGCTCATCCAATCCATTCAAGTGAAATAGGATGCGATGACTCGCAGGACGATTCTAACGCTGACGCTTCTCCTCCTTGCCGGATGCGCGCCCGCCTCTCCCCCGCCCGAAACGGATTTAACAACCCAGACTCAACCGCCGCCGGAATCGCCGTCCACGACGCCCCAGCCAACCGAAACAGAACCCGCTGTCCCTGAGATCGAGGCGCAGAACGTATTCACATTCGACGAGATGGGAATCGCCGTCGGCTTCGATTTTCCCGAAGGGTTTTCAGAGGCTATGCTGACGGGCGCTGCGGGCGTTTACGAACCGAACGCTCCCTATGATCTGCCGTACCCGCCGCGCGCCTATATACTGTTTACCGCCAACCCCGGCGACGATATGAAGGTCAGCGGCATCCGCGTCTTCCGCGTCGAAGATATCAACGCGCTCCAGGCAGGCGTGGTGGAAAATCTTTTCGCCGTTCTGGAGGGACAGGCGGATCATCACAACGATTTTCCGCGGCTGGCCGGCGCGGGCAACCTGATAGACGCGCAATTAACACCGCTGGACTTTGAAAACGGCATGGGCTATCGCTTCCTGCTCACCAAATCGTTTTCCGCCGACCCGCTCCAAAACTCCTCCATGACGTACATGTATCAGGGCATCACAGACGACGAGAAATATTTCGTTTCCTTCATCGCCAGCGTGGAGGCGCCTTTCCTCGCGCAATATGTAAACCAGCCGTTGACGACCGTGGAAGAGTTCGAAGCGTTCTATTTGAAAATCAACGGCGAGGTAGACGCCGCGGACGAAAGCCAGTTCGCGCCTTCGCTCGCCGTTTTGGATGCCCTGGTCGCATCCGTTATTGCGATCGAGAAGTGAGGAGAACCGTCATGCCGATTTACCGTAAACGACGGTACGGGAAATACATCAATCCACAATGGAGTATGTCATGAAGCGTTACGCCCGCATCCTGGTCGTTATAAGCCTGTTCGTCGCTTCCTGCAATATGCCGACAACGGGAGACGCCGCCGACCCGGCGGTGGCAACTTCAGCCGCCATGACCGTTCAAGCCGCATTGAATCAATCCCCGCTCGCCAGCCCCACCGCCGGGGAAGATCCTCCATCCGGCGAAAATCCCTCCGCAAGTTTCGAAGATGTGACCAATTGCCGCACGGGCCCCGGGGTGAACTACCCGCCCGTGACGCAGATTCAGCCCGGCGTATCCGTCGAGATCGTGGGTTTTCTTCCGCCCGGTTTCTGGGTCGTGAAGACCGATAAAGGCGAATGTTGGGTGGCGGGACAATTCGTAACGCCAACGGGAGACGTCAGCGCTGTGGCGACCGTCACCGCCCCACCCCTGCCGGAAGGCGGCGCGCCGCAGGGTGTCAGCCTTCAAAAATGGGACATCTCCTGTAATTATGAAACGAACCAGGCGAATGTCGCAATTCGCTGGGCGGACAAGGAAGACGAAACCGGCTATCGCGTCGTTCGCAACGATATAGTGATTGCGGAACTCCCCGCAAACGTCGCAGCGTTCACAGAGACGATTACCTTGCTGCCGGGCCAGACTGTAGGTTATCGAATCATCGCCTTCAACCCTGCCGGAGACGCCAGCAGCAAGACGATCTCGCTGGGGTGCTGATCGCCCTGAATTCCCGCAACCGCCCGCCTCGCAAACGGGCGGTTTTTATATACAGGACCTGATTGCCCTTCACTTTCAAAATTGAGACGCAGATGAACGCTGATTTACGCTGATCCAAGAGAGAGAATCCGCGTTTTTCTGCCTCCGGCAAGACGCCGGTTTTCAGCCCTTGACACATAAAAATTCTCATCATATACTGTGTTTAGTATTTACTAAACGCTCTAAACAGGAAACCTCATGCCAATCAAACTTCCCCAATTGAAAAGAGACTTCACTGAAAACCTGAGCCAGATCAGCCGGTTTTGGGGCTTTCCCAAGGGGATGGGCGCGATCTTCGCCGCGCTTTACCTCTCCCCCGCCCCGCTTTCGCTGGATGAGATCGTCGCGCAGACGGGACTCACCAAAGGCGCGATCAGCGCCGAAGTGCGGACGCTGGCGCGCATGGGTCTCGTCCATCGCTCGACGAAACTCGGCGACCGCAAGGATTATTACGAGGCGGAGGCGGATTTTTACGCCGCCATCCGCGCGATTTTGAAGGAGCGGCAAAACAGCGAGTTTGACCGGGCGCTGCGCGGGGTGAGGGAAATTCTGGAGAAACTGGAATCAGGCTCCGTGTCGGGGGAAGAGGCGGAGGTGGAATTCATCTGTCAGCGCGTGAAAGCCCTGCAGGAATTCTTCAACGCCATAGACAGCCTGTCCAATGCGGTCATCAAACTGGAGAAGTTGGGGGCTTCCAATGTCGTCAAAATCCTCGGCGTTTTGAACTAGGAGAACCCATGAATACCGTTTTGTATTTCGCGCTTCAAATCGTCCTGACGATCGTCATCGTCGGACTCATCGTCGGATACCTGCGCCCGTTCCTGAAAAGGATACTGGTTGACCTGTGCGGCGCGGAAGAGCGCGCGCAGTTTTGGACGGCGTTTTCCAACATTTTACTTTTCGGGCTGCCGCTTCTGTTTTCGCTGAATTTTCACCCCGCCGCCGAAAACAATGAAGAATTGATCTTCGAGATCGCGGGGAAGATCAGCGGAAACCTTGGCGCATTGCTATTTGCCTTGATCGGCGTTGGGGTCTTTGTCTCCTTCTTTGCGCTGTTTGCGCCCAGAACTCCGAAAGCCGAGGCAAAATGAAGGTCGCAGTCACAGGCGCGTTCAGTTATTCGGGCAAGTACATTACCAGGCGGTTGCTGGAGCGCGGCGAGGAAATCGTCACGCTGACCAACCACCCAAACCGCCCCGATCCCTTCAACGGAAAAGTCAAAGCCTTCCCCCTGAATTTCTCGAACCCGGCGGAATTGGTCGAATCCCTGCGCGGCGCGGACGTCCTGGTCAACACATATTGGATCCGCTTCGACAAAGGCTCGAACACCCAGCCAAAGGCGGTCGAGAACACAAAAATTTTGGTGGACGCGGCGGTCAAGGCGGGCGTGAAGCGCATGATTCATATCAGCATCACGAATCCCTCCGCCGATTCGCGCCTGCCCTACTTTTGGGGAAAAGCCGCCAATGAAAAATTCGTGACCGAATCGGGCATGAGTTACGCCATCCTGCGCCCCACCGTCTTGTTCGGCAAAGAGGATATTCTCGTCAACAACATCGCCTGGTTGATGCGCCGCCTGCCGCTCTTCGGCTTGCCCGGCGACGGCTCCTGCAAACTCTCCCCCGTTTATGTGGACGACCTGGCGGAACTGGCTGCTGAAGCCGTCTATAAAAAGGAAAATTACGTTTGGGACGCCGTTGGACCGGACGAATTTACATTCAAGGAAATGACGCAGTTGATCGGCGCAACCATCGGGAAGAAACGCCTGCTCATCCCCCTGCCGCCGCGTCTGGCGCTGCTTGCCGCCCAGTTCCTCAGCCTGTTCGTGAACGATGTCATGCTCACCTCCGAAGAAGTGGACGGATTGATGGCGAACCTGCTCGTCTCAAAAGAACCGCCGCGCTGCAAGACCAGTTTAAAGGATTGGTTGAAAGAGAATCGGGAAACGGTCGGGAGGAATTACGCCTCGGAACTGGCGAGACATTTTTAGGGAATCGGAACAGCCCCGGCGCAATGAGGGTTGTCAATACAGCCGTAATACATCCGCTCATCGTGGGCGCCATTGCGATGGATTCTCAACACCATCATCTTGCCGCAGAGCGGGCAGTTGGGAACGGCGTCATCGGCGTCTTCCGGTTTCCCGGCCTTCACAAGCGCCAGTTGGAAAAGCGGAATCAGGTCGTTTGGGTCGTACTTTTCGAGGGACGGGACATGCACAAGCGGAACCCCGGCGTCGGCAAAAACCTCCGCGATGTATTTATCGGCTTCGCGCATACCCTCCTTCAAGATCGGCTTGACGATCTCCACGCCGAAGGACGGGCGGAAGGTCTTTATCTCGCACAGCAAAAAATCCACATGCTTGCGAAAGAGTTTATTGAAGTAATGCACATTCTCGTTCGGACGGACAATCGTAAAGAGATCGCTCAACGCAACCTTGGGGCTGATCAGATAACGCGCGCCCATCAACTCCGTCAAGGAACGAAAAAGAGCCGCTTCCGTTTTGCTCAGGAAGGGCTCTCGAAGCCGGTAGGGCAGGCGGGCGCGTTTCACATCGGTCATGAGGCGATTATACGGCAGGTTCAACCCTGCGTACAGAATTTTATTTTGGCGGCGGCTCCAATGCAATGATGGCGTCCGCAGGTCGGAGCGACACTCCGACTTACTTCATGTATCGCTTCATTTGCGTCCATGCAAAGAAAAGCCAGGGAAAGATAGCAAAAAGACCGGCAAGCGCCGGCCCGCCCAGCCCGCCCAGAAAAGCATTGGAAATATGCATCGTCGCAATAAGCGCGAACAGGATAACGGCAAACCGGTCAAATTGCGGATCGTCGCGCCACGGCAGCGCGGGCTTGCCCAGCAGGAGGAAAACGCCAAAAGAAATAAAGGTCGTCAGCCACCAGCCTAAAAAATTGTGAACGGGAATGCCAAAATACGCGCCTTGAATCTCCCAGACCCAATGCCCGGCTCTGACCATGATCGGGTCCATGACCAGGTCCCAGGCTGTCATGACGGCCGCGCCGATTGCCGCAACCTGCGCCCGCCGCCAAGCCGCTCCGGCGGGGATGATCCAATCCGCAATGACAAAGGAAGGATAGGTCATCATGAACCATGCGGCAGGGATGATTAAAGGCACAAGTCCCAGGAACAGAAACCCAAGTTTATCGCTGTAATGATAGGGACCATAAATCGCGCCGGTCGCCACGCCCAGCGACTCAAACGTCAGGCTGACGCTGAAGGTCGCCGCCAACATCCCCGCCGCCCTGCCCCAGCCCATGCGTTGTGAGGCGTGAAACAGGGCGATCAAAAAGCCGAGCAGGGTGGAAAGCGGCGCAAGAACATGCGGAACCTTCTCCAGCGCAAACAGGGAATATTGAATGCCCGCCGCCGTCAGCGCCAGGGCGACGAGTAAAACGATGATAAGTTTTCGAAGATTCATGCGCCCTGCCAGGGCTGCCCGGCAAGCAATTTGTCGAGCAGCGTTTCTTCCTGCGATCCGTTCGCAATCTCGCCGTCCAGCCAGGCGGCGCGCAAACGCAACAGGATTTCGCCGAAGCGCGGGCCCGGCGGCAAGCCGCGCGCCTTCAAGTCGTTGCCCGTCGTAAACGGTTTGACGTGCCGCCAGATGGAAATATAACTCAACAGCGAATTCTCGCGTGAGACAAGATACACGGCATAGATCGAAAGCAGGGGCAGTTTTTCCAGCGCGTAAGTCCATTCGCTCGGTCTCATGTCCGTCAGGTGAACCAGCCCGCGCTTCAACTGCGCCGCCGCCCAAACCGCCAGCGTCAACTCGTTGGTGAAATCCAGGCGGTTGGCAAGCAGGATCACATCCGCCTCCGCCAGCTCCATAAACCACAACATGTACCCCATCGTCCGCCGGTCGGCTTGAATATCGAGTTGGGCGTCCATCTCAAGAAAGTCCGCGTAGTCCTGGTTAAACTCAGGCATCTTTGGATGAATCGCGTCCAAAATCCCTAATTTGGCTACGCGCAACATCATGACTGCAAACCGCTCTTCGTCCAAGATCAGGTCAAACTCGTGGCGCAACCGCTCGCCGCTCAGGGAATGTAAGACTTTCAACGTCTCTTCATTGATTTGTTCAAGCGTAGACGAATCCATCTGAAAGGAATAACGTCCTTCGTAACGGATTGCGCGAAAAATACGAGTCGGGTCGTCCAACAACGATTTGGGATGAAGAGCGCGGATCACCCTCCGCTCGAGGTCTGTTTGCCCTTTCAGCGGGTCGAGGATTTCGCCCAAGCCTTCGCCGTCCAAACGGAGCGCCATGGCGTTGATGGTGAAGTCGCGCCTGCGCAGGTCGTCCTCGATCGTGGCTGGCGCGACTGTCGGAAGCGCGCCCGGTTTGTCGTAGGTTTCTTTGCGGGCGGTGATGAGGTCAAGGGTTGAAGGTTGAAGGTCGAAAGTTGAAGGCAGCTGCCAGATGGCAGTGCGGAATGGGAAGTGAGGGATGAGTCTGCCGCCGTAGATTTCAACGAGTTTGTTTCCAAGTTTAATCGCGTCGCCTTCGACGACAATATCCAAATCGTTGACGGGCTTTCCCAGCAACAGGTCGCGGACGAAGCCGCCCACCGCATAGCAGGGCATGTTGAGGGATGCGGCCAGGTCGGCGATGTTCGAGAGTAGAACCCGTTTCTCGGGCGGGACCAAGTCCGGGTCGAGAAAGAGGCGGAGAACTTCATCCTTTTGCATGGGTCAATTCTACCCGCACTCCATCCGTCTACGCCTCAAGTTCAGCGTCCGCTTTTTGCAGCAGGTCGTCCAGTTTGGATGAAGCGTCGTCGGGCAACGGGTCTTGGACCGGTTGGGCAAGAATCTCCTGCGCTTTTTTGCGCGCGTTGGAATACATGGACGGCTTGCCAAGTTGAAGCCACTGGTCGAGGGTGTGGCGGTCGAGCAGGTCGGCGTAATGGACTTCGTCGCCGCGCGCGAATTTGCGGGTGGATTTGCGCGAGAGGAAATGCCCGCCGGGTCCCACTTCCACAACGTCGTCGGTGAGAATTTTTTCTGGGGTTGAATCGACGCCTTGAAAGATGCGCTCGCAGAAATGCGCGATCTCGTTGTCCACGACGATCTGTTCAAGCACGAGCAGTTGGTCGCTTTCAATTTCGCCGAAGCCGACGAGGATATCCGAGCCTGCCAAAACAGGCGGAATGGTGGAGATGACTTTTTCCAGCACTGCTTCCGCGCCGGGCTGGCGCGCGTCGGCGGTGCATCCGGCGGATGTGGCGGGAAGGTTGTAGTAGCGTCCCATCTCGACCAGCGCGGCGGACATCAACCCCATTTCGGGCGTTCCGGCTGTGTAGGCGCCGCTGCGCATATCGGTCGTGCCGGTGGCGCTGCTGTAAATCATCGGGCGGCCCGGATGCGCCAATTGGTAGACGACGATTGAGGATAACGCTTCGGCGTTGGCGAGGCAGATGTTGCCGAACAGGCTGGCGGGTCCGGTCATGCCGGGGACGGGCATGGGCAGGACCATGATGGGGAGATTCAAGCCGCCCAGTTCAAAGTAGGCGTCCATCATGGGCCCGTCGTGGATGAGCGGCGAGACAGGGCAGTAGATCAACGAGTAGGCATGGCGCGCGCGGACTTCGTCTTCGCTGCCGAATAACGCGATCAGGGCTTCTGCAAGGTAGGGGGCTTGCTCGGCGTTGTGCAGTTCGTGCTGTCCGTGTTTGGAGCAGTATTTCATCATGGCGGCCCATTCATGGAGCGGGCGCGAGTGGGCGGGTTTGTCCTCGGCGGAGACGGGCGGCCATGCCATTACGCCCATGTCCATGCTTTGAAAGATGCGCAGGGCGTTTTCGTTATCTTTAAATGTGCCGTAGCGCCGTTCGCCAGTGTGAAAGTCCTGGGCGAAGGCGGCAGTGCCGTCGAGCGCGTAACGCGAGACGGGGGAAGGCAGGGGGTAGTCGTTTTGCGGGTTGCGCGCGCCGAGCGTGAAGGATTCCGGCGAGGATTGCAGGGCGCAATCCACAAGTTCGGACGGGATGTAGGCAATGCGCTCCTCCCAGTCCACTTCTGCGCCGTTGGACTCCAACAGTTTCAACGCTTTGTCGCTGTGGTAGCGCACGCCCGCCTCCCGCAAGATGCGCAGGGTCTCGTTGTGGGCGCGTTCTTTTTCTGATTCAGTCAATACCTGGCTTTGAAATCGCATGATTACTCCTTTTGTCCTGCGCGCAAAAGAGGCGCTATCGTCTGACGGTGTGGGGAAATCTTATTTCAGTTTGTTCTCGCACGGGCGCAAACTAAAGTTTGCGGTACGAACCGCGCTATGCGATCTTGACTCCTGCGCGGGCGCGGCGTTCAATTTTTTCGAGTTCGCGTTCGGTCGCTTCGTCGAAGGGAATGGGCTGGTGCGTCCGGGCGATCTGTTTTACCTTGTCCCGCAGTTCGTCCACGAAGGTGGGTTTGCCGGGCGCGGACCAGGTCTCGTAGGTGTCGGAGGCGTCGTAGTCGGTCATGTACACTTCTTCGCCGTTGCGCAGAGCGTCCAGCGTGGAGCGGCGGCTGAGGAAGTTGCCGCCATGCCCGACGGCGGCCAGGTCAACCTCCAGCCATTCGCGCACGCCGGTATTGACGCCGGAGGAAAGGCGCGAAGAGCGGCGGAAGATTTCCACGTCTATCATCAATTGTTCGAGGCTGAGGAACATGGAGCCGCCCACCTGACCCGGTCCCACCAGCAGGTCGGGCCACGAGAGCGTGACCATCGCCCAGTTCAAGGCGCGCTCATAACTGGCGCGGATGCCCGGCACATAATGTCCCGTGCTTCCGGCGGAGGCTTCCACGGGCAGTTCGTAAAAACGCGCCATCTCAGCCACAGCCGCGCCGAGCAAGCCATGCTCCACTTCACTGCCGGTGAAGCGCCCTGTGTAGGGGTCCATGATGGAAGGGCATGGGGCGTAGATCACGGGCGTCCCGGGCGCTGCGGCTTGCACGAGGCACAAGGTTGCGATGGTTTCGCAGTTGGCAAGCAACAGGGTGGAAATTAAACGCGCGGGCGACGTGCCGCCAAACATGGGCATGGGCATGATCGCGGCGGGGACGCCCCATTCGATCATTTCGAGGTAAGCGTCGGTGTGATCGGCTTCGATGATCATGGGCGAAACGGGCGTGATCAAAAACGAGTACGGTTTTATCTCGCAGACCTTTTCCCTGCCTCCGAAAGCGGCGCCGAGAATCTCCAATGCCCAGCGCGATTGTTCGACGCTATGAGTCGTGTCCTGCCAGTGTTTTGTGAAATTACTGGTCATCATGCGGAAGTAGTGGGCAAAGTCGCCGATGGATTCCTGCGCGAAGCCGGGGTCCACCATCGCCCAATAGACGCCGACCTCGTCAATGGAATCGATCACACGCGTGGCGTTCAGCCAGTCTTCGTATCCGGCCAGACGACGTTTGCCGGTCAGGTGGTCAATGATGTAGGATGCGCCGCCGTCGGCCACCAGCGAACATTGCTCCGCGTTCAACGGGAAATGCCAGCCCGGTCTCCTGCCGCCCAATGAAAATTTGCGCGGAGCCTGTTTCAAACATTCCTCCACCAGACTGCGCGGAAAACGAACGATGTTCGTCTTGGGGTTGACATCCGCCCCGGCTGTTTTGAGGATTTTCCGCCCCCGCGCCGTGTCCACGCGCACGCCGATCGAAGCCAGGGTCGAGAGCGTCCGTTCGTGGACTTGCGTAATTTCGTTATCAGAAAGGATTCGTAATTTTGTTTCCATAGGATATTCCTTCGTGAATTCCGCGCAAAGGGCAAATTGAAGTTTGCCGTACGCGCAGTGAAAAATTAAACGTTATACGACTCGCTTGCTTAAGGGGAGTTGATCGCTTGCGGCGGTTGCATTTGTTCCGCCAAAAATCTCTTGCGCCAGGAGGGTTTATTTTTCCGGGAAGATCAAAACCCGCTCCTGAAGGAAGAGGTATCGTTCATTCTCTTCCTCCGATCTCCCGGTCTGCCCCTGCCAGGATGCGGGCTAATTCTTTTTGCTGAATTTCTTCGAGCGGTTGGGGATGATGGTTCTCGAGGATCCACTCCGCCTTTTCGCGCGCCACTTCGACGGGGTCGCGCATCCCGCCGGACGGGTTGGGCTGGGCCGTCAACCCGGAGAATGTCCTGCGCCGGAGGTTTTCGCGCGTATGACGATGCTTGAGGTAATGGCTGCGCGGTCCCACCGCCTTGACAACATCCAGAGCCATTGCTTCGCGGCTGGCGTCAAATCCCTCCGCGTTTATGCGAACGCGATGATAGATGTCGCTGTCGAGGATGATTTCCTCGGGTATGAGCAATTTGCAGGTTTCGAGCAAGCCAAGCCCCGAGCCGGTGTCTGCCCCGGCGAGCGCGCAAAGCAAAAGCGCGGTCGCGGCTTCCTGCGCGGATTGCCAGCCGGGCATGGTCGCGTCTGTGCCAAACACGCCCGCAAGGGTCGGCACGCCCCAATGATGAGCCAATTCCACGCCGACGACGTAGGGAAGTTCGTTCTCCAAAGGCGTGGTCAAAAAAGCGCCGGTGCGCGGGTGCATGATTCCCGGCATGAAGGAATGAAAGACCGGCGCGCCCGGATACGCCATTTGAATCAACACCAGCGCGGAGACGATTTCCGCGTGACCCGCGACGATGTTTCCCGCCAGGGTCGCCGGACCCGTCGCCCCCGCATTCGCCATGGACATAAATCCGACCGGCAAGCCCGCTTCCGCAAAAAGCAGGGCGGATTCCATTCCGTCTTTGTCCTGCGCGAGCGGGGCGATGCAGCAAACCAACAGGGAAAGCGGCGGGCGTTTTCGCATTGTCTCTTCATCCCCAGCCACGACGCGCGCCATCTCGACGGCGTATTTGCCCATGGTCTCCCCCATCACCGTTTCAGATTGAACGTGTTTGACGGTGTTGTTGAAGGAAGCGTCCAATTCGTGCAAAGGCGCCGTGCTGGGATGATCCGAGGCGGTGACGATGGGCCAGTAAAACCCGATGGAGGATAAGTAATCGGACATGCGCGCCATCTTCGCCACATCATCCTTGCAGGAGGGGCGGCGCTGGCGCGTGTCGAAGTCCACGGTTTCGACGCCGCATCCGTCTGTGGCGCAGAACATGCTTTTGCCGTCGAGATGTATATCGTGGGAAAGGGATCGCGCGCCCATGCAATAATAGCGGGGAGCCGTCGCAAGGGAGGCGGCTGCCAGGTCGGGGGCGAGGCGGACGATTTGCTTCTCGAAGTCCACCTGCGCGCCGTGTTCGGCATAGATCTTCAGGCATTTTTCCGAGGGGCAATGCACGCCCGTTTCCGCGAGAATTTCGAGCGCGCCATCGGCAAGCTGGCGAATCTGTTTGTCGTCAATTACATGGAAATGACGATTGGGGCGGATGGGTTGCAGCGGAGGGGTTGCCGAAGACATAGTGTCTCGCTTATTTTACAGTAGAACAAGTCTTTAGACGACTTGCTCTACCTCAGGCGTAGAGCAACGCCAATTCTTTTTCCGCGGCGGCGAGGATTTTATCGAACTCGGCCTGCTGGGCGGGTTCAAGCGGTTCGGGCTGATGGTTGTCGAGAATCCAGCGAGCCTTCTCGCGGGCGACTTCGATGGGATCGCGGTATTTACTGCCGCTTTCGAGGGCGTGGGTGACGCCGCGCACGAGAGAGGTGCGCATGTGTTCGCGGGTATGTTTTTGTCCAAGGAAATGCCCGCCGGGACCGACATTCTTGATCGCTTCGAGCGCGAGGGAATGATCGTCCACTTCCATTTTTTGAAGGTAGGCGCGCGCGCGTTGATACAGATCGTCGTCGAGGATGATTTGTTCGGGAAAGAGGCGGGTGTAGGTGCGGGAGAGTCCCATCCCGGTGACGATTTCCGGGCTGGCGAGTCCGGCCAGGAACGGGTCGAGAGCCGTCTCCGCGGCTTGTTGCCAGGTTCCGGTAATTTTGGAATCCGTCCCGTAGCAGGCGCCGAGGGAGGGTAATCCCCAATGGTGAGCCATATCCACCACGCCGTAACGCCCGCGCGCGTCGCGTGGATAACTGACATAGCCGCCGGTGCGCATGTCCGCCCAGGCTTGCATGATGGAATGACCGACGGGACAGCCGGGGAATATCAGTTGCAGAAGAACCGTGGCGCTGATATTTTCCGCGTCCGCCATGGCGAGCGCGCCCGCGTGAGTGGCTGGAGCCGTTGTGCCAAGCGTCGGCATGGACAGAAAAAAGACCGGGATGCCCACTTCCGAAAAAGTCATGGCGGCTTCGAGGCCGGGCTTGTCCTGCATCAACGGCGAGACGGTGCAAATCAATGAAGAGAGCGGCGGGCGTCTGCGGAGGTTCTCCCGGCTCCCGGCAATGACCAGAGCCATCTCGACGGCGTACTTCGCCTCGGCTTCGCCCATGATGGTTTCGGATTGAAAATGTTTGACGGTGTTATTCCAGCCGGCTTCGAGTTCGTGCAAGGGAGAGGCGCGCCCGCAATCCTGCGCGCTGACCATGGGCCAGTAAAACCCGATGGACGGCAGATAGTCGGCGATGCGCGCCATCATGCCGACGTCGGCTTTGGTGGACGGGCGCGGTTCGCTTGCGCCGAGGTCCACGACCTCCACGCCGCAGCCGTCGGTGGTGAAGTAGGTTGTGTTCTCCTGAAGATGCAGGTCGTATTCGGGGACGCGAGCCGCCAGGGTAAAGAAGCGCGGCGCGGTCTTCATCGCTTTGAAGACCAGGTCGGGTTTCATTTTGACGATCCCGGTCGTTTTGTCCACATCCGCGCCGTGGCTGGAGAGGACGTCGAGCGCTTTGTCGGTCGCAAATTTTACGCCGATGTTTTCGAGAATATCCAGCGTAGCCTGTTGGAGTTTATCCAGTTCTTCGTCTGAAAAATATTGGATGCGATACGAGGGGCGCAGCGGTTCGAGCGGCGGGCGGGAGTCATTTCCGGTCATGGAGCGTTCTCCTTTTGGCATCTCATCAACGAAATTCGTGTTTATTCTGCAACGTGCGGCAATCTTCAGATTGCAATCCGCTGGCAACCTGAAGATTGCCGCACGCTATTCGTCTAAACTTCGCCGACTTTGCTCAACATCTTGTTCGGGTCGAAGGCGTCGCGCAAACCGTCGCCGATGTAGTTGATCGAGATGATGCTGAGGAAGATCATGAAACCGGGGAAGATCGCCAGCCAGGGATATTTGACGAAATGCTCCTGCGCGTTGCTGAGCAGGTTGCCCCATGAAGGCGTCGGCGGCTGGATGCCGAAGCCGAGAAAACTCAGACCGGATTCTTCGATGATGGCGTATCCGAATTCGAGCGTGGCTTCCACGATGATGGGACCGATGGCGTTGGGCAGGATGTGGCGGGTCATGATGCGCGTATCGGAGCCGCCCAGGGCGCGGGAGGCGGCGACAAATTCCGTTTCTCGAATACTGAGGAACGCGGCTCGCACCAGACGGGCGAACGTCGTCCACGAAAAGATGCCGATCACAAAACTGATGGTAAAAATGCTGTTGCCCTGAAACACGGGAATTTCCACTTCGAGCAGGATCGCGCTGAGCAGAATCAGGACAAGGAAAGAAGGCAGGGAGAGAAAAGCGTCCGTGACGCGCATGAGGACGGCATCCACTGCGCCGCCGTAGTAACCAGCCAACGCGCCGACGGGGACGCCGATCAGGATCGAGATGGCAACCACCAGCAATCCCACCGTGAGAGAGACGCGCCCGCCATGCAACACACGCGTAAACAGGTCGCGCCCAAGCGCGTCCGTGCCCATGATGTGCTTAAGCGACGGCGACTCATACCGGACGGCGATCTCGGACGCCTCCGGGTCGTAGGGCGAGAGCGGGGCCGTCAGGGCCATGACAACCAGGATGGCAAGAACAACCATCCCGAAGATCGCGCCGGGGTGTCTTCGGAAGCGTCTCCAGACGCCCATGCTCATGGTCGTCAATTCGGGGCTTGCGTTCAATATGCCGTTAATGGCGGAGGACAATGGGTTGGTCTCACTCATATCGAATGCGCGGGTCGAGCCAGGCGTAGAGAATATCCGCCAGAAGGTTGGAGAGGATGATGGACGACGCCCCGATGATCAGGACCGCCATCAGAACCGGGTAGTCGCGCTCCAGCGCCGCCTGATAATACAATCGCGCCATACCGGGCCAGGCGAAGAGGGTTTCGACGAAGATCGCCCCGCCGAACAGATAAGGAAGGTCGAGGGCTAACAGCGTCACCAGCGGAACCAGGGCATTGCGCAA
>CAADGT010000120.1 GCA_900696595.1 uncultured Chloroflexota bacterium
CGGTTTCCTTTTAAACGCAAAGCCGCCAAGCCGCAAAGATTCAAGGGTTTTCCCTTCGCGTCTTTGCGACCTGGCGTTAAGAATTTCATTCGGCAAAAGCGCAATTTGTACCCGTGTTCAGTATAACTCATCTTACGCAAGGCGGCATTTGGTTAGGAAATACGCTTGCGGATGAGTCGGCGACCGTCCACGAATAAACGAATAGGCGCGCCAACATTCGCGAATTCGTGACTTTATTCGTGGACGGTTCGTGAGGATGGCAAAAGTGCGTAACATGAGTTGCTAATTTATGGAAGCGCCGTGATGATGAAGTAGTCGAATTGCGCGGGACCGGGTTGAGAGCCGTTTGCCTGCGCGGCGGTCAGACCGACAAAGCCTGCGGACATCTGCGATTGATGAACGCCGATCACCTGCCAGTTCGTTCCATCTGCGCTGCCATAACCGGTATAGGTATTTCCTTCGCGGCGGAGTCTCAGGTAGACAGTATCTCCCGAAGCGATGGAGGTGGCAAAGTTTTCCCCGCCGAAATTGCCGTCCACGAACAGGTCGAAGTAGTAACCGTCTTTGGCGGGGCAGGGACCGCAGAAGGCGCGCCCGAACTGCGTAAAGTTTGGTCCGCTTTCGTAGATCACCAGCGCCCCGATCTGAAAGTTGCCCTTCGGCGCGAAATTCATGCGGGTTTCGATCTCATAATTTCCCTCCGGCGCGTTGCGCAACAGGAGATTTGTTACAGTCCCATCGCCGATGTAGCCGGGACGCGCGCTCATCTCCAGCCAGCCGGGATTGTTTGTAAAACTATAGAACCGGGCGTCTTCGTTCGTCCACGCCCAGCCTTCTTTGAGATTGCCGTCGAAATCGTCGCGGAAGAGGAGCGGGTCAACGGTGGGAGTCGGCTCGGAGGTGGAAGTGGGCGGGATCGGCGTATCCGTCGGCGGCGGCGGCGGGGGCGGGTCGGTGGGCGTGGCGGCGGGCGCGTTGCAGGCGGAGAGGAACAGCGTCAACAAGAGGAGGATCGAAATTCGTGTTTTTTCATTCATGACAATATCCTTTTCTGAGATGGATGCTTCTTCTGTTTTCACAAACAGGTTCGACTATTTTATGGGTTTGAACAACAAACTGAAAGTGACAAAAGTCTTTTCGGCGCATGTCAAAGCGACAATTGTCGCGCCCGTTTACCCCTTTACATAAGACAATTTCTCGCAGATGAGTCCGTCTCGAATCTTGAAGATATCCACGCCGCGAATGTGGCCGTCTCCCCACGAATATTTCCAGCGCATCACACAATGATTCCCCACGCCGAAGATTTCCTCGATCTCGATGCGGGCATTTGGCGACTCGCGGAAGAAGCCCTCCCAAAATTGAGTCACGTCGGCTTTGCCCGCGTACCTCGTCCCATCCGGCGCGGGATGCGTGTTCTCGAAGACGGTATCCTCCGTCGTCAACTTCATCATGCCGGGGACGTCGTGGCGGTTGAACGCCTCGTTGAACTCAAGCGCGATCCGCGCGCCCGCTTCGACCTTCGATAAACGCGCAGGACTCATGATGCGTCTCCTTGTCTCTATTTCCGGTCTCAAAAGCCTCCCGACTTTTGCATCCAACGATGGGAGTCGTTGGACTCCTTTATTTTCCAGCCAGCGCCGCTTCGATGATCCGTTGCACGCGCGGCGCCATGGACGACGGGTCGGGATGGATGCCCTCCACCAGCAGGGCGCTGTCGAAGATCTGCTCGATGACGATGTCCCCCAACTCCGAATCCGCTTGCAGTTTGAGCAGGTTTTTCAAAACTTCATGCGAAGGATTCAACTCCAAAACCTTCTTTGGAATCTCGTATTCCCTGCCGAGATATTTATACACCCGTTGCAAATCGGGATTGGAATTCGAGTCCGCGTCCGCCAGCCGCGCCACAGATTGCACCAGCCGTTTACTCGCGCGCACGTCCGCCACCCGCTCGCCCAACACCCGCTTGAAGCGCCCGATCAACGCGTTGAAATCCTCTTCGGGAATTTTTTCCGCCTCAGACTCCGCCCGGGCCGGGTCCTCGCCATCCGCATCCGCCCCGGCGACGCTTTTCAACTCGTAATCCTTGAACTTGCGCAAGCCCATCAGCATGAACGAGTCCATCGGCTCGGTCAGCAGGATCACCTCCAACCCTTTGGCGTGGAACGAATCCAAATGCGGACTCCTCAGCGCAGATTTGGAGTCTTCGCTCACAAGATAATGGATGACCGTCTGCCCGTCCTTCATGCGCGAGACGTACTCTTCCAGCGAGGACCAGGTTTCAGGATGCAGATTCGTCTTGAAGCGCAAAAGAGGCGCGATGACATCCGCCTCCGCCGGGTTGGCGGCGATCCCCTGTTTGAGATACGCGCCAAATTCCCCCCAGAAGGAGTTGTATTTTTCCGCCTCCTTCTTCGCCAGATTCTCCAATTCCTTGACGACCTGATTGGTCAATACTTTCTTCAACTTCGGCATCAACCCGCTGGATTGAACAGTCTCGCGCGAGACGTTGAGCGGCAGGTCTTCCGAATCCACAACGCCTTGAACGAAGCGCAAATATTCCGGGAGCAAATCCTTGTTGTATTCGTCAATCAAAATGTTGCGCGAGTACAGTTTCAAACCGTCGTCCTTGCGGAGCGAGAACATATTCCGCTCGGACCTGGCGGGCAGATAGAGCAGGGCGTACAACTGCACCGGCGCGTCCGTGACCATGTGGATGCGCAGGAGCGGGTCTTCAAAATCCAGCGTGGTCTGGCGGTAGAAGTCCTTGTAATCTTCCTCTTTGATTTCGTTCCGCGCCGTGCGCCAAAGCGAAGTTTGTTTATTGACCGGCTTTTCCTCGCTTCCGACATAAATGGGAAAGCCGATGTAGTCCGAATGTTTGTGGACGATGTTCTTGATGCGGTATTCCTCCGCAAATTCCGCCGCATCTTCCTTGAGTTTGATCTCGACCCGCGTGCCGCGTTCGTTCATTTCGGCGGGGCTGACTTCATAGGAATCGTCGCCGGTTGCGTACCAGGTCACCGCCTGCGCCTCCGGGCGGAAGGAACGCGACGTGACGCGCACCCACTCCGCGACCATGAAGACCGAATAAAACCCCACCCCGAATTGACCGATCATGCCTGAAGCGTCCTGCCCCTTTTCCTTCGCCGCTTCCAGAAATTTCCGCGCGCTCGATTGCGCGATGGTGCCGAGGTGATCCACGATCTCATCATGGGTCATGCCGATGCCCGTATCCGTGATCGTCAGCGTGCGGTTGTCCTTATCCGCCGTGATGTGAATTTTAAGTTCCGCCTGCGGGTCGAGCGCGTCCGGCGTCGTCAGCATTTCAAAGCGCAGACGGTTGATCGCGTCCGAAGCGTTCGAGATCAGTTCGCGCAGGAAAACTTCGCGGTCTTTATAGAGCGAATGGATCAGAATGTGAAGTAACTGTTTGGTCTCTGCCTTGAAATTGAATTGCCGGGGGGCGTTATCTGTCATTGTTGCCTGCCTTATGGAGATGAAGGTTTCCCATTTTATATCCGGCTTGCGTAAAAATTGCATAAGAGACAATTGGATAAGACATCCCGAAGGCTGCCGCTAAAGACGCTGCACACAAAAAGCGGCTCGCCGTTGGGCAAACCGCTTCTTGGTAAGTTCGCGCGGGTTGGTTTCGTGGAGATGGATGCCTGTTACGAGCAGGCTGCTTCATGGATGCCTGTCAGCGCATCCCAGAGCGATTCCGCCATGCGCTCGCAGGCGGCAAGGGCAACTTCCCGTTCGTCTGCCGGGAGGTCGTTCAAGCGGCGCAGTACCTTTTCCGCTTCGTGCCCGTTCGCGGAGTGGACTTCAAAATAAGGCTCCACAGCCTGCGGGAAGCGATACCGTTCGCGCAAGCCGTCCAATTTGGATTTGGCGGTGGCGGGTTGCTGCGCTTCAAAGGCGTAGAGCGCGCCGAGCGCCGAGGCAGGGGATGAAAACAATTCCTCCGATGCTTTTGTCAGGCGCACGGACTGATCGAGCGAGGCGTCTCCACTACTTCCACCGACGGCCGCTGTGAAGTCCTTCCATAGTTCCGCGTGTTCGCGTTCTTCCTGGGCGGTTTCAGGGTCGTTCAGGGTCTGCCAGCCGAGCGGCAGTGTTTCGATGAAATTCCCGTATTCGCGGGCATAGACTTGCAGCGCCTCCACCGGCAGTTCGCCCGCGCTCCATGCCTGGTAGAACGGATGCTTGAGCAGGTTCCATCTTTCAAGAATCGAATCAAGGTTGTGTTTCATGGGGTCTCCTTTACGTTTAAGGGAAATTTGGACAATATTACTCCAAATTCGATAAACTGTCAGGATTTTCCGACCCGTCTGTGAGAGATCGAACTTATATCGTGTCTGGCTCAGTCTTTAAATTAAGTTACTGCTCTGACAGGATGGATGTCACTTTATAAGCGCGGAATACCCGCCTATAATGAATCTTAATGAAATGCAAGGGAATCGCGCAAAAGGAGATTTCCAATGGCAAAACTCGATAATTTGGTTCAGGATTTTTTTGCCCAAAAAAAGATCGCCGTGGTGGGCGTCTCGGACAAGCGCGAGACGGGATGCAACATGGCGTATCAAAAATTCAAGGATGCCGGGTACGAAGTCTTCGCCGTCAACCCGCGCATCGCTTCTTTCCACGGCGACGCCTGTTACCCCGACCTGGCCTCCCTTCCCTCCAAGCCGGACGCGGTCTTCATCCTCGCCAACCCCAAAGTGACGGATCAAATCGTCCAACAGTGTGTGGATTTAGGGATCAAACAGGTTTGGATGCACTGCATGATGGGAATCAAGCCCGGCCTCGCGGCGGGCATGACCAGCGTCTCGCAATCGGCGGTGGAGGCGTGCAAAGCCAACGGCATCGCCGTCATCCCCGGCTCCTGCCCAAACCAGTTTTTGAACCCCGACGGCGGCCATAAATTTATGCGCGGATTGTGGAAGTTGCTCGGGTTTATGAGCGCGAACTAACTTCCGCTTCCCGCTGGGTAAAGGGACGTTGATTTCTATTTGAACGCCGGAATTTCAGTCCAGCTTCGGATGGGAATGCCGGATCGCGTTTGTCTGCCCTGCCCCCCAAAGATTACAAGCGGGTTCAAATTCCGCGCCGCATCCGAGTGGATGGATTTCAAATAGACCAGGTCGCGGGTGTAATCGTCGGCGATGGTCTTCCCCGATTTTATTTCGACCGCGGAAAGGGCTGAACCGCCTTCAGCCAGCAGGTCCACTTCGCGCCCGGTTTGATCCCTCCAGAAGAAGAATTCGAGGCCGGCTTGCGCGTTGGCGTTGTGTTTCAGGTATTCGGTCAGGACGAAATTCTCGAACAACTCTCCCCGCAGGTAATGGGATCTCAACTGATCCGCAGATTGAACGCCTAGGAGCGCTGCGGCGAGCCCGGTGTCGTAAAAATACAGTTTCGGCATCTTGACAAGGCGTTTGTTGAAATTCCGGTAATATGGGCGGAGGAGAAATACAAGATACCCCGTCTCCAGCAATGACAGCCATGCCCTTGCCGTATTATGGGAGATTCCACAATCCCGCGCCAGGGAAGAGAAGTTCAATAACTGCCCGATGCGTCCGGCGCACAATTTGACGAAGACCTGGAATGTGGAAAGTTGCGTGATCTGAGTCAGGTCGCGCAGGTCGCGTTCGATATAGGTCTGGATGTAATTCGAGTACCAGTTCGTCGGCGGGATGTTGCGATCGTGAATCGGCGGGTACATCCCCATGAACATATAACCTTCCGGCTGGTCGTATCCGAGCGACGCGCCGCTCAACTCGCCCCTGGAAAACGGGTGAACTGTAAAAAGGGCGATCCGCCCCGACAGGGATTGAGATATATGACGATGGAGCAGGAAGTTTTGCGAACCGGTCAGGATGTAACGTCCCATCTCTTTTTGATCGCCTGCCTCCTGAAGGTAGGAGAACAACTCTGGGACCTTCTGGACCTCGTCGAAGATGCAGCGGCTTTGGTAGTCTGCGAGGAATCCGCGCGGATCCTGCTGGGCGTATGTGCGAACATCTAGGTTTTCGAGAGAGATGTAAGCGTAGTCTGGAAAGAGCGCCTTTGCCAGGGTTGTTTTACCCGATTGGCGCGGACCGACCAGCCCGACAAATGGGTACTTTTTGGCGGCGCTGAGAATTTGGGGCGCAATGGCGCGAGTAATCATAAAGGGAGTATAACAGACCCCTGACAATTTTTCAATCCGGTTGAAAAATTGTCAAATCGCTATTCTCCTCCTTCGTCCCCCGCGATCCCCGGCTGTTCCACCCGCAAGACCTCGCCGTGATGGTTAATCACGACCCGGAAACCCATCATCCCAAGATACGCCTTCATATCTTCGGGGAAACCGGTTTGCAGAATGGCGTCGAATTGCTTTTCGATGTTCTTCAACTGGTTTTCGATCATCGCCTTCGAGAACGGATCGTCCTGCCCGAGCATTTTGGCGGCTTCCTTCGAGAGCAGGTCTTCGCTGCCCTTCATCATCTCCGCCATCTGGTTCAACACGGCGCGATCCACCTGCTCGGAGGGGATGTGGCGTTTGAATCCGGCATCGTCCACCACATAAGCGGGTTCGTTGCCGATGGAGGCGGTCTGGACGGGGTTGCCGTCCTCGTCCACGATCAAGCCGGAGAATAGGGGTTGGGGCATGGGGGATGATTCGTCATTGCGAGGCGCGATCTTATTTTTCGCGCCGAAGCAATCCTCAATCAAGTATGAGATTGCTTCGGGCGGACGAACGCCGCCCTTGCAATGACGGAAAGATTAACTCTGTCGTCCCTCAATCGCCGCGAGTAAAATCGCGGCCGCGATTCCGAGCCGGCGATCCAATTGACCGGCGGTGTCCATGCTGAAGTCAATGTTCAGCTGGTAGGAGAAGGGGTTGAAGTTTTGCTTGTAATCCGCCACACGGGTTTCGCCGAAAAACAGGTCGTAGTTTTGGGGGATCAACCCGGACAGAAAGCGCCGCAGGAGGGCGAGCCCCATGCTGTCTTCGAATAGTTTTCCGCGCGCGTTGTCGTTCACGTCGAGTATCTCCCATTCGTCGCGGAGCATGGATGCGAATCCTTTGCGGCGAAGGGCGCCGACCTTTTGACCTGTCGCGCTGTCAATCACGTCGAAGGCGGCGGAGAAGTCAATGATCTGGCGGGCTTTGATCGCCAGGACTTCCCGGGTCTTCGCTTCGTCGGCAAATACGCGGATATCCTCGCGCAGTTTGAACATCTTCTGCTGACTGAACAGGAGCAGTCTGCCGGAAGGGTCGAAGACGCGGAACGTGCCAGCCAATGCAAAGACCTGGCGTTTGAGCAAATACTGGTTGAATTGAAAAATCTGGTTCATCTCTCATCCTTTCGATACTTCGATTTGCGATTGCATCATCCATCGAGCCAGCCGCCACGACCAACAAACTGACGGCTGATAAATGTTCGCTTTTTACTCATCCCTCATTACTTATCGCTTATTACGGATTATGCGCCATGAATCGCTTTTCATTTCTCGAACAACCTCTTACTCCACGATCACTTTCGTTCCCTGACCCGGCAGGTTCACATAATCCACATTGTATGGCACAACCGGGTTCGTCCAGCGATAGATCCATTTGGCGACCTTCGACGGCAGGTTGACGCATCCGTTGCTGCGCTGGCGGCCGTAATCGTTGTGCCAGTAGGTTCCGTGAAAAGCGTGTCCCGAGCCGGTGAAGAAGGACGTCCATGGCACGCCGGGCAGGTTGTAGATGTTCGCCACCGCGTCGCCGCGATTCGTCATGTGAATGGACGGTCCTTTGTGGTAAGTGAGCCATTCCCCTATGGGCGTATCCGTGCCGCGCTGTCCGCTGGAACAGCGGGCTGAAAGCACAAGTTTGTCCCCTTCGAAGGCGGTCACGATCTGGGATTTGAGGTCCACGTGCAGCAACTTTTCCTCGTTGGGGACTTCGGGCGACAGCGGGGTCAATTCCTCGTTTGGGATCAGGCGCATGTTAGAGGATGGGATGTAGAAGGATTCCTTCAATTCCTTGTCGTAGATCTCATACCAGACGCCCTTCTCGTCGCGCTCGACCACGATGTTCTTCACCCAATGCGTTGATTCGTAATAGATGCGGTGGGCGTTGTTGGAACGATAAAACGGGGAAAATCGCGTCAGGCTGTACGGCACGCTGACTTCCGCCAACTGCCCGCCTTCGGGGAGTTGATAAACAGGCTTTTGGTAATTTGTCTCCACCGGCAGGACGGGCGCGGAATGGACATAGCCGCCGTCCACGACGTACCAGGTTGTATTGTGCGGGTTGTCGAAATAATCGCCTTGCGCTTCGCCCAAAAGGTCGAAGGATTGATCCTTGCCGATCAGCTCGATCTTGTTGGCTTTGACCGAGGGCGCGTCCCGGATGGGGACTCCGCTGAAGAGGGCGAGTCCCTTCGAGGCGGGGGGAGCGGCTGAGGCGGAGCCCAAACCCAACTCGGAGAGAACCAGCCCGAGCGCGCCGGAGGCGGTCAGCTTTAAAAAATCCCGGCGGGAGAGTTGAGGCGTCGCCATAATCGAATTGTAACTATAAAGTTTGAGCGGGGGATAAGAAATGTCCCGTTGGTACTACGCGATGATCTCCACCTTCGTCCCGGTATAGCCGTAGGAAAATTCCTTGTTCAGCGGCACGGAAGGCGACGACCAACGATAAAGCCATTTCGCCGCGGAGATGGAGAGGTTGATGCATCCGTGCGAGCGCGGACGCCCAAAGTCGTTATGCCAGTATGTGCCGTGGAATGAGATGCCGTTCTTTGTGATGTATTGCACCCAGGGCACGCCGGGCAGGTCGAAGCCGCTGGCGGCGATGTCGCCGGCCGCCATGTGACGCGAGGGACGCTTGTAATAGGTGATGAAATTTCCGTCGGGCGTGGTGTATGTGCCGCTGCGCAGGCGCGCGCCTGTGGAGGCTGACACAACGAAGACCGGGATGTTGAATTCGTAGGCGAAAACCAATTGCTGGTCGAGCCGCACAACGATCTTTTTGTCGTGGGACGAAACCTCCGGCGAAATGGGCGCCAGTTCCTCCGGCGGCAGGATGCGCGCGTGTTCGGCGCGGACGTAATAGGTCTTATCCCATTTGTCGTCGCGGATCGCATACCAGGGCTGACCGTCGGTCTTCCCGGCGACCATCGCCTCGACCCAATGCGTCGTCTCATAATAGATGCGATAGCCCAACTTTGAATCCGTTGACGCTTCGACGAACGCGTCTGTAAAAGGGACGCTGACTTCGGCAAGCAAGCCTTCCAAGGGAATCTCGCCGGCGTATGGTTGACTCAGGATCGTTCGCACCGGTTGTATGTTGGCGGAGTGAACGTAGCCCTGATCTCCGACCTGATACCAGATGCGGTTGTGCGTCTCCGCGTCCGCGCCGACGGCGGTGTTGCTGATGTCGAAGATCGAGTCGCGCTGGAGGAGTTTGACTTTTGGGGAATCCGCCAACGGCGATTCATGCATCCAGATTGTGCGCGCCGTCACCCGCCCCTGTTGCAGGTCGAACGGGTCGCTTGAATTAAAATCGAACGGGAGCGCCGCCAGCCCGGCAAGCCCAAGCCCGCTCAATTTTAGAAAATCTCGGCGTGAAAGAGTCGCCATTTCGTTCAAAGAGCGATTCCGCGTCGCGGATTACGGATTGCAAAACCCATGACGGTTAATCCGTAATTGTTGTTCCGCCGCGTCAATCGTGTATGTTTACCACCGTCCCCACCGAAGCGAAGTTATACGCCCATTCCGCGTCGGGAATGTTCAGGTTGATGCACCCGTGACTCATCGGCACGCCGAAGTTGTTGTGCCAGTATGTGCCGTGTATTCCGTAATCGCCGTCGTAATACATGATGTAGGGGACATCGGGCAGATAGTAACCCGGACCAGACATCGGCGCGGAGCGCAGTTTGATCCAGACTTTGAATTTGCCGGTCAATGTCGGCGTTTGCCATGTGCCTGTTGATACGATGAACGTCCGCGCGAGCGTATCGCCTTCGTAGGCGTACATGCGCTGGTCTGAAAGGTCCACATCGAACCAGTGAACTCCTCCGCTTCCGCCCGCGCTGACGGGCGGAAGATAAGCAACCGCTGTCGGCGGCGCGACGTATTCTGATGTTGGCGTGTCGGCGACGATGACCGCTTCCGCCACGCCGCTTTCCACAACCACAACCGCTTCGAGCGTCGCCGTCGGCGGGGCGATGTCCACTGTGGCGGTCGCGGGCGGGGTTTCCGTTGGGGGGACGGCGACAACCTCCTGCGGCGTCTGTGTGAGTGTCGCCGTCGGCGGAATGACCTCCGCAACCGGTTCGTTGACGACGACTTGAACTGTTGGCTTGGGAATATACGCCTGCGCAAACGATTCGCCCGGCGCCCGCGCTTCGAACTGCGGCTCAGACGACCCGTTGATGATCGCCGCCAGCGCGGGGGATGTGACCGCCGACCACGCCGCAAAGGCGAAGACGGCGCATCCCATCATTACCAGCGCGAGGGGCAGGATGAAACCCCGCTTCTTTTTCTTCGGAACCTGGGTTGGTTTGCGTTTCCCGGGCAGATTCCCACCCTGAGGCGGATTGTTCGAATGTGCGGGCTGGTTGTGCATGGGTCACCTATAACAAGATTATAAACAAAAACTCCATCAATCGGCAATTCTCGCTTCAATCGGTATAGCGCAAGCCCGGCGGCGATTTGTGAGGGAAATCCCGCGCCGGGGATGAGGCGGGACTGATTGGGGTAAAATAAAAAAATGCCCCCTAAAACATCAAGGAGATCGTTGCCATGACTCAAACTTACGACGCCATTGTCATCGGCGCGGGCGTGATGGGCGCCGGCATCGCCTTTCACCTCGCTGAACGCGGCTTGAAGACTGCCATCCTCGAGCGCAAGACGACCGCCTCGGGCGCGACCGGACATTCGAGCGGGCTGATCCGGATGCACTACGACCTCGCCGCCGAATCGGATTTGACTTTCAAGAGTTATCAACTCTACTTCAAGAACTGGCGCGAGCGCGTGGGCGGGGAGTGCGGTTTTCAGAACACCGGCTTCGTGCAGATATCGAAGCGCGAAGACGAGGACAAACTGCGCGGCAACGTCGCCAACCAGCGGAAGATCGGCATTAACACCTCCGTCGTCTCCGCAAAAGAGGTGAAGGAACTCTTCCCCGATCTTGTGGTGGATCATTTCGATTACGCCGCCTTCGAGCCCGATTCCGGTTATGCCGATGCGACGCTGACCGCCAACTCGTTCATCGAAGCCGCCAAACGTCGCGGCGCAACGCTGCTTCAAAATTGCGAAGCGACCGCCATTCATTCGGCGGGTGGGAAAGTCACAGGCGTTTCCACGAACAAGGGAGATTTCAGCGCGCCCATCGCGATCAACGCGGCTGGACCGTGGGCAAAGCATGTCGCAAGCCTTGCGGGTCTCCAGGTCCCGCTCGAGACCTGGACGCACGATGTCGCCTTCCTCCGCCGCCCGCCGGCGCTTGGAAAAATCCCCGCCTGTATTGACTTCGCCCTCGAGTGTTACTTCCGTCCCGAAGGCAGCGCGCTCATCCTCGCCGCAGGTGTGGACGAATCCCTGCGCGGCGACGCCCCCGACGAGGAAGACCAGACTCCCACGCCGACCTTCCTCGAAAAATTGATTGACATCATGGTACAGCGCATCCCGAAGATCGAACAGGGAGGCTTGCACTCCATCCACGTCGGACGCGACGGAATCACCCCGGATCAGCGCGCCATCTATAGCGGCACGGATCTAAGCGGCTTTTATCTCGCCTGCGGTTTGAGCGGCACTGGCTTTAAGACTTCTCCGGCGGCGAGCGCGAGCCTGGTCGAACTGATCCTCGACGGCGCGTCGAAGACTGTGGATATCGCGCCGTTTCGATTCAGCCGCTTCGCCGAAGGCAAACTGCTTGAAGGCGAATATGGCTATGGACATATTTGGAAATAGAAACGCGCCTTCTACTCCTCCCAAATCAGCGCTTCCTGCCCCCATCCCTCACTGTAAGACTTTACCGTCAACTCCGCCAACCCCTTTGGCGCGACGTTCTGCGCCAAAACTTCATCCAGCGCCATCCAGACCGGGTTGTACGTCCCGTTGAAGTCGTCCGCTTCGCCGAACTCTTCGCCGGTTCCCGTCCCAAACTCGCCGTTCGCCCATCTCACAAGGAAATAAACCTGGTCGCGCTTCCCTTCGCGGAGAATGGTGGCCGCTTTTTGCAAAACCTCCACCTTGATTCCCAATTCCTCCTCCGCCTCGCGCGTGGCGGCTTCTTCGTCGCTCTCGCCCTCATCCACGCCGCCGCCGGGGAACACGAAGTAATGCCGCCCTTGTTTGTGGCGCTCCATCAGCGCCAGTTTCCCCTCGTGGATCAGGATGATGCCCGCGCGTTTTTTCATGTCGCGCCCAAAATCTCGCGCGTCTGCTCCACATCTTTGCGGATCTGCCCGACCAACGCCTGGACGGTCGTATAACGAATCTCATCCCTCAAGCGAGCGACGAATTCGAGAGTTAATATCTCTCCGTAAATGTCGCGGTCGAAGTCGAGCAAATGCGCTTCGAGGCTGGGGATTTTCCTTTCGGGCGTAAATGTGGGGTTCAAACCGATATTGGTCGCCGCCATGAATCTTTCGCCGCCGAGCCGCGCCCAGCAGGCGTAGATTCCGTTCGGGGGAGTTACCTTTTGCTTCGGGTACTCGATGTTCGCGGTGGGAAAGTTGATCTTTCTCCCGCGTCCCTCGCCGTGAATGACTTCGCCGCCCATCTCATAGGGATAACCAAGAAGTTTGGACGCCTCTTCCATGTTGCCGGTGGATACCAGTTTGCGAATCTCGGTGGACGAGATCACGCCGCTTTCGTCGCTCAGGGCGGGCGCTACCTCGACGGTGTATCCCAACTCCGAGCCGATCTCCGCCAGCCGCGGAGCGTTGCCCTCGCGTCCCCTGCCCAATGCGAAATCGTATCCGATCAGCAGGCGGCGGAGTCCGAGATGCGTTTTCAGCGCGGACATATACTCGTGGGCAGAGAGAGTCGCCAGGTCCGGGGTGAAGCGTTGGGTAATGACGACATCCACGCCGGACGAGCCGAGCAAATCCGCGCGTTCATCCGAAGTGGTCAGGAGCCGAATCTCCCTGCCGGTCAACACCGCGGCGGGATGCGGTTCGAAGGTCAGCACGACGGCGGGCGCGTCGTTTGCATGGGCGTCCTTTACGAGTTTGTGGACGATCTCGCGGTGTCCGCGATGAACGCCGTCGAACACGCCGACGGTCAGAAATGAATTTTTAAGCGAGACTTCTTCGAGAGAGCGGTAATGGTTCATAAAAAATAAAGCCGCCTTCAACGGCGGCGTTCTGTCATTGCGAGGAGGTCACTCTTCCCGACGAAGCAATCTCCTACGATGGCATTGAGATTGCTTCGGGCGAAGAACAAGAGCGCCCTCGCAATGACATGTAAGTTAGTCCGACGTGAAGAAGACCTTCTTCGGCTGCCATTCCTTCGAGCCGTCTTCGGGGTTATCCATTTGCGTCATCAGCGCCACCAACTCTCCCTGCGTGCTGACGCCGCGCACTTTCTCCTGCGCGAGATCGGCGGCTTTGACTTTGACGCGATGCCCGTGACGCACGGCTTCCACTTCGTCGGGGCTGAGTTCGACGGCGTACCAGTCGCCCAGCGCTTCGGCGGCGGGGATCAGGTATTGATACCAGTTGCCCGCGGTGAAGGCTTCCTGCAATTTGCGCAACGGCACGGCGTCGCGCAGGGTGAACTTTCCGCTCTTGGTGCGGCGCAGACCGACGAGATACGCCCCGCTACCGAGCTTCTTGCCGAGGTCGTTCGCCAGCGAACGGACATAAGTGCCCGACGAGCAATGCACGTCAATGACCACTTCGGGCGGAGTCCATTCGAGGACTTCAAGATGATGCACGGTGATGGTGCGCGGTTCGAGCGCGACCTCTTCGCCCTTGCGCGCCATTTCATAGGCTTTTCGTCCCTGAACCTTGACCGCGGAATAGGGCGGCGGAGTTTGTTCGATCTCGCCGACGAAAGTTTTCAACGCTTCCTCGAATTCCTCCTCGGTGACTTTTGCCGGGTCCTTGGTGGGCGTGAATTTGCCTTCGGCGTCGTAGGTGTCCGTAGTGCCGCCCAGGCGGATGATTGCCTGATAGCGCTTGTCCGACGCCGACACGTATTCGCTCAGGCGCACGGCGGGGCCGACAAGGATCACCAGCACGCCCGAAGCGCGCGGGTCGAGCGTCCCGGTATGACCGGCGCGGCGCAAGCCGGTTCCGTTTCTTATGGCTTGCACGACATCGTGGGAGGTCATGCCCACGGGTTTGTCAATCACGAGCGCTCCGGATATGGCGTTTTTTACATCCTGACTGTTCATTTGGACTCCTCCTGGGATTTCCTTTTGTATTATTTCCTTCTTTTGTTTCTTTTCCACCGCGTATGCAAACTTGGAAGTCTCTTTTTTGTCGCAAATTTCCCGGCTTGCGAACAGACCTAAGCCCTGTGGGTTGGGGTTTCTTTGCGGGGGACGTACGACTGTAAACCTTTTTTATTCTGAAATTCCATCGCTTTTCAATTATGACATATATGTCGAATTAAGCAAGGCAAAAATCGCTGACTCTATAGTACCATTTGAATTGCGCGTTCATTGCAAGTCGAGGATTTCGCGTGTCTTTGCGAGCGCTTCTTTTTGAATGACATCCAGCGATCCTTCGATATCCGCTCCTGCGGCGGCGGCGTGACCGCCGCCTTTGAAATGCTTTGCGATGGGGGATACATCAATATTTGGCTGTAACGCCCTCCATGAAATTTTGACGTGGTTGTTGGACTGTTCGACGAAAACCATCCCGACCTTGTTGCCGTCTATCGCGGAGATCATATTGATCAAGTCTGCGTCGTCGTTTCCTCCGTATCCCGCGGCTTTGCGGTCATCCAGGGTGAGCGTTCCCCAGACGATTCCGTTTTTACTTTCGAGGCTCGAAAGTCCCGCGCCCCAATACTTCGCGGCTGGGAAGGATTTTCTCACCAGCGATTGCATATAGATTTCGGGCAGGTCCACGCCTGATTCCATCAATGTCGCCGCCTGTCTTAACGCCTCCGGCGTGATGTTCGAGGTGCGGAAGCCGAGCGTGTCGGTGATGATGCCGGTTAACAGCGCGGCTGCGATGGGCTTGGTGATCTTGAACCCCCACTCCGGCAGGCGGTTGGTGAGGATCGCCGCCGTGGCAACCTCCTCCGCCTCGATCAGATTCAATTTGCCGAAATTTTCGTTGGTCTTGTGATGATCTATATTGATGTCGGGCGGACCGAAATTTTCGAAGACCTTCCCCGTCCGTTTGAAATCGGCGCAATCCACGGTGATGAAGATGTCGTGACCGCCGGTCGGTTCCTTCTTGATAAGACCGCTTCCTTCCAGGAATTTGAAGGAGGAAGGAACCCCATCCGCGAGGATCATCTCGACGGTCTTGCCCGCGTCCTGTAACGCCATCCCCAGACCGAGCAGCGAACCGATGGCGTCTCCGTCCGGTCTCACGTGCGACGCGATGACCGCTTTTGTTGCGTCATTCAGCCTTTGCTTTATTTCCCCTGAAACCTGATTGTTCAATATATTTTCTCCATGATCTTTGCGTAGCCTGCGCTCTCTAGCGCAGACGCGGCCTTACTGCCCTGGCGGGCGGCGCCAGGGGAGAACGCCAATTATGCGAGGATGCTATTTCTTGTCTCTTAACCCTGCCAGTATCTTTTCGATGTGGTCGGCGTTCTCCGGGGTGGGGTCCCAGTGGAATCTCAGCCGCGGAAACGAACGCAACTCCATCCGCGAGGAGAGAATCCGCCTGAGGTAGCCGGAAGCCGATTCGAGCCCCGCCAACACTTCGGCGGAGCGCGAGACGCCCTCCACAGCCGAGACGTACACCTCGGCGTAGGCAAGTTCCCGGTCCACCTTCACATCGGTGATGAAAATCTGTTTTAGGCGCGGGTCGTTGACTTCGTGGATCAGCAGTTCCGATACTTCCTGCTGAATACGGTCTTCGATGCGTTTGATTCGAATTCCTGACGGCATGACCAATTACCAATTACCAATCTCCAATTACCAATCTCCAATTACCAGCAAGTAAATTGTAATTGGAGATTGGAGATTCTTATTCCAAAACGTAACACACCAGCGTATCGCCGGGTTGAATGTCCGAGAAATTCTTGAAGCCCACGCCGCATTCGTACCCCTGGCGGATCTCCTTTACGTCGTCCTTCTCGTGGCGCAGGGAGGAGAGGTCGCCTTCATAAACGATGTCCGCGCTGCGGTAGAGGCGCACTTTTGCGCCGCGTTTTAATTCGCCGTCGGTCACGCGGCAACCCGCCACGCGCCCAAATTTGGAGGCGGTGAACACTTGCAAAACCGTCGCCTTGCCGAGAATTTTCTCCACGTAATCGGGTTCCAACATGCCCTTGAGCGCCTTCTCAATGTCTTCGGTCATGCGGTAGATGATCTCGTACAGACGAATGTCCACGCCCTCTTTTTCAGCCATGCGGCGCGCGTCCACGTCGGCTTGCACGTTGAACCCGATCAGGATCGCCTTCGACGCCGACGCCAGCATCACGTCGTTGTTGCCGATGTTGCCCGTTTCGGCGTGGAGGATCTTCAAACCGATATCGCCCGCGCCCAGTTTATTCAACTCGGTGATGATCGGGTCGAGCGAACCTTGCACGTCGGCTTTGACGATCAGATTCAATTCCTTCGCCTCGCCGGCCTGCACCTTGCTGAACAGGTCTTCGAGCGAAACCTTCTTGCGCGATTGCGCCTGGGTCTTCAGGGTTTCCTGGCGTTCGCCAACGATGCTTCGCGCTTCCTTTTCCGATTCCACAACCTCGAACAAATCGCCCGCCGAGGGGACATCGCTCAGACCCATGACCGCCACCGGAGTGGAGGGACCCGCCTTCTTGATCGGCCTGCCCTTATAGTCGCTGATGGCGCGCAGTTTGCCGTGCGCAATGCCGGCCACAACAATATCGCCCGACTCAAGCGTGCCGTTCTGAACCAGAAGCGTGGCCAGAACGCCTTTCGATTTATCCAACTCTGCTTCGATGACTGTGCCGATGACCTTGCCGCCGGGGTTGGCTTTGATCTCGGCGCTGTCCGCCACGAGCAAAACGCCTTCGAGCAGGTCGTCTATGCCCTGTTTTTGTTTGGCGGAGACCGGCACGACCATGGTATTCCCGCCCCAATCGTCCGGGACGAGTTCCAGTTCCGCAAGTTGTTGTTTAACGCGATCCGGGTTGGCGTTGGCTTTGTCCACCTTGTTCAAGGCGACCACGATCGGCACGCGAGCCGCCTTCGCGTGGGCGATGGCTTCGCGCGTCTGCGGCATCACGCCGTCGTCCGCGGCGACCACAAGGATGACGATATCCGCGCCCTGCGCCCCCCGCGCGCGCATCTGCGTGAACGCCGCGTGACCGGGCGTATCGAGGAAGGTGATCAGCCGCCCCTTCATTTCGACTTGATACGCGCCGATGTGTTGCGTGATCCCGCCCGCTTCGCCCGCCGCCACATCCGTCGAGCGGATCGCGTCCAGCAGGCTGGTCTTGCCGTGATCCACATGCCCGAGGATCGTCACCACCGGCGGGCGCGCCTTCAACTGCGCCTTATCCTCCCCGGCGATCAACTGACGCCACATCGGCACTTCGCCGGCTTCTTCCTGCGCCTCCTCCTCCACCGCTTCGGGGACGGCCTCGAATCCGTATTCGGCGACCACGATTGCGGCGGTGTCGTAATCCACCGCCTGGTTGATGGTCGCCATCACGCCGTTCGTCATCAATTTTTTAATCAGGTCAATCGGGCTTTTTTCGATCTTTTGAGCCAGATCGCGCACCACAACGCTGGCGGGAAGTTCGATTCTGTTTCCGTTACTGCTCATACAAGCCACCTCCTTCAATCTCAAATCTCGTCTATTCCGCTAATCGGGCTGCCTGTGAGCGAGTGGCTTGTTCGATCACATGGCTGAACCGTCTGTCTCTGCCTCCGCAGGCAGAGCGTTCATAAATTCTTCCAGCCGGGCGCGGTCTTCCTGCCGCAAATCGGTTTTCAACGCGCGCGCCAATGCGCCTTTCAACCCGCGCGCCCAGCATGATTTTTTATCGTGAAGGTAGGCGCCGCGCCCCGCCAGTTTGCCCGTCGGGTCCACCCTCACCCCGTCGGGCGCGCGCACGATCCGTAACAACTGGCGTTTCGCAAGCGTTTCCCGGCATCCAACGCATGTGCGCTGGGGAATATGTTTTACGCGTCCCGCAGGTTTCTTCGCCACGTCCGTTTTTTTTCTACCACTCCGAATCGTCGTCGCCGTCTTCGCCGCGCTTGTGTTTCTTGCGCGAGACGACCTCGCCCAATTTTTCGTCGAACTCGAGCGCCACGCCCTTCTTCTTGCCTTTCTTGCCTTTTTTCTTGTCGTCGGAATCTTCATCCGGGGCGGCTGGAGACTGGAACATCTCGGGCTTGATGGAGAACAACTCGTCAAGGTTGACCCCATCCTTCGAGACTTCGCCGTCCTCCTCCGCTTCTTCGACGACGCGCTTCGCTTCTTTCTTCCTTTCGGCTGGTTTCTCCGCCGCAGGCATTTCCTCCGCTGGAGCCGACTCTGCCACGGCTTCGGCGGCTGGGGCTTCTTCCACAGCCTCGGGCGCGGGAGGCGGCTCGGGGAAGGTCAGAGCCGCAAGGCTTTCCTCGATGTTTTGCATGGCCTTGGGCCCGATCCCAGCCATCCCCAACACTTTGTCCTGGTTGGTTTTCAAATCGAACATCAATTGACCGACGGTTTCGTAACCGGCTTCGGTGAGAATGTTGAAGATGTGTTCCTTGATCCCGGCGGCGGTGAGCGGCGTCGAAAATGCCGCGGCGGGAATCTCGGCGCGGATGGCGGCCAGCCGTTCGTCTTCGACGCGCGAGGCTTCTTCGCGGGCAAGGATCATGCGGCGTTCGACGCGGTCCACGAAGGCTTCGAGGGCGTGGAATTCCTCGGGCGTGATGGCGCGAGTCTCGGCTTTCTTGGCGAGGGTTTCCTCCACCTGCGGCATGGCTTCGACGGCGGTCTTTAATTTATCCTGCAATTCCGGGTCGCCCTTGAGTTTGGCGAGCGCGTCGCCCGCGGCTTCGGTCAGCGATTTGATGTCAATTCGCCAGCCGGTCAGTTTGGCGGCGAGACGCGCGTTCTGCCCGTCGCGCCCAATGGCGAGACTCAACTGGTCTTCGCCGACCACGACTGTGGCGGTGCGTTCATCCTCCGAGAGATACACGCCGCTGACGCGCGCCGGGCTGATGGCTTTGGAAATGTAGTTCACCGCGTCGGCGTCCCACAGGATGATGTCTATCTTTTCGTCGTGCAGTTCCTTGACGATGGCCTGGATGCGCACGCCTTTCTGTCCCACGCACGCGCCGACCGGGTCAATACCCTGCTGTGTGGCGGAAACAGCCACCTTGGCGCGCGCGCCCGGTTCGCGGGCAATCGCGCGGATCTCGACAATGCCGTGATAGATCTCCGGCACTTCGTTTTCCATCAGGCGGCGCAAAAAGTTGCGATGCGCGCGCGAGAGGATGATCTGCGGCCCGCGCGCGCCGTCTTTCACTTCGATCACCACCGCGCGAATGCGGTCGTGCAATTTCAACCTTTCACCGGGGATGCGCTGGTTGTTCGGCATCGTGCCTTCGGCTTTCATTTCCAGGCCGATGGTGATGCCCTGCGCGTTGATCGCCTGCACCAAGCCGGAGACGATCTCGCCCTCCTGCCGCTGGAAGTATTCCATCTGGTTGGCGCGCTCCGCCTCGCGGATTCTCTGCTGGATGACCTGCCGCGCCGTCTGCGCCGCAACGCGCCCGAAATCCGCGGGGGTGCTCTCGACGATCACCATATCCCCCGCCTGGGCTTCGGGGTTCACCTTGCGGGCTTCGTCGAGGATCACTTCGGTGCGCTCGTCCACCACGCTGTCTTCGACCACTTCCTTTTCGGCGAAGACGGTCACCATGCCCGTTTCGGGGTCCAGTTTCGCCTCCACATGCTGGGCGGTGGATGCCCCTACCGCGCGCCGATACGCCGAGACCATCGCCGACTCGATGGCCGAGACGACCACGTCCTTGGCGAGTTGTTTATCCTCCAGCACTTCGTTGAATGCCAGCGCAAAATCATTCTTTGCCATCGTACTGCTCCAAAACTCCTTTGGTTTGTTGACTGCGCGCTTGCGCACATGCAAGCCATGTATAAAACAAAGAAGTGGGGGCGACCCACTTCCGGTTGACTTCGTTATTGGGTTGTCCTTACGCGCGGGATTTTAGCATAAAGGTTTTTCCCGCGCAAGGCTGAGCCGCAAATCGGGGTCGAACGCCTCCTGACGTTGGATTTTCTCCTGTTGGTATAATCGCCGCCA
Organism: uncultured Chloroflexota bacterium; assembly: GCA_900696595.1. GTDB lineage: Bacteria > Chloroflexota > Anaerolineae > Anaerolineales > Villigracilaceae > Villigracilis. The sequence continues at coordinate 20,413 of CAADGT010000120.1, forward strand.
TGACTGAACGGGACATGGAGAAAGCTGCGTTACGGGGCGAACCCTCATATGTGTGGCGCGACGGACAGCGGCGACGGTTGCAGATGATTCAAAAATTTGCGGGGGAGCGGATGCGGGGCAGGGCGCTGGAAAACGGTTGTGGGGTGGGGATGTACGTCGATAAGATGACCGAACTGGGCGCGAACGTGACCGGACTGGAATACGACTTCGACCGCGCCCGGGACGCGCGGCGCAACTCCGAACGGATCATCAACGCCGCCGGGGAATATCTTCCGCTCCCTTCCATGACGTTCGACCTGATCCTCAGCCATGAAGTGATCGAACACGTCCAGGACGATGCCCTCGCAGTCCGCGAGATGATCCGCGCACTTAAGCCCGGCGGACGCTTGATCCTCTTTTGTCCCAATCGCGGCTATCCCGTAGAGACTCACGGCGTCTTCTGGAAGGGGAAATATTATTTCGGCAACAAGCCTTTTGTGAATTATCTTCCGCGAGTCTGGCGCGACAAACTCGCCCCGCATGTGCGCGTCTACTCCAAACGCGATCTGCAAAAACTATTCGAAGGCTTGCCCGTCACATTCATCGAGCGGACGATCATCTTCGGCGCGTACGACAACATCATCGCGCGGTTTGGCGCGATGGGAAAAATCCTGCGGGCGGTTTTGCAATTTCTGGAAGCGACTCCCTTGAGAGCGCTGGGCATCTCCCATTTTTGGGCGGTGGAGAAGGTTTCATAGTTTTTATACTGAACACGGGTACAAATTGCGCTTTTGCCGAATGAAATTCTTAACGCCAGGTCGCAAAGACGCGAAGGGAAAACCCTTGAATCTTTGCGGCTTGGCGGCTTTGCGTTTAAAAGGAAACCGC
>CAADGT010000121.1 GCA_900696595.1 uncultured Chloroflexota bacterium
TTGAAGAGGACTTGTCCAGTTGCGGGGTTGAGTTTCTCGAACCACTCATCCGCTTGAGCGGGTTGTTCTTGTGCGCCGATCCAATTGTGGATTTGGTTTGGGAGCATGAGTTACCTTTGAAATCATTATGTAGGTCACGCTTTAAGAGCGACCTACTCAGTTATTACTTCAAATTCTCGAAAGCAAAATTTTCATCTTCAAGCAAGTCCTTTGTGAGAGTCCTGCCAACGATGTTTTCCAACTCGTAAGGCGGAATGCCGTCGCCGGGCGATTTGACGGCGATATCTTCGCGGCTCAAAACCCGGCCCGCTTTAAGATCGCGCGCGGCGACGAGTTTCTTGCCCATCTTGTGAATCGGGTTGACCTCGCTCGGATAGATTTTCTTCTCGCCGTCGCCCATCGCCACCTTCACCCGGCGCAGGTCGCGGACGAGTTTTCTCATTCCAATCGGTTCAAGCGAAAAGGCGTGATCGGTTCCCTTCCAGGTGTGGTTGAGCGTGAAGTGCTGTTCCACCATGCGCGAACCGAGGACATACGCCGCCACCGCCATTGCAATTCCATTTTCATGATCGGAAAGACCTACGACGACATCGGGAAATTTCTCGCGATATGTGGAAATCACACGCAGATTCAAGTCCTGCGGCTCGGCGGGATAGGAGGCGGTGCATTGCAGGATCGCCAGTTGATTGTTAATGGGCATGATCGCATCGTAGGCGCGTTGCACGTCTTCCATCGTCCCGCCGCCGGTGCTGATGATCATTGGCTTGCCGATCTTGGCGACATGCTTTAAGAGCGGCGTGTTCTTCAAGTCGCCCGATGCGATCTTATAAAGCGGCATGTCAAGTTCGGCGAGGAAATCGGCGCTGTTTTGGTCGAAGGCGGTGGCGAACAGGATCAAACCAAGTTCGCCGGCGTATTTCTTTAGTTCGACATATTCGCTTCTGCCGAACTCCAGCGCTTCGCGGTGTTCGCCGTAGGTCGCGCCGAAACTGTTCTCGTTTTCATAAGGCTTGTCGTACGCCGCCCGGGTCAACAGCGCGCGGTTATCGCGCTTCTGCAACTTGACCGCGTCCACGCCGCATTCTTTGGCGGCTTTGAACATGTCCTTTGCCTTTTGCAAATCGCCCTGGTGGTTGTTGCCGATCTCGGCGATGACGAAACAGTCGCTGTCGTCGGAAATTTCGACGCCGTTGACTTTCATTTTTCTTTGTTTCATGATTCTCCTGTCGCTTCAACGCTTTGAGCCGAATTGTTCGACCAGATCGGCATAGACCTCGACGGCTGACCTGCCCGGTTCGAGAGGTTCGATGAAATTTCTGACAAATTCGCGGCGTTGGGGAGCCAGCCTGTCCGCTCCTGCGAGGACGTTTGCGGCGATCCGCGCCACGTCTTCGGCATGGTTTGCCTTCTCCAAAAACCCCCCCTCCTCGAGGTGATGGAAATGCACCAACTGCTGGGTCTCGCCGTACTCCTTGGATATGATCGTAATGCAAGGTCTGTCCAAAGCAGACGCCTCTAAAAACGCTGTCGTATTAACGCCGACCACGGCAAGGCTGTGGTAAATGGAGTTATAGAACATGCGTCTCTTCTCATCGGTGTCCGGCAATTCGCCGGGGGAGGGAAAAACCGTCACATTCGGACGGGCGGCGTCTTTCAGGGCGGGGATGATGCGCGTATTAACGGGGTGAGGACGGACAAGAATACGGACATCGCGGGTTTGCGGGTTGTGGGTTAGCGCGTCCGCGATGTTCAAAATCAGAGCGTCTTCGCTCAACGATTTTTGAACATTGCTGTCCAACAAATAGGTCGAGCCCACGTACAAAATGTACTTTTGAGCGGGTTCGAAACCCGCGTTACGGCAGAACTCTTCCCGGGGCAGGATAAATCCATTCGTATTCCCGATCAAACGGTGGAAGCGCGGCGCGCCGGTGATGTGGATTCGTTCGGAGGGGATATTGTGCAGGCGGGAAAGTTCCTCCGCCAGCGGCCTGTTCCAGACAATGTGGCGATCGGGACGGGAATGGAACGTGCCTTTCGCCGAGATGTTATCCCAACTGAACATCGAGAACACGGTGGGGATGCCAAGCGCGCCAGCCGCCTGGACATATTCGCTTTCGCGCGAATCCCCGCTGATGAGCGGAAGCGCGACCAGAACATCCGGCTGAAGGGTTTTTACATGCTGTCGTATTTCCGGGGCAACTGGAATCATCTTCTCGATAAGCCGCAGGGTTTTCCGGAAAATGGGATTCTTCAGGGACTTTTTCCCAAACGCGCTCGAAACGACCTTCCAAACGGAGGGGTGAAAGAAGCGCCCCCAGTTCTTTGCGTCCCAGCGACGTTCCTCTTCGCGATCCAGAACATAGGCATAGTTCAACAACTCGCGAATGAATCGGACGATCTTCGGCAAGATCCTTCTTCGAGTCAGCGGCTCAATCTTGAGGTCCGGCAGGTCCGTTGCCGCCTTTTGCAGGGCGTCGTCCGGGATGTGGCTTTCCTTGTCCTGCCCGAGGACAATAACGATCTCATGACCGCGCCGGCGCAATTCGCGCACGGCATCGTCTATCGAATAATATTTCAGGTAATTATCGAGCGCAAATATAATCTTCATAATGCTTCTTTAATTTGTTCGCCATGAAAATTTCGGTGGCGCGCATGGATTCATACGTCGCGCCGCCGATGTGAGGCGCGAGCAGGAGGTTCGAGTGTGAACGCGCATATTCGATGATAATTTGTCTTTCATTTGTTCTTTCGCCGGCCAGCACATCCAGCGCGGCTCCGGCGAGTTGACCTGACTGAAGCGCGTCGAGCAGGGCGGCTTCGTCCACGATCGCGCCGCGGGCGGTGTTGATCAGCCACGATCCGCGCGGGAGAAGATTTAATTCGCTTGCGCCGACGAGATTCACGGTCTCTTCGTTCAAAGGCGCGTGAACGCTCAACACATCGGTCTCGCACAACAAGTCGGGCATGGATTCTTTCATGCCGACGCCGGGCAAGGCGTCCTTTCGGCGCGGGTCATAGGCATTGACCTGCATCCCAAACGCCAGCCCATAACGGGCGACTTTTTCGCCGATCCTGCCCAAACCTAAAATGCCGAGCCGTTTCCCGGCAAGTTCGTGTCCTTTGAAGCGGTCTCTTTGCCATTCGCCAGCCAAAACAGACGTATGGGCGGAGGGGATATTCCGCGTCAGCGCCAACAGCAGACCCCAGGTCAGTTCCGCTGTGGCGGGGATGGAGCGCAGGAATTCCGTTTCTCCGCGCAGGCTTAGCACGGCGATGTTCTTTCGGACGGCGTAATCGGTATCAATGTGATCGAGTCCGGTGGTGGCGGAGACGACGACTCTCAACTTAGGCGAAGCGTCCATCAGCTCGGCGTCCACTTGATGGCGCAGGCGTGTGATGAGGATATCGAATTCATGGATGCGCGCGAGCAATTCGCTTCGGGTCATGTTCTGCTCGACCAACCTGCCGACCTGTTTCAGGATGAGGCGCGCCTCGTCGCTGTATTCGTCCGGTTCGACGTTCAAGATCTTCAGCATCGCCGCTACTTTTTCCTGCTCAAAATAAAATCCGCCAGCACAAGGTCGTATTCGGTGTCTACATTAAGGGGGCGTTCCTCTTCCATGATGTAGGGGAGGATTCTACGCCCCAGGAGCGTATTGTCGTCGAGCAGGCGGCGGCGGAAGGCGTAGATTGCGCCGTTGCGATGATAGACGGGCGGGAGTTCCTGCCTGCGCGCGGTTGCAAAGGATTCATCGAGCGAAACGAGCAGCCCGTTTTCCATGCGATACATCCGCGCGGGGTGATGGTCGGAGACGCGGTAGACGCTGACGATGGAATCGGCGTCGGACTGGCACAAGGCTTGAAGCGCTGAGTCAATATCGGGTCCGGCGCGAAGCGGGGAGGTGGGCTGGAGGATCAATCCAATGTTGAAGACTTCGCCCTGGGATTCCAAAACGTCAAAGACATGTTTGATGACGGCGATGGTGGGCGTGTCATCCTGCGCCAGTTCACCGGGGCGGTTCATCACTTCACAACCAAGCGCGGCGCAAATGTCGGCTGTTTCCTGGTCGTCTGTGGAAACGACGCAACGAGTGATTAATTTGCTGGCGCGGGCGGCTTCGACGGTGTAGGCGATCAGCGGGCGCCCCGCCGCTTCGCGGATGTTTTTTCGCGGCACGCCTTTGGATCCGCCGCGGGCGGGGATGATTCCCAGAATGCGATTCATGGAATTTATTTTGGTTTCCTTGCGACGAGGCGCAGGCGCAAACCCATATCCCAATCGCAGATAAGTTTTTCAAATTGCGCGCGCCCTTGAGGGTCTTGTAGGAGGGCGCGTAATTTAGGCGGCAGAAGGTCAAGCGTGAGGCTGGAATGAGGTTCCTTGAATTGCCAATGATTGAGCGCGGCGTCGAGACCGGCAAGGGCAGTGTCAAGATGCGCAATTTCATATCCGGCGCGTTTGAAAAGGTCGGAGAGCGTATCCCATGCAAAATAACTGAGATGATTCCTGCCGGTAAAGGTGCGCGCCTGCTCGTGCAACGCGCCGTTGGCGAAACTATAGACGTTCGGCACGATGACCATCACTGCGCCGCCGGGTTTCAATACATCCCAAATGTCGGCGAGCATTTGCTTCGGTTTGCTGAGATGCTCCAGAACGCCGAACATGGTGACGGCGTCGAAGGAGGCAGGGGAAAAGCCTGCGTCGTTGAAAAGCTGCGGGCGCACATCCAGCCCGCGGCCGAGCGCGTATTCACGCGATTTCGGTTCAGGCTCAAGTCCAATACACTCAAAACCGGATTTTTGCGCGATCTCCATGAATAAGCCGATGGAACAACCGATGTCGAGGATGCGGCCGTTGGCGGGGATCAGTTTGGCGAGAATATTCACGGCTTCTTGAAAGTAGGGGATTTGCCAGGATTGGTTGAGCGGGTTGGCAAGCACGTTCAGCCAATCGGTCATGGACTGCTGGTCGGCGGCGTCGCCATAGTAGGCGAGAGTGGCGCTTTCAAGCAGGCGCGGGGTAACATAAACGAGGTTGCAGTTCCTGCAACGGACGAAATCGAATCCCTGCTTGACGAAAAGAGGGTCGTACGAGTTCGCGTCGCACACGGGGCAATTGACGTGTTCCAACAATTCCGCCCTAACCTTGCCGGTGGCGGGGTCGATCAATTTGCTCAGTTCCCTGTCCACATTTTCGAAGAACTGTTTGCGTCCGGTTGTTTCGTCGAAGTTCCTGTTCATGATTTCTCCTGGGTTTGACTTGCGATCTTCCTTTCGACCTCTTCCCAATCTTCCATCGTATCGAGGTTGCAGGACTGATCGCGCGAGATGACAAGCGGCCGGCAGTCGTCGCCGTAGATGCTGTGCTTGTTCACGAACACGTCCCGCCAGAAGGCGTAGACGCTTCCGTCGCGCGAGAAGGCGGGGCGTACGTCCTGCCTACGGGTTTTTATGCCCGCTTCTAAAA
>CAADGT010000122.1 GCA_900696595.1 uncultured Chloroflexota bacterium
TAGAGATTAGAGATTGGAAAGCGGTGAGTGAGTAGTGGTAAGAATTGAGTAACGAGTAACGAAGAAAGAGGAAAGAGAGTGTTGAAATGTGTCGGAGCATCAAACCCCTTAGAAATATGGATCGCCCGGCTACAGAACGGGAGATTCATGAAGCCGCCCTGCAATATGTGAGAAAAGTCAGCGGGTATCGCAAGCCGTCCAAAATCAATGAAGAAGCGTTCAACAAAGCCATCGAAGAAGTGGCGGATGCGACGAGGAAAATTTTGGGAAACCTCAAATCGAAACAGCAGGAAATTCAACCCACCTGAAACTTGAAACCTCGCACCTGAAACCTTCCACCTGAAACCTGGAACCGCTTTCCTCCGTATACCTCCTTGCACAACCTGAGGAGGTTTTTCTTATGTACCAAAATTTTATACCCTTTGTCGCAATTCTCGCGCTGACGGCGCTCGCCTGCGGAATCAACGCTCCCAAGCCGCCGACTCCCATGCCCGAAGTGACCGAGGATATCCGCGTAGAATATCCGGACTCGGACGAAGTTATTTTGAACCTCGCTTTCGGCGCGGGTGAATTGACTCTTAAACCCGGCGCGGAGGTCCTCGTGGATGGAATCGCCGCCTACAACTACGAAGAGTTCAAGCCGCAGGTCGAGGTGGCTGGCGGCGTCGTGAAATTGCAGGTCGGGGACGGCGACCTCGACTTCATCCACGGATTCAACAACCCCAAGAACAAGTGGGATCTCAAACTCGGCGGCGAAGCGATGAACCTGTCCATTGACGCGGGCGCGTACGACGGCGCCTTTGAATTCGGCGGACTCGCCCTCACCCGGCTCGACATCTCGGACGGCGCGTCGGACGTGGCGATCAACTTCTCCGAGCCAAACCCGGTGGAAATGTCCACGTTCACCTACAACACCGGCGCGTCGAATGTGAAGATCACCGGGCTGGCAAACGCCAACTTCAATCTGTTCGATCTCTCGGCAGGCGCGGGAGATTACACGCTCGACTTCTCCGGCGACCTTCGGCGCGACGCGTCGGTCAAGATCGAGACCGGCTTGAGCAACGTCATCATCGTCGTCCCCGCAGGGATGGACGCCGCAGTCACAGTGGAGGGCGGGCTGTCAAATGTGAACGCAACCCCCGGCTGGGAAGGAAGCGGAGGCGTGTATCGTCAAAAGGGAGAAGGTCACACCCTCACCATCATCGTCGAGATGGGCGCGGGGAATCTCACACTGGCGCGATAGGCTTGTTCTGCCGCGCCGCCGGTTGTAAAATAAGCCGACCCATCCCGGGGAACAAGCGCATGAGCGAACCCAACTCCAGACCCATGTACCGCATCGCGGACCTGCATGAATCAGACCGTCCGCGCGAACGGCTGGCAGCGCTCGGTCCGCAGGCGTTGACGAACGCCGAATTGCTGGCAATTCTTCTGCGCGTGGGCGTGCGGGGCGAAAACGCTGTGGATGTGGGTCAGCGCTTGTTGAAGGAGTTTGGGGGGTTGCAGGGTCTTCACCGCGCGCCGTTCAAGCAATTGATGGATCAGCGCGGCATGGGCGAAGCCAAGGCGTCGCAGATCAAAGCCGCCATTGAACTGGGCAGGAGGCTGACGATTGAATCTCCCGAAGAGCGTCCCGCCATCAACAGCCCGGCGGACGCGGCGGCGCTCGTCCAATACGAAATGTCGGCGTTGGAACAGGAGCATTTGCGCGTGATCCTGCTCGATAGAAGAAACCGGGCGCTGGAGATTGTCGAGGTGTATAAAGGCTCGGTCAATTCGTCGCAGGTAAGAGTCGGGGAATTGTTCAAGGAGGCGATCCGCGCCAACGCCTCGGCGATCATCGTCACGCACAACCATCCCAGCGGCGACCCGACGCCCAGTCCCGACGATACAGCCGTGACGCGCGCCATCGTCCAGGCGGGGAAACTGCTGGATATAGACGTGTTGGATCATCTGGTGATCGGGCAGGGGAAGTGGGTTTCGTTGAAGGAACGCGGGCTGGGGTTTGCCTAGGATCGCCCGCGCAGATTCGCATCGTCCCGAATGTTGCGGCGGAGCGCAAGCGCGGTTTGCGGGAAACTTCGGGGCGTTATCGGTTACAGACTCTTCCTGACGCTGAAATCAACCAGGTCGCCGTCCGCCTCCTCCCACTCGATCCGGGATTCATCCACCCGCGAGGCGCGCGGGCCCTGTTTCACCATTTCGATGAAGCGCTGCGTTTCGTCGCGCGTTCCCTGCGCCACGGCTTCCACCATATCGCGTCCGACGTTGCGCACCCAGCCGCTCACGCCGATGCGCCGCGCGTAATATTCCACATGCGCGCGAAAACCCACGCCCTGCACCCTTCCCCTGACCCAGACGTGAACGCGCACGGTCTCACCTGGCTTTGGCGGCACGTCTCCTCCGTTGACGGATCACGTCCACCGCGCCCCAGATGGGGACGATCAAAACGATGAACAACAACAGCAAAAATGGAAGCAGGTTGCGGAACGCGACGCCGCCGCGGTTCATGCCGAGCGCGGCTTCGCGCCAGCGCGCTTCGAGTTGGCTCAGCGACGAGCCGAGGGCTTTCGTCGCGCCGAGGTCGCAATCGAAGCCGTCGCTGTAGGTGGCAGCCAGGCGCGAAAGACCCGAAACGCCGAATGAATCGCGGATGTAGGAAACAAAGGATTGGGACTGGGCATAAGCCAGAAACGCCGAACCGGAATCGGCGGGGAACGAGGCGCACAAATCCCCGAAGGGAATCAACGTCCCGTTGACGCTGGCTATCTCCAACGCGCGCGCATAATCGGGGTTGGGGTAACGCTCCACCATCGAAGCCAGTCCCTCGACAAGCCAAACAGGCTGGTCGTAATATGAATCGCCGAGCGCGCGATACATCATCACATGCGCCAGTTCGTGCGGGATGATCGAATCCATGACGAGCGCCTGCCCGCTGCCCGGCGGAACCGCGACCAGAATCACGCCGAGATCGGCATGGGCATGCCCTCCGGCCCAATCGCGCCCGCCGAGCGAAAATGTCGCATTGAGGTCGTTCACATTGGAATAAATATAGATGTGAACCGGCTCCGCCAGCGAGACCGGAATAATATCCTTCATCGCCGACAACCCCGCCCCGGCGCTATCGAGCGCGGCTGCGCCAAAGGCGTCGTCGCCGGCATACCAATGCGCGCTCACAAGACCCTGCGAAGCGTCGCGCCATGGAAAGCGATTGTCGGTATACGAATACGTCCTGGGTTCGCTGGTGTGGGTCTGTCCGTCGTCGAGAGTCGCCTGATACCAATAGACGATTTCGCTAAACGGCGAAAAAACATTCAGCGACGCGTCGTAAACGAAGGCGGTCGAGCCGTCCGCGGCGACCTGCAATGTTTCGACGCGCGTGGCTTCTTCGTCAACCGCGCGGAAAAGAAGCGACGCAGACTGAATGGGGGCGGGCGAGTGAATCTTCGCCGTGAAGGAGATGGATTTGCCAAACTCGTGCGTGACCTGCGACTCCACAACGAGAGTCTCCTGCGGGCTTGGGCGGCTCGCGGACTCCGCCCGGGCTGGGTTTGGTTTCAGCGAGAGAATCAACGCTGGAAGCGCGAGAGCGGCAATCAGCCGGATGCTGTTTCGCAACGCGTTCATATCACCTTGCAAGGTAAACGATCAGCGGCGTAAGCGTGATCGGGCTGAGAAGCGTCCCAAAGAATACGATGGCGGTGACGAGCGACGGTTCGAGTTTGTATTCCGTTGCCACGACCGTGGTCGCCACAGCGGCGGGCATGGCGGCTTGAACGGCGCTCGCCTGGCGGGCGTGACCCTGCAAGCCAAAACAGGCGGCGAACAAAAAACCGATCACAGGACCGAGGAGCAGTTTCAAGCCGACGCCCAAAGCGACGGCGCGCAGGCTGTGCGACCATTCGATGCGGGTCAGTTCCAGTCCGAGCAGGACGATCATGGCGGGGATGGCTCCGTTGGCGGCAATCTCGATGGCGCGCGCGAGCGGCGTTGGAATTTGCGCGCCCGCCCCCTTGACGAACAGCGCAATCGCCGCCGCGTAAAGGATGGGAAGTTTGAACACCCCCAGTATAGCGGATTTCAAGTCCAAATGACCGAGCGAGGCGATGACCACGCCGACCGTGTTGAACAGGATGGTGGTTGTGACATAAAAAATAGAAGCGACCGCCAGCGCTTCGTCTCCGAAGGCAAACTTGACAAGCGGCAAACCGTAATTGCCCGTGTTGCCGAACGCCACCGTGAGAATGACGGCAAGCAGGCGCGCGCGCTGTAGTTTGAAAAGTTTGCCAAACAGGAAGGCGAGCGCTCCCAGCAGGGCGATCACAGCGGAGGTGTAGCCGACCGTGGCGAGCGCCTGTTTCAAGTCCAGCTGGCTTGTAACCGTCAGGTTGAACACAAGCAGGGGGCTGAATATATAGAAGACGATGCGCCCGATGGCGCGCGAGTCGACGGTGAGGGTTTTGCCGAGGATGAATCCCGCCGCGGCGATGAGCAGAATGGGAAGCAGGTTGCCGGCAAAGGTATTGAACAGTTCGGCGATGGACATGACGACCGGATTATAACCCCCGTAAAGTCAAAACTTTTTCAAACGCAAATATTACAGCGAGAGCAATTCCGGTTGTTTGAGCAAACTCGCCTGCATGGACCACGGTCCCGCCCAGGTGACGGTGACGGGCAGGAGTTGCCCCAGCAGGTCTTCATCCGATTCGACAAAGACCAGTTTGTTTGTGGGCGTGCGTCCCTTCCAACGGTTCTTCACTTTTTCTTCGAACAGAACTTCGACGGTTTCGCCGAGATATTTTTGGTTGATCTCCGCGACGATGCCTTCCTGCAATTCCTCCAGCAGGCGGAAGCGGCGCATCTTTTCCTCCTCGGTTACATCGTCTTCCATGCGGCGCGAAGCGACGGTTCCCTCTCGAGCGGAGTAGCGGGCTAAATGGGCCACATCCAGCCTGAGGTCGGAGAGGAGGCGGTGGGTTTCCATGAATTGCGCTTCGGTCTCGCCGGGGAATCCGACGATGATGTCGGTGGCGATGGAGCAATCCGGGATGCGGTCGCGGATTTTTGCGATCAGGTCGCGGGATTGTTGTTGGGTGTATCCGCGCTTCATGTTTGCGAGGACGGCGTCGTCGCCGGCTTGAATGGGCAGTTCGATGTGCGGCATGACGCGCGGCAGGTCGGCGATGGCTTGAATGAGGGCGTCGTCGAAGTAGTTGGGGTGCGAGGTCAGGAAGCGGATGCGTTGAATCCCGTCCACTTCGTGGATGAGGCGCAGCAGGTCGGCGAGTTTGGGTCCGTCGGGGATGTCCACGCCGTAGCGGTCCACGATCTGTCCGAGCAAGGTAATTTCCTTTACGCCCTGTTTTGCCAGCGAGCGGGCTTCGGCGATGATGTCGCCGATGTGGCGCGAGCGCTCGGCGCCGCGTTTGTATGGGATGATGCAGAAGGCGCAGGCGTGCGAACAGCCGTAGACGATGGGGATGTGCGCGCTGACGGTTTTTCCCCGTTCGGCGCTGGGCAGTTTGAGTTCTTCGTCCATCATCAAAAAGCGGCGCGCGGTTTCGGAGTTTTCGAGCGATTGAATCTCTCCCTGTGTGAGGTGTGAGATGAGCGGGCCCGGGTCGGACGGAGGGGAGAATACGTCCACATAGGGGAGGCGTTCCCTGAGTTTTTCCGCGCCGCGTACGCCGACGAGACAGCCCATCAGGTTGATGATGAGCCAGGGTTTTTTTTCTTTGAGCTTTTTAAATGAACTGACGCGCCCAATGGCTTTGTCTTCGGCGGACTGGCGTACGACGCAGGTGTTTAATACGATCACGTCCGCTTCTTCGGGGTTTTCGGCGCTGATATAGCCGAGGTGTTCCAATGAAGCGCCGACCCGCTGGGAATCGGCGACGTTCATTTGGCAGCCTTCGGTCCAGATGTGGTATTTCATAGGGTGGGATTATACCAACGAGCGGTCGGGATGTGATGTTCGCGCGCGCTATACTGAACACGGGTACAAATTGCGCTTTTGCCGAATGAAATTCTTAACGCCAGGTCGCAAAGACGCGAAGGGAAAACCCTTGAATCTTTGCGGCTTGGCGGCTTTGCGTTTAAAAGGAAACCGCA
>CAADGT010000123.1 GCA_900696595.1 uncultured Chloroflexota bacterium
ATCATCCACAGCATCGGCACGCCGCCATGCAATGACTTGCGCGCGCGCTGATACAACTCGTACGATTTTGGATGAGCGCGGTGAAAAAGATCTTCTTCGTTCTCCAATGCCTGCGCCAATTTCGCGCGATCAATTTGATCGGTCACTTTACGTTCTCCTTTAATGATTCTTCAAAGATCCGCAACCCATCATTGATCTGTTCGCCTGTCACATTCAACGGCGGGATCCAGCGGACAGTGTTGTCGTACGTCCCGCACGAGAGGAGCAACATGCCTTTTTCTTCAGCGGCATGAATGACATCCTTGACCATCTGCTTCTCTTTGGCGCGGTTGCCGTTCAGGGAAAATTCCGCGCCGATCATCAGCCCTTTTCCGCGCACGTCGCCGATCTGCGGATATTCCTCCTGCAGTTTTCGCAAGCCCGTCATCAATTGGATTCCTTTTTCGGCGGCGTTCTCCAGCATCTTCTCCTCCCGCATCGCGCGGATGGTGGCGACTCCCGCCGCGCAGGCGATGGCGTTTCCGCCGTATGTCCCGCCGATGGAGCCGGTGTCGAGTTTCTTCATGATGTCTGTCCGGGAAAAAACGCCGGAGAGCGGCATCCCGGATGCGAGTCCCTTCGCGGCGGTGATGATATCCGGCTCCACGCCGAAGTGTTCGAGCGCGAACCATTTGCCCGCGCGCCCAAAACCGGACTGCACTTCATCGAAGATGAGCAGAATGCCGTGCTTGTCGCATATCTCGCGCAAGCCTTTCATGAACGACGCGGGCGGGACAACGTATCCGCCCTCGCCCAAAATGGATTCGATCAGAATCGCCGCCGTCTCTTTTGGCGCGGTCTGCGAGGCGAGCAGGTATTCGAGTTGTTCCAAACAATATTGGCTGGCTTGTTCCTCGGTCATGTTCAATGCGTATGCGTACGGGAACGGCGCGACATACACGCCCGTCATGAGCGGAGCAAAGCCCGCGCGGTAGATTGTTTTCGAGGTGGTCAGGGACATCGTGGCGTGAGTCCGCCCGTGGAAAGAGCCGTTGAAGACGATCACATTCGGCCGCCCGGTGGCTACCTTGGCAATTTTAATGGCGTTCTCCAGCGCCTCCGCGCCGGAGTTGGCGAAGTAAAAAGAATCGATCGAAGGCGGGACGATCTTTCGCAACTCTTCAATCAATTGCAACATCGGCTTGTGGATGACGATGTTCGCCTGCGCGTGGATGAAGTTCGCGGCTTGCGCCTGAATCGCTTCCACGACTTTGGGGTGGCAGTGTCCCGTGTTGGTCACGCCGATTCCGCTGGTGAAGTCGAGCAGTTTTCTGCCGTCGTCGGCGTAGATGTACGATCCCTCGGCGCGGTCGGCCACAAAATTGAAAATGCGGCTCCAGGCGGGGGTCATGTGGGAAAAGTTGTCTTGATAAAGTTGATCGGTCATGCTTGTTCCTTTCGTGTGACTGGTTATAATTGGAGGATGGACAATTCAGGAAGGAAGGAAAAATCCCATGGAGCGCGAGAAACTGGCATTTTTTAATCCAGCCACAGGCGCGGCGTTTGGCGAGATCGCCTTGAGCACGGCCGAGGAAGCCGGGCAAGCCGTGCGGGAAATGCGGCAGGCATTCCCCGAGTGGAGTGCGAAGAGCGTGCAGGAACGCGCCGATATCCTGCTCAAATTACAGCATGTCTTGATCGAACGGCGCGACGAGATCACCGCCACGCTCAACGCCGACTGCGGCAAAAGCCGCCAGGATGGTTTGATCGAACTCTTTCTTGCGGTGGATATGCTGGCGCAGTTTCGTCACAGCGCGAAGAAATGGCTCCGCCGCGAGCGCGTCTCTTCCGGGCTTTATCTTTTCAAACAATGTTTCGTCGAACACCGCCCGCACGGCGTGACGGTCGTCATCGCGCCGTGGAACTATCCGTTTACGCTGTCCCTGCCGCCGGTCGTCTCCGCGCTGCTGGCCGGGAACACGGTTGTCTTGAAACCGTCCGAAGTAACCGCCGCCACCGGCGTATTGATCGAAAAATTGTTCAAAAGCGTGCCGGAACTTTCGCCTTTCGTGCGCGTCGTTCACGGCGACGGCCGGGTCGGCGCGGCGCTGGTCGCCAGTCATCCCGACTATATTTTCATGACCGGCTCCACCGCAACGGGCAAAAAGATTATGCAGTCCGCCGCCGAAAGCCTGACGCCCGTCGCGCTGGAGTTGGGCGGAAAGGACGCGATGATCGTCCTCGACGACGCGGATCTGCAAGCCGCCGCCCGTTGGGGCGCGTGGGGCGCATTCTTCCACAGCGGGCAGACGTGCATGGCGGTTGAGCGCGTGTATGTGGTCGGATCAAAATACGACGAGTTCGTCAAACTGGCGGTTCAACAGGCGCAAGAACTTAAAAGCGGGTATTCCTCCGAGTTAAACGCCTCGTTTTTTATGGGTCCTGTCACCGATCCGCGCCAGGTCAAGATCATTGACGCGCATCTGCAGGATGCGGTGGATAAAGGCGCGAAAATTCTGACGGGCGGAAAACGCGAAGGACTGTTCTACGATCCCATCGTGCTGACGGATGTGACGCACGATATGAAGATCATGCGCGACGAGACGTTTGGTCCGATCATGCCGATTGTAAAGGTTCAAAGCGAAGAAGAAGCGATTCGCCTCGCCAACGACAGCGCCTACGGCTTGGGCGCCTCGGTGTGGAGCCGCGATCTGCGTCACGCCAAGCGCGTCGCGGATCGCATCGAGGCGGGGTCGGTCATCTTCAACGACAGCATCGCGCAGTTTGGCGTTCCCATGCTGCCCTTCGGCGGCGTGAAAAATTCCGGCTTTGGGCGCACGCACGGCAGGGAAGGCTTGTTGCAGTTCACCCGCCCCTACAGTTTCGCCGTCGGCGGCGCGCCCGTCAAAGTGGACGTCGCCACCATTCTGCGGGAGAACGGGCATTACGAACTCGCCACCGCCATCATGGGACTTGTGTTCGGGACGACGCTCAAACAAAAGTGGGAAACGCTTTCGCAACTCTTCCGCAAACGCAAGAAAAACAAAACCGCTTCGGAGATCAAGGCTGAAGTCGCGGTTACAAAGTGACTAGAGACTGGAGACTTGGCTTAATGTCACCCTGAGCGCCAGCGAAGGGTTTCTGTGATTATCGTAGAGATTCTTCGCTTCGCTCAGAATGACATGTCTTAATCGCCATTTACCAATTACTAATTACCGCTCCCCAGTCTCTAGTCTCCAGTCTTTCTTTTACCCCTGCGCGATCATCACGTGCTTGGTAATCTGATAATCGCCAATCGCCTCGGCAGACAAGTCTTTGCCAAAGCCCGATTGCTTGAATCCGCCGTGCGGGGTTTCGGAGGTCAGGGGAAGATGATCGTTGACCCAAACCGTGCCAAACTCCAGTTGTGAAGAGAGGCGCATTGCGCGTCCGATGTCGCGGGTGAAGATCGAAGCGGCGAGTCCATACAACACATCGTTGCCTTTGCTCAGCGCGTCCGCCTCGTCTGAAAATTCCTGCACGGTGATGACGGGTCCAAACACTTCGTTTTGCACAATTTCAGAATCCTGCTTGACGTTTGCGATCACGGTCGGCTCGAAGAAATAGCCCGAGTCGAATCCCTTGGGCGTGCCGCCGCCGGTGAGAATCTTCGCGCCCTGCGCTTTGGCGCGTTCCACAAAACCGCTCACGCGCTCCTTCTGAATGCCGGAGATCAGCGGGCCCATCTGGACTCCGTCTTCAAACGGCAAGCCGATCTTAACTCCGCGCATCGCCTCGACAACCGCCTCTTGCATGACCTTGACCTTGCTCTTCTCAACGTAGAGGCGGGTCGCCGCCGTGCAATCCTGCCCGGTGTTCATAAACGCCGCCATCGAAGCCTTCGCCGCCACCAGTTCGGGATCGGAGTCGTCAAAGACAATGAACGGCGCCTTGCCGCCCAGTTCGAGATGTACGCGCTTGAGCGTGTCCGCCGCCGCCTTCATGATCTTCTTGCCTGTGCCGGTTGAACCCGTCAGGCTGACCAGGCGCACATCGGGATGTTCGACAATGGCCTGACCGGTATCGTTGCCGCCGGTGACGATGTTCACCACGCCGTCGGGGATGCCCGCCTCCTTGACGAAATCCGCAAGCATGAGCGTGGTGAGAGGCGTGCCGGGCGCGGGCTTCAGCACAATGGTGCAACCCGCCGCGAGGGCGGGGCCGATCTTCCAGGCCGCCATCATGAAGGGATAATTCCACGGCGCGATTTGACCGACCACGCCGACGGGTTCGCGGCGATACATGGAGGTGTAACCCGCCATAAACTCGCCCGCGTGCGAGCCGTGCGTGTCGCGCGCGGCGCTGGCAAAGAAGCGCAGATTGTCCACCGCGAAGGGGATGTCGCCGCCGAGGCTGACGAAGGCATAGGGCTTGCCGGTGTTTTCCGATTCAAGTTTGGCGATGGACTCGCTGTTGGCTTCGATCACGTCCGCCAGTTTCCAAATCAATTTCGAACGTTCGCCCGGCGTAAGTTTCGACCAGCGTCCGTCGTAAAAGGCGGTCTTCGCGGCTTGCACGGCGCGGTCCACATCCTCGCGGCTCGCGTCAATCACTTCGGCAAATTTCTTTCCGGTGGCAGGGTTTTCAACCGCCATCATCTTCCCGCCCTTCGTATCTTCCCACTTGCCGTCAATCCAGAGTTTGTGTTCCATGAGTCTCTCCTTTGTAGATTATGTCATTGCGAGGCGGCGTTCTTCCGCCCGAAGCAATCTCCTCAATGTCAGGGTTGCTTCGCCGCAAAGAACAAGAGCGCGGCTCGCAACGACAGGCGGCGTTACGAATCCGTCCGAATCGCCACCAATTGAATATTGGTCATGTCTTCCATTGCAAATTTTACGCCTTCGCGTCCCAGCCCGCTCTGACGGTTGCCGCCATAGGGCATGTGGTCGGCGCGGAAGTTGGGCGTGTCGTTGACGATCACGCCGCCGAAATTCAAGCGCTTCACGGCTTTCAACATGCGGTCAATATCTTTGGTGAAAACGCCGACCTGCAAACCAAACTTCGAGGCGTTCGCCTGCGCCAGCGCGGATTCAAAATCGTCGCTGGAGATGACCGAGGCGACCGGTCCAAACGTCTCTTCGGCGACCACCTTCATATCCTCCTCAACGTTGGAAAGCACCGTCGGGTAATAGACCGTCCCTTCGCGTTTGGCGCCTGTCAACACTTTCGCGCCCGATCCTTGCGCCTCGTTGACCCAGTTTTCGATGCGATCCACTTCCTTTGAATCGATCATCGGACCGACGTCCACGCGCTCGTCGAGCGGATCGCCCACCACCATCGCCTCGGTGGCTTTGACAAATTTCTCCGAAAACGGCTCGAAGACCTGCTTCTGGCTGTAGATGCGTTGAACCGAAATGCACACCTGCCCGGAGTTGTAGAACGCGCCCAACGCGCACCGTTTGGCGACAAAGTCCAGGTCGGCATCCGGGGCGACGACGACGGGAGAGTTGTTGCCCAGTTCCAGCGTCACTTTCTTGATGCCCGCCACCGCCAAAATGTGACGGCCGATTTCCGGCGAGCCGGTGAAGGTGATCTTATCCACGCGCTCGTCGGTGATGAGCCACTCGCCCACCGTGCCGCCGCCGCCCACCACGAGGTTGATCGTCCCGGCCGGCATTCCGGCTTCCTCCAAAATCTGGCACAACTTCACAGCCGCGATGGGCGTGGTGGAGGCGGGCTTGAGCGTCAGCGTATTGCCCGAAGCGATGGCCGGAGCCACCTTATGAGCGACCAGATTCAAAGGAAAGTTGAACGGGCTGATGGCCGCGATCACGCCTACGGGACGGCGCATCCAAAACCCGAAGTAACCCTCCCCCGAAGGAACCGCATCCAGCGGAATGGTCTCGCCGTGCAGGCGTTTCGCCTCCTCGGCCGCAATCGTGAAGACGCTGGCGGCGCGATCCACCTCGGCCCGCGCAAACTTCAGCGCCTTGCCCGCTTCGGCGGCGACGGTCTTTGCGAGATCGTCCATCCGCTCGCGGATCAATGCCGCCGCGCGATGTAGAATATCGGCGCGCTTATGAGCCGGCATGTCCGCCATCGTATCCTTGGCGCGTTCGGCGGCTTCGATGGCGCGGTTCAAATCCTCCTTCGTGGCCGTGGCGACCGCGCCGATGGTCTGCCCGCTGTACTTATTCTTCACCTCCAGCGGCGTTCCGCTCCCGCCCCACTGACCGTCTATCAATAATTTGTATTCCATTGTTTTCTCCAAACTGCCGGTTGTTTCTAGCCGTGCGCGATCATCACATGCTTGGTGATCTGATAATCGCCCACCGCCTCCGCCGACAAATCCTTGCCGAAGCCGGATTGTTTAAATCCGCCGTGCGGCGTTTCGGATGTGATCGGCAAATGATCGTTGATCCAGACCGTGCCAAACTCCAACTGGCCGGTCAGGCGCATGGCGCGCCCAACGTCCTTCGTAAACACGGAAGCCGCCAGACCGTATAAAACGTCGTTGCCCAAATGCAACGCCTGGGATTCGTTCTCGAATTCCTGAATGGTGATCACGGGCCCGAAAACTTCCTGTTGCACAATTTCCCAATCCTGCTCCACGCCGGCGATGACCGTCGGGGAGTAGAAATAACCTTTATCCAACTCTTTGGGGACTCCGCCGCCGGTGAGGACCTTCGCGCCCTGCGACTTTGCGCGCTCGACGAATCCCATCACGCGCTCGCGCTGGCCGCCGGAGATCAACGGTCCCATCACGACCGAATCGTCAAACGGCGAGCCAACCTTGACGTTCTTCATCGCCTCGACGACCGCCTCGCGCATGTCTTTGGCGCGTCCCTTTTCGACGTAGATGCGCGTCGCCGCCGTGCAATCCTGCCCGGTGTTGGCGGTCGCCGCAAACGACGCTTTCGCCGCCACCAGTTCCGGGTCCGAATCGTCGAACACAATGAACGGCGCCTTGCCGCCGAGTTCGAGATGAACGCGCTTGAGCGTGTCTGCCGCGGTTCTCATCACTTTTTTGCCCGTGCCAACCGAGCCCGTGATGCACACCATGCGCACGTCGGGATGCTCGGCGATGGCTTGCCCCGCGTCATTGCCGCCCGAAAGGATGTTGACCACGCCGTCGGGGATGCCCGCTTCTTTGGTCAGTTCCGCAAGCATGAGCGTGGTCAGAGGCGTGCCAGGCGCGGGCTTCAGCACGATGGTGCATCCAGCCGCGAGGGCGGGTCCAATCTTCCAGCCCGCCATATTCAACGGATAATTCCACGGCGTAATTTGCCCGATCACGCCGACCGGTTCGCGCCGATACATGGAGGTATAGCCCGCCATGAATTCGCCCGCATGTGAACCGTGCGTATCGCGCGCGGCGGCGGCAAAAAATTTTAAGTTGTCAACCGTAAAGGGAACGTCGCTGGCGAGGCTGAGAAATTTATAGGGCTTGCCGGTGTTTTCGCTTTCCACGCGGGCAAACTCCTCCGAATTTTTCTCGAGCAATTCAGCGAATCTCCAGATGGCTTTTGAGCGCTCGCCCGGCGTCAGGCGACTCCAGCGTCCGTCGTAAAAGGCTCGCTTGGCGGCCTGCACCGCAGAGTCGACGTCCGCCCGCGTCGCGTCTTGCGCTTCGGCGATTTGTTCGCCTGTGGCGGGGTTTTCGATTCTCATCTTTCCGCCGCCGGCGCTGTCCACCCATTGGCCGTCTATCCAAAGTTTATATTGCATTCTTACGCTCCTGTATTGGATTATTTTTCCAACCGCCGCGCCCCGGCGAAGCGCGCAACGGCGCAAAAAAACGCGCATTTGAATTATACAGTTGGGATGTGGATGTGGCAAATTTTGATTTCCGAAAATGACAGCAAGGCAAAGGGCGTCCGCCTCCCTCCCCGGGCGGGGTTGATTCTGTTCCCCCCCGGCCTTTTTCTCCGCTGAAAACCCGCCCGGTGTACAATCGGGCGCGCAAGATCGCCTCAGGAGCCGTATATTCATGAATCGAAAAAGAAAAACCCTGCTCGCCCTCGCCGTTCTCATCGCCGCCGTTTACCTTTGGGAAACGCCGCGCCCGCGCGATCTCTACGCCCGCGTCCCCGCCGAAAAGACCGCCAGTCTGCAAGCCTTCCGCGAAGAATATCCCCCCGCGCAATTGAACGTGAACGGCAGAGACTGGGAATACCTGTCCGTCGGCCAAGGCGCTGAGGCAGTCCTCTTCCTGCACGGCATGACCGGCGCCTACGACATCTGGTGGCAACAGATAGAAGCGCTGAAAAAAGACTATCGCGTGGTATCCGTCACCTATCCGGCCGTCAACTCCCTCAGCGAGATGGAGGCGGGCGTCCTTGCCATCCTCGACAGGGAGGGCATCGGGAAAATCCATGTGGTCGGCTCGTCACTCGGAGGATATTTCGCCCAGTTCCTCGTCGGCAGAAATCCCGACCGCATCGCCTCGGCTGTGTTTGCCAACACCTTCCCGCCCAACGATACAATCAAGAAAAAAAACGGAACCATCGGAACGCTGATCCCCTACCTGCCCGAATGGTTCGTCCTGAACGCGCTGAGGGATAGTTTCACCGCCGCCGTGTATCCCGCCTCCGGCAACGACGAGATGACGCTCGCCTTCCTGAACGAGATCAGTTACGGACGCGTCCAAAAATCACAGGTTGCTGGGCGCTACAAATGCGTTGTGGAAAAATTCGCCCCGCCCACAAACACAAGCGCGCCGCTGTTGATCATCGAAGCCGACAACGACCCGCTGGTGGAAGAATCCCTGCGCGAACAGTTGAAATCCACCTACCCCTCCGCGCCGGTCGTCACAGTGGAGAACGGTCATTTCCCTTATATCTCCACGCCGGAGTTTTACACGCAACAACTGACCAATTTCTGGGAAAGCCGTTAAGAATCCATCCGGTTAGTCACGCTCCCGGCGGCTTTGAGCCTGACTTTGCGTTGTAATGCCAAACCCCGAGAGTCACGCGTAAACGTCAGGCGGTCATCTCCTTCATCCCGTACGGGAAGCCGTACTCCGCCATCTTCTCCATGAAGACCGTCGGCTCGAAGGCTTCGGGGCCAAGGACGCCCGCCCCCTTCCAGATTCCTTTTTCGAGCAGTTCCATGACGATAACAGGCGTGAAAGCAGTTTGAGCCACGACCGCCTGACAGCCCCAGGTTTTCATGCACTCTTCGTTATCCGCGACCTGATAGAGATAAACTTCCTTCTTCTTTCCGTCCTTCGTCCCCTTCACCCACGTCCCCGCGCAGGTTTTGCCCTTCATTTTGTCGCCCAAATACGCCGGGTCGGGCAGGCAGGCGGCGACCACGTCGCGCGGCGCGACTTGAACGCCCTTGACGTTGATCTTGTTTTTGTTGTCCAGCCCCAGTTTGTGGAGCATTTTCAAGACTTCCATTTCTTCGCCGAGCCCATATTTGAATGTGACGCGCCTGGCTTTGATCCAGCGCGGCACGAGCAGCACTTCTTCGTGTTCCACGTTGACCACTTCCACTTTGCCGATGCCTTCCGGGAAGTCGAACACTTCCGGCTCGGAGAAGGGAACGGTGGTATGCCATTCCCCGTTCTCCCAGATCACGGGCGGGTTCAAACATTCCTCGATGGTCGTCCAGATGGAAAAATTCGGCGCGAAGGCATAGCCCTCAACGACGATGTTCGAGCCGTCGCGGACGCCGATCTCATCAATCTCATCGAAGAGATGGTCGGCGGCGTAACGGGCAAACACGTCCGCCATGCCCGGCTCCACGCCAAAACCGACGAGCGCCAGGTTTCCCTTTTCCTCCCAATCCTTCGCTTTGTCGAATTGATAATCGCCCAATTTGACCCCCGGCTTGTTGAACGGGTCGGTGGGATGCGGCTCGGAGAGAGTCATTGCCATGTCCATGTACTTCACGCCGAGTTTGTACGCCGCGTCGAAGATCGGCTTGTTGAAGACCGGGTCCACCGAGTTCATGATGAGATCAACCTGATACTTCTTCGCCAGGTCTTCGATGCTTTTTTGATTGCTCGCGTCAATGAATTCGACCGGGAAGCGTCCGGCGTCCCCTATTTTTTTCTGCACCTCTTCGGCGCGTTTGACGTTGTAATCCGCCAGTACCATTAACTCCATCCACTTGCGCGGCTTTGCGATTGCGGCAATGGCTTCGCCGACTCCGCCCACTCCGACCAACAATACTTTCATAAGATTCGATTCTCCGCTTATTTTATAACCCGCAGGGGCGGGTTAGATTTTGACGTAATACAGTACGGCAATCTTCAGATTGCTCTTGCGCCGCAAGGTTCGCTTTGCGGCGCAATTCCGGAAAAAGAATCCCGCCGCGCAAAGGCGGCGGGACAGACTGCGACTACCGATATTGATTGGTATTTGACTGATTTCCGGGAAAGATGGAGATCATCAAAGAGGTCGTATACACTCGTAAAAATGTATCCCCCACAGTCTTGAGCGCTCGTACAAGGGCTTTCATTTTGAACCTTTCTGTTGGCTCTGCAAACTGGATTCGGCTCCAGCGCAGACAAAGTTTTGGAACGCCGCTCCGGACTCAAAGTCCGGTTTGAGGCGATATTCCCATTAGAAATAGATTTCTTTGAGAATCTTCAGGTAGATAAAGGATTCCGTTTCGCGGACTCCATCCACTTTGGCAAGCTTCTCGGTCATGAAGTTGAGCAGGTCTTCGTTGTCGCGGCAGAAGACTTCGAGCATCAGGTCATAGCCGCCGCTGGTGGCGACGATGTAGACGACTTCCTCGAATTTGGCGATCTTGTTCGCCACATCCATCATTTTGCGCCCGTCAGTGCGGATGCCGACCATGGCGCTGGAACGCTTGCCCATCAACATCGGGTTTGTGACGGCGACGACTTTGAGGTAGCCGAGTTCGACAAGGCGGTTGTAACGCTGGCGGATCATGCCCGGCGAGACTTTGAGCTGCTCGGCAAGCTGGGCGAAGGCAACCCGTCCGTCGGCGCGCAGGGCGTTGATAATATGGCGGTCAATGTCATCCAGCCGGTCGGGGTGTTTACTGCCGATATTGCTTTCCACAACGATATTTTATAACGATTATATATTTTTGTCAATGGTTTCGTGATTATTTTTCATTCTCAAGGCTTTTTCATAATCTTTTTTTAGGAGATGAAAAAACGCCCCCGACAGAGCGCCGGGGGCGTTTTGCGTTGTGCGGCGGCTGGGTCGCCCGGGTTAATTCCCGCCCTTGATTTCGACCCAGATGTTATCGTAAAGCGGCGTGGCTTCGCCCACGTCTTCGATACCGAAGCCCTTGGCGACCGCTTCAGCGGGCGGATTGGTGATCGGCGAATCGAAGTAGGCGCTGTACACTTCCGGCTGGTTGGCTTTGGCATATTCCAGCGCGGCGATGTTCGGGTTGGTGTACTGGAAGTCACGGATGGTCAGCCAGAAGACCTCGCCTTGCATGATGTAGTTGATCCACGCGTAGGCGGCGTCGGCATGGGAGGCGTCCTTCAGCATCACCCAGTTATCCTGCCAGAGGACGGGACCTTCCTCCGGGTAGATGTATTGGATGGCGGGATTCTCCTGGTTGGCAGTAAAGGCTTCGCCGGTCCAGACCATGCCGAGGTCCACATCTCCGGCGATCAGCGCGGTCTTGGGGCTGTCGCTGTCAAAGAGTTTGACGTTCGGGACAAGTTCGGCAAGTTTCGCCTTGGCTTCTTCCAATTCGGCTTCGTTGGTGGTGTTGGGATCGTAACCGAGCGTAACCAGCGTCATACCGATTACGGCGCGCGAATCGTCAATGAAGACCAGGCGTCCGGCATATTCGGGCTTCCACAGGTCGGACCAGGAGGTCGGGACGTTTTCAACCGCCTCGGTGTTGACGACGATGGCGTCGGTTCCCGCGAGGTAGGGAACGGAGTATTTATTGCCTGGGTCGAAGGATTGGTCCATCCAGTTCGGGTCAATGTTGCCCAGGAGCGGCAGTTTGGAGTGATCGAATTCCTGCAACAATCCGGTGCGGATCATAAGCGGGACGATGTAGTCGGTCGGCTGGGCGAGGTCGTAGGCGGTTCCGCCCGCAGAGACTTTGGCGTACATTTCCTCGTTGGAGGAATATTCGTCACGGTTCAGTTTGATGCCATAGACCAATTCAAAGCAGTCGAGCATGTCCTGCGGGAAGTACTCCGTCCAGACGAAGATGTTGAGTTCAGTGGAGGTCACTTCCATGCGCGGGTTGGGCTCCGGGCAGGCGAACCCGGAAGAAGTCACCTTGGGACCGTCGCTGACAGCCGCCTCGGTCGCCTTCCCGCCGCCGCACGCCGCGAGCGCAAGGCTGAGGACGACCAGGACGCCCAACAGGTTAAACAGTGGTTTTCCTTTCATTTTTTCTCTCCTTTGTTGTTTTTTGGCGCGCATATCGTGGCGATATGCGATATACCCGTGAAGTTTAATGCGCCGGCTTTGCTTCGCGGCTTTGCAGCCACTGTAACAAAAGCACGGCGATGAACACGATCAGGATCCAGACTGTGGAAAGCGCGTTGACCTGCGGCGTAATGATGCGCCTGAGCAAACCGTACACATAAATGGGCAGGGTGGTCGAACCGGGTCCATTTGTAAAGAAGGTGATGACGAAATCATCGAGCGAAAGCGTAAACGCCAGAAGCGCGCCCGAAAGCACGCCGGGCAGGATCATCGGGAAGGTGACGCGACGGAAGGTCGTCCATTCGTTGGCGCCGAGGTCCATGGCCGCTTCTTCAAAGGATTTGTCAAATCCCTGTAAACGCGCCTGCACGACCAGGGTCACGAAGGGAACCATGAAGGCAATATGGCTGACTGTCACCGTGCCAATGCCAAGCGCAAGACGCGCGTCGCCGGTCAGGTTGAAGGCATTGTTCAACCAGCCGAACGCCTGGCTAAACAGCGTCAGGATGCCGATTCCCATCACAATTTCGGGGATGACGATGGGGATGTAAAGCGACAGTTGCGAGAACGGTTTGATCTTGAAGTCGTATCGCTGAAGCGCAAGCGCCGCCATTGTGCCGATGATGGTGGCAATGAGCGTGGCGGTAAAAGCGATAGTCAGCGTATTGCCCGCCGCTTCGATCACGTCGTCGTTCTTCGCAAGATCGCAATACCAGTGAAACGGCCCGCATGGGCTGGCTTTAACCAGGCTGCCGTCCATCTCGACGCGTTCGCTAAAGGCGGGGATGAATCCGTCGAATGTAACGTTGGTGCGCGAGGCATTGAAGGAGTACAGAATCAGGATCAGGATCGGCGCGTACAGGAACGTGTACACAAACACAGCCGCGGCGATCACAAAGGGGGAGCGCTTAAAGGGATTCATGCCGCCACAATCTCCTCTCCAAAGCCGAATTTACGGGTGTAGAAATAGGTCACGATCAGGGTCATCACCATCAGGATGAGCGAGGCCGCGGAGCCGAAGGTCGGGTCGCGCGCATCCAAAAATTGACGCTGAATCAGGTTGCCCACCAGAATCACCTGCCGCCCGCCGAGGATGTCGGAGACGATGAACGTGCCCATGACCGGGATGAAGACCAGAATGGTTCCAGCCACCACGCCCGGCATCGAGAGCGGAAGCGTGACCCGCAGGAGAGTTTTGACGGCGTTCGCGCCGAGGTCCGCCGCCGCTTCGTACAGCGAGTTGTCAATCTTCTCCAGCGAAGTGTAAATGGGCAGGATCATGAACGGCAAAAATTCGTACACCATGCCGACCAGCACCGCGCCCGGCGTGTACAGCATCTCCAGCGGCGTGAACTCGATGCCGAACAGCCCCGCCACCCAGCCGATAACGATGTTGATCGCGCCTTCCTTTCGCAAGAGCATCATCCAGGCATAAACGCGGATGACGAAATTCGTCCACAGCGGGATCAGCACCATGAACAAAAACAGGTTGCGGCGTTTCGGATGCGCGCGCGCGATAAAGTACGCCAGCGGGTACGCCAGCAAAATGACGACCGCCGTCGTGTTGAACGCCAGCGTTAGCGAGCGCCACAAAATATTAACGTATAACGGGTCGAAACACGAAGCCTGTCCGCCGGGACAATCCGTGCTGTAGCCGAGCAGACGGATGTAATTATCCAGACTGAAGGAGAAGATCACCCCTCCATCCGGGCTGCGCTGGCCAAAACTGACGATCAGCGTCAGGAACAGGGGGATGATCAACAGCACGAACAGCCATAAGGTCGTCGGAAGCGCAAGGAAGGTTCCCTGCATGGATTTACTTTCACGAAGTCGCTGAAGCATGGCTAATCCTTTTTCAAGACGAGCGTATTCTCAGGCATGAATAACAACGTGATGATCTGGTCTTTTGTATAAAAAGAAGAGGGGTCGAGGCGGGAAATTCGATTTTGCTCCATCACCTTCAAACGGATGCCCGCCATATCCACATAGACGTGCGTATCCGAGCCAATGTAGACCGAGGTCAACACTTTTGCTTCGAACAGTCCGTCGCCTTTGGCGTTGTTTTCCGCAATGCGGATTTTCTCCGGGCGGACTGAAATGGCAACTGCCTCCCCGTTGACAAAATCGCTCGACATCGGCATCCCGCGCAGTTCGGCATTCAATGCCGGGACGAAGACCACCGCCTCATCCCTGGCGAGCGACTTAATCGTGCCTTCGAGGAAATTCGACTCTCCGATGAAGTCCGCCACAAATTTATTGCTCGGGCGTTCGTAAATTTCGACCGGTGTCGCCAGCTGTTGCACCTTGCCCTTGCTCATGACTGCGATGCGGTCGGACATGGTCAGCGCTTCTTCCTGATCGTGTGTGACGTAGATAAATGTGATTCCAAGTTGTTGTTGCAGCGCTTTGAGCTCCAGTTGCATTTCCTTGCGGAGTTTCAAGTCCAGCGCGCCGAGCGGCTCGTCCAGCAAAAGCACGCTGGGGGTTTTGACCAGCGCGCGCGCGACCGCCACACGCTGTTGTTGTCCGCCGGAGAGTTGTTTGGGGCGGCGGCGCTCCATGCCGGTCAGTTGCACCATCTCCAGCGCGCGCCCGACGCGTTTTTTGATCTCGTCCTCTCCAACGCCCTCCATCTCCAGCCCAAAGGCAATGTTCTGGGCGACGGTCATGTGCTGAAACAGGGCGTAACTCTGGAAGACAGTGTTCACCTTGCGTTGAAACGGCGGCGTATGCCCCATCGCCCTGCCCTCGATGTACACCTCGCCTTCCGTCGGCCACTCGAACCCCGCGATCATGCGCAGGGAGGTGGTCTTGCCGCAGCCTGAAGACCCAAGCATCGAGAAGAATTCGCCGTTCTTGATCTGCATCGAAACGTGATCCACGGCGTTCAATTCGTTCCCTTCCGGCGTAACGAACTTTTTTACAACATCGCGCAATTCAACTGCAAATTCACTGGTCATCTATCTTCTCCGTCATGAAATTTGGACCTCCGAAAATCATTTCAGATTTTAGGGGGCATGAATTACAAGGATTGATCGATCTCCTTCAACGCATCCTCCAGGCGATTCAGAAGCGCGTCCATTTGCGGGTAAGTCACAACCAGCGGCGGCTCAATGCGGACAGTCTGGGCGCTGGTCAACGTCCCTGCCACCAGCACGCCGCGTTTAAAAAGCCCGGATGCGACTTTGTAACCTATCTCAGGATTCTTAAAATGCATCCCTATTAACAAGCCCATCCCTGTGACTTTTTCAAAAATGTTCGGGTATTTTACAACAAAATCCTGCAATTTCGGCGTCAGGTACGCGCCTTTTTCGGCGGCTTGTTCCCAGAGTTTTTCGCGCAAGGTGACATGAATCGCCGCAATCGCCGCCGAGCAGGCCAGCGCGCCGCCGCCCGTCGTGGTCGTGTGCATGAAGGGATTCGGGTACATCATCGGCTTGAAGATTTCTTCGGTCGTCGTCACCGCGCTGATGGGCATGACCCCGCCGCCCAGGGATTTGGCGACGGTCAAGATATCAGGGACGACGTTCCAATGCTCCACGCCCCACAGTTTCCCCGTCCGCCCCAGACCCGTCTGCACTTCATCCGCGATCAACAACACGCCGTATTTTTTCGTCGCCTCGCGGATGCGCGGCCAGAAATCATCCGGGGGAGCAATCGCGCCCGACTCGCCTTGAACCGGTTCAAACATCACCGCCGCAACGCCAATGCCGACTCTGTCGCAAATCTCCAGTTGTTTCTCGACCGCCTCCGCGTCGCCGAATGGAACGTGATAGACCGGGCCGGCATACATCTGCCCCATCGGCGCGCGATAATCCGATTTGCCCAACAGTGAAAGCGATCCCATCGTCTTGCCGTGAAAGCCCTTGACTGCCACAATGAAAGCCGATTTTCCGGTGTACAGTTTGGCGATCTTCATCGCCGCTTCGTTGGCTTCCGTGCCGCTGGCGCCGAACCAGCTATATTTCAAATCGCCGGGCGTGATCTCCGCCATCAGTTTCGCCAGAACGCCGCGCAACGGGTCGAGCAATTCCTGCGAAGGCATCGGCGAGCGATCCAACTGCGCCTTGACCGTCTTCACCACGTCGGGGTGACTCCAGCCCAGGTCCATCATGCCGAAGCCGCCGAGAAAGTCGAGATACTCGCGCCCCAGCACGTCCTTGAAGACCGCGCCAGAGCCGCTCCATTCCACCGCCGCCCAGTCTCCCGCCTGCGTGACGGATTTGCGATATTCCAGCCAGTTGCGGTTGTAATGTTCGGCAAAGTTATGCTTCGACTCGTCAATGATGCGATGCGCCTCCTCGACGGTCGGAAATTCATTCTTTTGTATCACGCCCAGCCAGCGCGACGAATAATCGAGGGCGTCTTCGTAATCGTATGTCATAAATCCTCTTAGTGATTAGAGAGTGGAGATTAGCAAGCCATTCTCTACGCTCTAATCCTCCAATCTCTCTGTTCTTAAAACTTCCTCGTCCATTCCTTCGGCCAGCGTTCGATCACAACTTTCTTTTGCGTGAAAAATTCCACCGCGTCCATGCCCTGTCCGTGCATGTCGCCGAAGAACGAATCCTTCCAGCCCGAAAATGGGAAGAAGGCCATCGGCGCGGCGACTCCGATGTTGATGCCGATGTTGCCCGCCTCGGCTTCGTGACGGAATTTTCTCGCGGCAGAACCCGACGACGTGAACAGGCTCGCCTGGTTGCCGTACTGTCCGCTGTTGACCAGTTGAATCGCGTCTTCGATATCCTTGACGTGCATGAGACTTAGCACAGGCCCGAAGATTTCCGTCTTCGCAATTTCGCTTCCCGGCCGGACCTCGGACAGAATCGTCGGCCGGACAAAGGCGCCACGCTCATAGCCTTTGACCACTGTCCCGCGCCCGTCCACCGGCACGCCCGCGCCTTCCTTTGCGCCCGCGCCGATCAACCCCTCGATCCTCTGCCTCGAAGCCGCGTTGATGACGGGTCCCATCTGCACGCCGGAATCCATGCCATAACCGACCACTCGGGAGGATGCCGCGTCGCAGATCAACTCGGTGAATTGGTTTTTTGAGTCGCCTACCGTCACAGCGAGGGAAACCGCCAGGCAGCGCTGACCGGCGCACCCGAAGGCCGAGTCGGCGATGATCTTCGTCGCCATTTCCATATCCGCATCCGGCAAAATGATGACCGGATTCTTCGCCCCGCCCTGCGCTTGAACGCGCTTGCCATGCGAAGCGGCGGTTGCGTAAATATATTTCGCCACATTGGTCGAACCGACGAAAGTGATTGCGCGGATGACGGGATGTTCGAGAATGGCGTCCACCGTTTCCTTCGCGCCGTTAACAAGGTTGACCACGCCCTTCGGGAAGCCGACCTGCTCGATGAGTTTGAAAACGAACTGCATCGTCATCGGAACTTTTTCGGACGGCTTGACGATGTAGGTGTTGCCCGCCGCAAGCGCGTACGGCAGATACCAAAACGGAATCATGCCGGGGAAGTTGAACGGCGCGATGGTGGCGCACACGCCGACGGGCTGGCGGATCATGATTTCGTCTATGCCGGCGGCAATGTCTTCGACAAATTCGCCCTTGCCCATGTGCGGCATCCCGCAGGCGACTTCGATATTCTCGTAGGCGCGCACCATTTCGGCTTTGGCTTCTTCAAATGTTTTGCCGCATTCGTCCGTGATGAGTTTTGCGATCTGATCGCCGCTCTCGCGCATGAGGTTGCGCAGTTTGAAGAGATACTGCACGCGGTCATTGACCGGCGTCCTGCGCCATGCTGCAAGCGCCTCGCCCGCCGCATTTGCCGCCGCATCCACATCTGTTTTTGAGCAGAGCGGGGTTTTCGCAATCGTCTCGCCTGTGGCGGGGTTGATCACATCGAGGTATTCTTTGACGGATGGTTTGACCCATTCATTGTTGATGTAGTTTAAGATTTCCATGTTTACTCCAGTGGCAGAGAATAGATAATTAGAGGATTGGAGAATAGAGGACTAGTTGGCCAACGGCTATCCACATCTCTACTCTCTACTCACTATTCACCATTCACTATTCACTATTCACCATTCACCATTCACTATTCTCTATTCTCTATTCACTACTCTCTATTCTCTATTTCACTTGTTCGTCCGCCGCTTCCAGCGCCTTCTCTACAATCGCCAATCCTTCGTCCAACTGTTCCTTCGTAATGCACAGCGGCGGGACGACGAAAACCATGCTTCCCATGTTATTCGCCATAATGAACGTGAACAGCCCGTTTTGGCGCAGAATTTTTCCCACCTCCGCCATTACGGTCGGGGCGAAGATTTCCTTCGTTTCGCGGTTGGCGACCAGTTCAATCGTCGAAAACAAGCCGATATAGCGCACATCGCCCACGGAGGGATGCCGCGATTTAATATCCTCGAGACATTCGCCGAGATAATCCCCCATCGTCCGCGCATTTTCGATCAGACGCTCGTCCTCGTACACGTCAATGGTGGCAAGAGCCGCGGCGCAGGCCAGAGCATGACCGTTATAGGTGAGCCCCGCATAGAGATATTTATCCTCGAAAAATTCAGCGATCTCCTCCGAGACGATGACCGCGCCCAACGGGACGTATCCGCTGGTGATGCCTTTGGCGGTGGTGATGATGTCGGGGGCGACGTTCCATTGGTCCACCGCAAACCAGTTGCCGGTGCGCCCCCATCCGCTCATCACTTCGTCGGAGATGAGCAGGATGCCGTGTTTATCGCAAATCTCGCGCACGCGCGGCCAGTAATCATCCGGCGGGACGAGGATGCCGTTCGAGCCGACGACTCCCTCCATGATGATCGCGGCGATCTTATCGGGACCTTCGTATTTAATGATTTCCTCCAGGTGCGAAATACACTCGCGCTTGCAGGATTCCTTCTTCTGCCCGAAGGGACAGCGATAGCAATGCGGGTTGAGGAAGTGAACTCCGCCGGGCATGGTCGGCTCGACAGCATTGCGGCGGTAATCGCCTGTCAGGGCAATCGAACCGTGAGTCGCGCCGTGATAGGAACGATACTGCGCCAGAATTTTTTGCCGCCCCGTGTAAAAACGCGCGATCTTGATGGCGTTCTCGTTCGCCTCCGCGCCGCCGAGGGCAAAGAAAGTCTTCTTAAGTTTGCCAGGCGTGACCTCCGCCAGCCGTTTGCCAAGCAAAGCGCGCGCGTCGGTCGTGTTGCCGGGGTGGATGAAGCAAATCTTCGCCGCCTGCTCCTGAATGGCTTTCACCACTTTGGGATGCTGGTGTCCGATATTCGTGTTCATCAATTGCGACGAAAAATCCATGTAGCGTTTTCCGTCCGTATCCCAGAAGTAAATCCCCTCGGCTCTTTCAACCGGAATGGGATTCACCTGTCCCTGCACGGACCAGGAGAAGAAGGTGTACTCTTTGCTGAGGTCAACGATCTCTTGGGTGGTTAGGTTGGTCATGGGTTCTCTCAAAATCCCCAATTACTAATTACCGGTAATTGGTAATTGGTAATTGGTAATTATTCTTTCACTTCCTTCACAATCTCCGCATACACGTTCAGCGTCTCGTCAATGTCCGCGTCGGAGTGTTCATAGCACAGGAACCAGGGTTCGCGCGCGTCGTGGTCGGGCATCACGCCTTTGGCGATGGCTTTTTCAACAAGGTCAAGATACATCCCGCGGTCGCTCTCCTGCCATTCGCGCTGGCAGGTCACGGACTCGATCCCCAGCGAGAACGAAAACATGGCGGGGTAGCCGGTGAAGACGGCGGGGATATCATTCTCCTCAAAAATCTCCTTCAAGCCGTCCATCAGGCGTTGCCCGCGTTTTTCGATTGTTTTCAAAATGGGTTTGGACTTCAGGAGACTCAAGGTCGCATACGCGCCCGCCACGCCCGGTTTGTTGTTGGTGTACGTCCCGCCGATCGCCACGCCATGCCCGATGATGGACATGATCTCGCGTCTGCCGCCGAAAGCCGCCATCGGGTAGCCGTTGCCCAGGGCTTTGGCATACGTCGCCAGGTCCGGTTTGATGCCGTAATATTCCTGCGCCCCGCCGTTTGCGATTCGGAATCCCGTCTTGACTTCATCGAGAATAAAGACGCATCCATATTCTTCCGTCTTTTTGCGGATGAGTTGCAAGAAACCGTCCTGCGGGTTGATGGCGGCGCAATTGCCCTGGCACGGCTCGGTGATGACCGCCGCGATCTGTTCGCCGTAGGAACGCATGACGCGCTCAAAACCCTCAAAGTCGTTGAAGGGCAGGGTGATGATAAAGTCGCGCATGGACTTGGGAATGCCGGAGGAGCCTGGCACGGGAATGGGACTGCGGCGATTGCCGTACGCCTCGGCGGGCGCATAGGTTGACCACAGGGCATGGTCGTGCATTCCGTGATAGTTGCCCTCGAACTTCAAAATCACATCGCGCCCGGTATAAGCCCGCGCCACGCGGATGGCGTGCATGGTCGCCTCGGTGCCGGAACAGGCAAGACGAACCATCTCAACCGCGGGGGACATTTCCGCGATCATCTCCGCGACTGCAATTTCCAACTCCCCCGTCATGGCAAAAAGCGCGCCCTTTTGAATCTCTTCGATGACTTTTTGGTCCACTTCATCGTACGCATGTCCAAGAATGACGGGACCAAACGCCATGCGATAGTCTATGTATTTTTTTCCGTCCACGTCCCATAAGTATCCGCCCTTTGCCTTTTGAACATAGGGCGTGATGCCCTCGCCCCAAAAACGGAAATTGGAATTCACCCCCAACGGCGCAACGTTCAACGCGCGCTGTTGGAGAGCCTGAGTCTTTGAACCGAACATGATTGCTCCTTGATCATCGCAACCTGAAGGTTGCAGTACGTTATTTGGATGCGGATATGGTCTCGTTCTCTGACAATTCTTTGGCTATTCGCTCCGGCACTCTCCACTGGTAAACATCTTTGAGAACGATCGGCACAATCGAGGTGGTCGTCTTGCGCACGCCGGGGACTTTGCGAACCACCTCGGTCACAAAGTGATAAATTTCCGCCGTGTCCTTTGCCGCCACCTGAATGCTGATATCGTTCTGCCCGATGCCGCAGGCTACGTACGTCACATTTTCAAAAGCCGCCATTTTCCTGGCAACCTCCAACACCGCGTCGGCTTCCACCTCCAGCCACACGTCCGCCTTGATCTTGAATCCCAAAGCCTCCGGGTTGACCACCGCGCTGATCTGAAACACCCCTTCCTCGATCATCTTATCCACACGGTAACGGATCGCGCGCTCGGAGATGCCCCCCATGCGGCGCGACATTTCAGAGGCGGACATGCGCCCATCCTCCAAAAGCAAATTGACGATTTTTATATCTGTTCTGTCGAATTCATACATGGTTGCCGCGCTTCTTTTCCGAAAGTGACACGGGGAATATACCGTACAGAACTTTCAGCGTCAAGGGGAATTAAAAAAAGCCGCCTCATACTACGGGACGGCTGGTTGCGTTTCAGTTACAATGAGCCAACGCCGATATGAAAACCCCCGCCCCAAAACTCAACTCTTCGACCATAGCGACGGCATCGAGCATCGAAATCCCCCTCCCCGCCGCGCCCATCCGCTACTACCGTCATGGCTGGCAGTCGTGGTCGCTCGCCGCGTGGACAGATCCCTCTCCGCTTCCAATTCAAAAACCCGCCATCTTTCACCCGCTTCAGATTGACGCGGTATATGCCCGCGAAGAAAGTCCGCACGGCTCATGGCTTGGCGCGGCGGAGTTCGACGACGGAACGATCCTTCTGCTGGGAGCGCTTGCCACAGACGCGCATATTTTTCTGAAAGAGAATCAACTCGAAGGGCGGAGCGAGGCGGGCGAAATCGAGTGGCTGGTCGCCTACGGTCGGGAGAATCAAGTCTTCGGGGAATATATCAACGAACTCGGCAGGCGCCTCGGCAAAGCGGAAAAGAATCACGTCCCGCGCGTCTGGTGTTCGTGGTACAGCCTGTACACCGCCATCGAAGAAAAACTGCTCTGCCAAACTTTCGACCAGATCGGCGATCTGCCCTTCGACGTGTTGCAGGTGGACGACGGCTGGCAAAGGGGCATCGGCGATTGGGAGCCGAATAAAAAATTCCCATCCGGGATGGAAGCGCTTGCCGAAAAAATAAAATCCACAGGGAGGCGCGCCGGACTCTGGCTTGCGCCGCTTCTCGTCGGGAAATCGTCGCGCCTGTACCGCGAACATCGCGACTGGCTGTTAAGGGACGAAAACGGGCGACTCGTCTCCGCCGGATTCAACTGGGGGCAGGAACTCTACGCCCTCGACGTTACGCATCCCGACGCAATCGCGTGGCTGGTCGCGCTCATGAAACAGGTGCGCCGCTGGGGCTTTGACTACTATAAACTGGACTTTTTATATGCGGGCGCGTTGAAAGGCGGGCGCTATAAAGATATGCCGCGTGAAGCCGCCTACCGCGAATGTCTGCGAACCTTGCGCGAAGCGATGGGCGAAGGCGCGTTCTTTCTGGCATGTGGTTCGCCCATTCTGCCCGCCCTGGGCATGTGCGACGCCCTCCGCATCGGGCCGGACGTCTCTCACGATTGGGAAGTTTATCGAAACGAAACGCTTTTGCAAAACTTCTCCACGCCGGGGACGAAGAACGCCATTCGCACGGTCGTTCACCGTCTATGGCTTAAGCCGCTGGTTCACATTGACCCGGATATAGAATATTTTGTGTCGAAGGAAAACTCGCTGGAAGAGGAACATAAACAACAATTGCAAGACCTGGCGCGGCTCTGCGACTTTAAAGCCACATCCGACCTGCCGCAATGGATGACGCCCCAAGACCGTGAAAATATCCGCGCCTTCCTTAATGCCGAAACCGACGCAAAGCAACTCAGCCGCTATGTCTATCAATTCGACGACCGCATCGTGGATTTTTCGTCCGTCGTGGAGTTACCCAAACCGCCCACGGGCTTTTCCGCGCCCTGGGGCGCATTCCTCGGCTGGCTCGGCGACTGGAAACTCGTCCTGCGCATTATGAAGAAGCTGGACGATAACGCGCTCAAAAAACGAATTTCAAGAATCTAATCGGACGCGGATGAACGCGGATTGACGCTGATAAAGCATAATAAATTCGCGCCTGTCCGCATCCAAAACAAGGCAGCGGCTCCCGGTAAACGAAGCGAGTCGGAATGGCATTCCGACTCGCCGCCGTCATTATTTCATTGGAGCCATTGCCCGAAAAAAAATCTCATCACCCCGCTTGCTCCCCAAGCGCCAACTTTTTTAAATCATCCGGTTTCGAGAGCCGTATCCTCAACGCTTTCCGTCCCGCCGCTTTCAACGCCTCGTAATCGCCCAGCGCCTGCGCGCGGATGAGAGCGCCAAACGTCAGTCCCTGTCCGGGGATGTCCATGTCTTCTTCAGCGTCGTACACGAATTGAATGAACCGTCCCTTGTTGGGTCCGCCTTTGTGAAATTGACCAGTGGAATGTTGGAAGCGCGGGCCAAAACCCGCCGTAACCGAAAGTCTGGTTTTCGCCCGAATGACTGCCCGCAACCCTTGAAT
The DNA here is from genome assembly GCA_900696595.1 of uncultured Chloroflexota bacterium. Classification (GTDB taxonomy): domain Bacteria; phylum Chloroflexota; class Anaerolineae; order Anaerolineales; family Villigracilaceae; genus Villigracilis. The sequence continues at coordinate 23,851 of CAADGT010000123.1, forward strand.
CGCCTCGATCATCCCGCCGTTACGCGGCAAATAGGCGTTGATGGCGACGAACTCGCCAGGTTGCGGGTTTGCCAGAAAGTCCTCGATGGCTTTCTGCGCATCTTTCACGTCAACCAAATCCGCTTCGGCAAGTTCCCCTGTCGCCTGATATTCTTTGATCTTGGCAATCGTCCGCAGTTTGCTATCCTGCACGTCAGGCTGGTCGAAGGCATTGACGCCCAGAATATGGCACGCCGTCGCAATCGCAATCTCCCAGCG